>JAQAZZ010000063.1:0-5606 GCA_032127075.1 Micrococcales bacterium | reverse complement strand
CCGGGCTTGTCCTCGACGAGGACCGAGAGGGTGTGGGTGACAGTCCTGGAAGTACCCGAAGTAGCAGTACCCATCATGCGCGCCCCTCGGAGTTGTCCTCGTCGAACAGCGGGCGGATATTGCGCGCCGCCATGATCTGGTCGTTACCGGCGCCGGCGGCGACCATCGGCCACACCTGGGCGTCGGCGCCGACGATGAAATCGATCACCACCGGCCGGTCATTGATAGCGCGAGCTTGGTTGATCACGTCGTCGACGTCCTCTTCACGCTCACAACGCAATCCGACACATCCAAGTGCCTCGGCAAGTTTGACAAAGTCGGGGATCCGGTGGCTGTGGGTGGACAGGTCGGTCTGGCTGTAGCGCTCGCCGTAGAACAGCGTCTGCCACTGACGGACCATGCCGAGGTTGCCGTTGTTGATCAAGGCCACCTTGATCGGAACCCCCTCGACCGCGCAGGTGGCCAATTCCTGGTTGGTCATCTGGAAGCAGCCGTCGCCGTCGATCGCCCACACCTCGGCATCCGGGCAGGCCATCTTGGCGCCCATGGCCGCCGGGACGGCATAACCCATCGTGCCCAGTCCACCGGAGTTGAGCCATGTGCGCGGTTTCTCGTAGGAGATGAATTGCGCCGCCCACATCTGGTGCTGGCCCACCCCGGCGACGTAGATGGCGTCCGGCCCGGCGATCCTGCCCAGCTCGGAGATGACGTACTCCGGGCTGAGGCTGCCGTCGGACTGCGGATCCCAACTCAGCGGGTAGGTCTCGCGGAGTCCGTTGAGGTAGGACCACCAGTCGGCCAGGTCGGGGTCGCAGACCCCTTCGTTGCCGATCCGCTGATCTCCGCCGCGGTCTTGACGCAACACGGCGATCAGTTCACCGATGACGGCCTTGATGTCTCCCACGATCGGGACGTCGGCGGGCCGGTTCTTGCCGATCTCAGCCGGATCGATGTCGGCGTGGATCACCTTGGCATCGGGCGCGAAGGTGTCCAGCTTGCCGGTCACCCGGTCGTCAAAACGGGCGCCGAGGGTGATCAGCAGATCGCTGCGCTGCAGGGCGGCCATCGCGGCCACGGTGCCGTGCATCCCGGGCATCCGCAGGTTTTGGATGTGGCTGTCCGGGAACGCTCCGCGGGCCATCAACGTGGTCACCACCGGGATGCCGGTCAGTTCGGCCAGTTCCAGCAATTCGTCACAGGCCTCACCTCGGATCACTCCGCCGCCGACGTACAGCACCGGCTTGCGGGCCGCGACGATCAACTTGGCGGCCTCTTTGATCTGGCGGCTGTGCGGCTTGGTGTTGGGCTTGTATCCGGGCAGGTCCAACTCCGGCGGCCACGAGAAGGTGCACTGACCCTGCAGCACGTCCTTGGGAATGTCGACGAGCACGGCGCCGTGGCGCCCGGTGGAGGCGATGTGGAACGCCTCGGCGATCGAGCGGGCGATGTCGTCACCATCGCGGACCAGGAAATTGTGCTTGGTGATCGGCATCGTCATACCGGTGATGTCGGCTTCCTGGAAGGCGTCGGTACCAATCAGCGACCGGCCGACCTGGCCGGTGATCGCGACGACCGGGATGGAATCCATCTGGGCGTCGGCCAGCGGGGTCACCAGGTTGGTGGCGCCCGGACCGGAGGTGGCGATCATCACCCCAACCCGTCCGGTGGCATGCGCGTAGCCGCTGGCGGCATGCCCGGCGCCCTGCTCATGGCGAACTAGGACGTGGCGCAGCTTCTTCGAATCGAACAGCGGGTCGTAGACCGGCAGCACCGCCCCACCCGGGATGCCGAAGATCACCTCGACCCCGAGTTCCTCGAGCGCTCGGACCACCGCTTCGGCGCCGGTCATCTGTTGGACGGGGACGCGCTTGGCGTGCTTAACCAAGGTCGCGACGTCGTGGGCGCCGTTGGATTCGGTGGCGTGGGCCGACAGCCCGGGTGCTCGCGTAGCAGGTGCACTCACTGTGTCCTCGATATTCTCGTTGGTTTTCCTGGGGCAAGAAAAAACCCCCGACAGCTGGGCAGCTGTACGAGGGTTGCGCGCTGATGCGACTGGCTAGACCCGGACTGGGACGAGCGCGGCATCAGCGCGCTGACCTACTACTACGAGCTTTCCGGCGGTTGCCATAGTGGCTGATGGTAGCCGCGGCACGACTCGGGCGTCAAATCTCAGAGATGCTGCCGCGCCGTTGGGCACCGGATGCCGGGATGCAATGATGCGGGGATGCGCACCGGGGAAACTCATTCACCCGGTCCGAACGATGTGGTGATCCGGATCTCGCCGATGGCCCATTCCGCTTCCATCGTCCTCGCTGTCAGCACGCTGATACTCATCCCGGCCCTTGGAAACTGGGCGTTGGGGCTGCTGATCATTCCGATCCTCGCCTCGGCGGCGATCGTGCGCCTGCGCACCGTGGCCGGTGAGGACACCGTGTCCGCCCGATCGCTGCTGACCACCCGAACCGTGCCATGGTCGGATATCGAGGGCCTGAGGTTCAACCGGGGCGGGTGGGCACGGGCGTGCCGGGCCGGCGGCGAGACCCTGCTGCTGCCGGCGGTCACCTTCGCGACACTGCCCAGACTCACCGCAGCAAGCGCCGGCCGGGTGCCCAATCCCTACCGGTCCTGACTAGCTGTCAGGCGAAGGGATTAATGCCGTGCAGGAACAGCCAGGCCGCCACGCCGCCGCCCGCTCCCAGCAGTAGCGCGAGGAAGGACCCGATGAACGGTCGGCGGGCCCAACCCCGTCCACCGTCGAAGCCGTAACGACCGGGCCCGACCAGGATGATCGCCGCCGCCAGCGCCGTGAGCACCAGCAGGTACTCGGCGTCAGAGCCCAGGACGAAAAGACCCCCGTCTTCGCGCTGGGCGGAAAACGTCACGAGCACGCTGTTGACCAGGAAAGCCAGTGCTCCGGCCGCTGCCACCGGGGTGAACAACCCAAGCACCAGGAGCACTCCAGCCGCGATCTGCGCACCCGCAGCGACGTAGGTGAGAAGTTCGGCGTGCTGATAACCGGCCTCGATCAGGGCGGCCTTGAACCCGTCCAGGCCCTCGCCTCCCCACCATCCGAAGGCCTTCTGTAGACCGTGGGCGATGAACACCACGCCGAGGGCGACCCGCAGCAGTAACAGTCCCAGATCCTGGGTGCCGCGCCGGCCGGCCGCCTTCAACCGCTGCTCGGCATCAACGGGCGCGATCTCCAGCGGCGACGCCACCGGGTGGGCGACGTCGGCGACGGGTTGCACGTACGGGAGCGGTTCAGGGTCTTGAAATAGTCCGTAGCCGGCCGCCGACGAGGTCGGCGGGGGTATCGACCCGGCCGGAGCCTCCGGGGCACCGAACGGCGGGATTCGGGTGGTCGCGAAGTCCCCGCCGTAGTTCGCCGCAGCGAGGTCGTCTTCGGGGTCGACCAAGCGGGCCGACGCCGGCCGCGCCGCGGAATCCCCGGGGCGCTGCCAGCCGGGTTCAGAACTCGGGCTCGTCACAGGCCAAGGGTAAGTGCAATCGGCCTCCAAACCGGGGATTTGGGCCGCGCTGGCGGCGCCTCCGTGGCGGATGCCACCGCCCTGTCCGTAGCCTGACTTCCATGGGATTGCGTAGGTCGGTCGGGAGCCTGGCCGTGCTGTGCGCCGTCGTCACCCTGGGCGCCTCGGGGTGCGCCCGTTTCGACGACGCGGTGTCCCAACCGTTCACCACCCCACCCGAACTGACGCCGGGTCCGAAGTCCACCCCGCCCCCGCCGCCGCCGCTGCCGCCCAAACCGTTCCCCAAGGCCTGCCCGGCTCCCGGTGTGATGCAGGGCTGCCTGGAATCCACCAGCGGTCTCATCATGGGTTCTGATGCCCGAACCGCCCTGGTCGCCGAGCGCACCACCGGCGCGGTCAAGGAGGTGTCGGTCAGTGCGGAGCCGAAGGTCAAACTAGTGATTCCGGTCGACGGGGGCGGTGACGGCGGGCTGATGGACATCGCGTTGTCGCCCACCTACTCCCAGGACCGGCTGATGTACGCCTACATCAGCACCCCGACCGATAATCGGGTGGTGCGCATCGCCGACGGCGACGCGCCCAAGGATCTGCTCACCGGGATCCCGAAGGGCGCGGCGGGCAATACCGGTTCGCTGATCTTCACCAGTCCGACGACGCTGGTCGTGCAGACCGGCGATGCCGGCGATCCCGGATTGGCCAACGACCCGAAATCACTGGCCGGCAAGGTGATCCGCATCGAGCAGCCAACAACTCAGGGACAGGCCCCGCCAACGACCGCGCTCAGCGGAATGGGTGCCGGCGGCGGGATGTGCCTTGATCCGGGCGACGAGGCGCTCTACGTCACCGACCGCGCCCCGGCCGGCGATCGGTTGCAGCGCATCGGCCCGGACGGTCAGGCCACGACGGTGTGGACCTGGCCGGAACGGCCCGGGGTGGCGGGCTGTGCGGCACTGGACGGCACGGTCCTGGTGAACCTGGTCAATACCAAGCAGACGGTGGCGGTGCGGTTGGCCCAAGCCAGCGGTGCGGTGACCGGCAGCCCCGAGGTGGTGCGCCAGGACACCCGGGGGCACGCGTGGGCGCTGGCAGTGTCACCGGACGGCAACATCTGGGGGGCCACGGTGAACCGGACGGCAGGGGACGCCGAGAAACTCGACGACGTGGTGTTCCCACTCTTCCCGCAGGGCGGCGGGTTCCCCCGAGCCAACGCCGACAACGCCTGATTCCCGCGGACTCTGCGCCGACGGCGATCTAGCGGACGGCGAGGCCCAGGTATTCGCGGCGTCGCGCGAGCACGCTCGGAAGCCATGGTCCGACATCGAGGGCGTCGAACCAGGTCGTGCGTTCCAACAGCATCGGCAACACGGTCGCCGCCTCCAACCGGGCCAGCGCCGCCCCCAGACAGAAGTGCGCACCTTTGCCGAATGTCATGTGCCCCTTGGTTTCCGGCCGGTCCAGCCGGAACTCGTTGGGCGCGTCAATGTGCTCGGGGTCGCGGTTGGCCGCACCCCAGAGCAGCAGCACGCGGGACCCGGCTGCCAGCGCGACACCGGCCAGTTCGGTATCGCGCAGAACGTGTCGGTAGTGCGCTCGGAAGGGTGGCTCCAAGCGCAGCGTCTCCTCGATGAAGGCACCCAGCAGATTGGGGTTATCACGCACCCGACGTTGAAGGTCGGCATTGGTGGCGAGGATGTCCACCGCGGTGCCCAGCAGCGAGGCCGTCGACTCCCCGCCCGCGCTGAACAGCGAGACGAGGATGAGCTGGGCGGTGAACCGGTCCAGTTCACCGTTGGTGCAGGCGGTGGCCAGCACGCCCATCAGGTCGTCCTGCGGTTCCCTGGCCGCCTCCCGAAGCCGATCGACGATATAACCGCTGAGTTCACCGATCGCGGTCATCGACGCGGCCAACTCTTCGGCTGACATCAGGCCGTCCAGCAGTTGGGTGCTGGCTAACCCCCAATGCGCCAGTTGGTCGACGTCAGCCTCCGGGACACCGATCATCGCGCCGACGATCACCATCGGCAACCGGTTGGCCACCGCATCCATCCACTCGATACGCCCGTCGAGGAGTCCGTCGGCCCAGAGTTGCTCGAAGGTCGCCGCGATCAGCGGCTCGAG
>JAQAZZ010000062.1:0-3372 GCA_032127075.1 Micrococcales bacterium | reverse complement strand
GGTCGATCCCTGCCGCCGCCAATGCCTCAGCCACCGGCGCAAGCTTGACGAACTGGGGCCGCGCCCCCACCACGCTCACGACCTGCATTCGGCGACCCTATCCAAGGCTGTCGCCGGCCCTACGGCCGCACCCCGCGGCCTAGGCCGGGTGGTCGGGCCGGAGTCCCAGTGCCCCGGCCATCGCAGCCGCCGAACGGCGGCCGTCGTGGTGGCGGATCACGAAGTCGCGGCCCACCTGCGACAGATGCCGGCGCCGTTCATGGTCACCCGCAAGGTCGCGCACCGCGCTTTCGACGGTCGTCGGATCCACATCGACGATCGGGACATCTTCGCCGTAGGCGGCCAGCGCCTCCGGCCCGGGGTCGGTGATCACCGCCGCCCCGGTTGCCATGGCCTCCAACGGCGCAACCCCGAAGATACCCATCCCCAACTGGTCTATGAAGATGTCGCACTCGGCGAACAGTTGCGCCACGGCCTCATGCGGTACCCGTTCGACGCGCCGGTAGCGGATGACACCCTCGCGGGCCAACCCGCGCAACACCGGGTCGATGAGGTAGGAGCCCTTCAGCAGCGAGCGAGACGGCATGTGCAGCACCACCGGCGGCCCGTCGCCCGGGTCATGCCTGCGGGCCGCCGCCGGGAAGCGATTCACATCGACCACGACCGGGTTCCACACGGAGCCGGGGGTGATGGGGACAAGGTCGGGAGTGCTGACCATGACCGGGCCTTCCCACGCCGCAAGTTCCTCGTGGGCCACGCGCGTGCGCTTGCGCAGTTCGGCAGTCAGCGCCGCGGCCCGCGGATTGGCGAAGGGCGACCAGCGATGGGTGCGCAGGTGGATATCGGGCCGGCGGATGTCCGATCCGTGGAACAGCAGCGCCACCGCGGTCCCGGAGTCCCGCAGGGCGCGGGCCTCCCGGAAGCCGTGGCTGCGGGGCGGAACGTCCCCAGTTTCCGGTGCGGCGATGCGGATCCCCGATTCCATGATCACCGCCGACCGGTCCACCAACTCGTGGAGCAGCAGCTGCACCTTGCGGTCCAACGTGTCGATGCCAGCCCGGGGGAGCGCATGGTCCACGCGGTGGGTGAACGGGTTGTCGTGGGAGCGCAAGTCCATAGATGTGGCGGCGATCCCGGCCTCGCGCAGGCTGCGGGCCCATTCGTAGGCCTGCCCAGCGGAGTTCGTGGCGCCGATGAGCACCCCGTCGTGCCGCCGGCGTTGCGGTGCGGGTCCCAACAGCCGCTCGTAGACCTGTACGAGGCCCTGGCCGCGGGCCTGCCAGGAATTCTCCTGCTGCAGCTCCGCGGTGATGCGCGACTGGAACGGGCCTGGGTCGGCCAGGACCTTGTCGATGGCCTTCGCCAGCGCCTTCGGTCTGCCGGCTGCGCAGACGACCCCGACACCAGTGCCGCGGATCTCCGCGGCGCTGGTGCCCACGTCGGTGGCCACCACGGGCAGTCCTGCCACCACATAGTCCCGGTACGGCGTCGGAACCGGCGAGTGGCCTTCCGGCGCCGGTCGCCGCGGATCCACTCCGGCGTCGGCCGTGCGCAGGTATGAAGTCGCCTTGTCGTCGACAACAGGGTCCACAAAATGCAGCCGGGACGCGACCCCCGCTTGCCGCGCCCGCTGGCGCAGCCATCGCTGCTGGGCACCGCCCTGCCCGATTACGGCCGCGTGCAACTGGGGGCGGTGACCCAGCGCCGCGACGAGGTCTTCCACCCCGCTCCCCGGCTCGAGCACCCCGGTGTACACGACCAGCGGGGTTCCCCGAGGCACTCCCGCGTCGGAGCGGACATCGGCGTCGTCGCATTCGGATCCGGACCACGGGGCGTCGGGGACGATGGTGGGGGGTCGTGACAGCGGGAACCGTGCCGCCATCTCCTCGGCCATGTCCTGCGACACGGCCACGCAGTCCGACATCTCGCCCACCAGCCGGTTCTCCAGCCCTATCATCGCTGAGACCTCCAGGGCATGATCGCTCGTGGCATCCCGGGTCCACTCGTGGGCGTCGAAGACAAGTGCCGTGTCGATGCCGAGGCGCCGCAGCCGGTTCCGGCTGCGGACCGCGATGCCCAGCATCATCGGGTCCTGAACGTGTATGGCCGCCGGTTTCAGCTCGTCGAGCGCAGGGGCGAAGGCTTCCTCGATGTCTCCTATCAATGGGAAGGCCGACTCCGGATCGGTCCGGCGGAAACGGGCGGTGATCGATCGCGCCCGGCGCCGGTGGTGATCCGCCCGGTGCTCCTCGCTGAGGAACGACCGCTGATTGGTCCGGTACAGCCAGCTGCGCAACTCCACCACCCGGCCCCGCAACCGGCCCGCCATGGGGGGTCGGCGTCCCGTGCCGGCGAGCTCCTCGGTGCGCATCAGCTTGCGCCAAGCGGCCAGGTCCTGCGCTGCGCTGCGATAGCCGAGGAGCCGCACGGGCCATGACGCGGGTGGGGAATCCGTCGCAGCGTGGTGCTGGCGCCGGTCCACGGGCAGCCGCAGCACCGCGGCACCGCCGACGCGGTACCAGTCGCCCTGCGGCTCCTCGGCTGGGCTGGCCGCCAGGACGACGGACTGGTAGCCGGCGTCGGCCAACGTTCGTGCGACCTTGTGCACGCGGGAGGCAACCGCTTCGATGTCGTTCACCAGCGACACGACCAGGGGCGGACGTGCTGACCGGTCCACCAAGTACTTGGGCAGGGGAGGTGGGGCCGGGCGCATAGGGTCGAGCAGGTCATGCACCGACTGGTACGTGGCGGGGATGCCCCGTTCGGCGAGTTCGGTCAAGATCCGGCTGGCGATGCCCGGATCCGGCAGCACCGGGATATCGGGATGCCGCTCGGCCACCGAGAGCGCGAAGTTGTGGGCTTTGGCGTCGGAGCACACCACCGCAGTAACCCCTTCGTCGCTCATCATCTCGGACACACGGGCCAACTTGCGGTATGCCCAGTCGGGATCCGGTCGCTGCGGTCGGGTGCTTCGCGGCCCAGCCGCCAGCGCCGACTCGCGCGCCGCAGGCTGCGCCGGAACCCTCACCGTGCGCACTGTGTCCAGGCGAGCCAGCCCGGCGGCGGGTTGCGCCTTCTTGCGCGTCGTCAGCAGCAGGATCATGTCCGCGCCAGCCGGAGGATGCGCTCGATGTGGGGTGACAGTTGGGCGTCGCGGGTCAGTGCGGCACCGTGCTGTTGCGCCTGCCGCAACCGCGTGCCGTCGTCGCTGCGCCGGTCGGCGATCGCCGCTGCGATGGCCGTTGCCGCCGCCTTCGGATCGTGGGGGTCGGCGACGTGCAGCCGGGGGTAGTCGCGCAGCACCCGCATCGCGTCGCTGCGCGGATCGACCAGGGCTGCGATGGGCAGGCCGGTGGCCGCGTATTCGTACGT
>JAQAZZ010000061.1:0-2526 GCA_032127075.1 Micrococcales bacterium | reverse complement strand
TCTTCGACATCATCCACCAGGACCCGGTCATCTCGCGCGTGAAGCTCATCGCCGAGCCGTGGGACCTAGGCTCGGGCGGGTATCAGGTGGGCAACTTCCCAGCCCTGTGGACCGAGTGGACGGCAAGTACCGCGACACCGTCCGGGATTTCTGGCGCGGGGAGGCCGCCACACTCCCGGAGTTCGCGTCCCGGTTCACCGGCTCCTCCGACCTGTACCTCGACGACGGGCGCCGGCCGCACGCATCGGTCAACTTCGTCACCGCCCACGACGGATTCACACTGGCCGACCTGGTCTCCTACAACCACAAACACAACGAGGCCAACCAGGAGGACGATCGCGACGGCGAATCCCACAACCGATCGTGGAATTGCGGGGTTGAGGGGCCGACCGACGATCCGGTCATCAACGAACTGCGGGACCGGCAGCGCCGGAACTTCATGGTCACGCTCCTGCTCAGCCAGGGAGTGCCGATGATCGCCCACGGCGATGAGATCGGCCGGAGCCAGCGGGGGAACAACAGCGCGTACTGCCAGGACAACCAACTTGCCTGGATCGACTGGTCGGCGCTGGACTCCGACATGCTGTCCTTCACGCGGATGCTCATCCGGCTGCGCCGCGAACACCCGATCTTCCGCCGACAGCGGTTCTTCCAGGGCCGACCTGTCGAGCAGTGGGACGATGTGCCGGACATCTCCTGGCTCCAGCCGGACGATCGGCCCATGGCTCCGCAGGACTGGCGGGTCGGCTACGCCAAGACGCTGATCGTGGTCCTCAACGGCGGCGCCCTCGGGGAGCGGAACCGATTCGGCGAGCCGCTGCGCGATGACTCCTTCGCGCTGTTCTTCAACGCCTCGGAGAGCCCCGCCGACTGCACCGTGCCCGGCCGTTCCACCGGGTCGGTGTGGTCCGAAGTCTGCGACACGGCAGCGTGGCCGCCCCCGGACGGTGGGGCTGTTGAACACACCGCCGGGCACGTGTGCACGCTGGCGCCGCGTTCGGTCGTCGTCATGCGCGAGGTCGCCAGCACCCGAAACCGAGATCCGCGGCAGGCTCGGGCCAACAGGGACCGCCGGTCAAGCGGCGGCCGCGCCTGAACGGCTCCGAGGCTCAGCCGTCGCACGGCGCCGCAGCCATTTCTCCACTCCGACAACGGAGTAGATGAGCAGGCCGCAACCGAGGATGAGGATCCACTCGGCGGATCCCAGCGGCGCGGTCCCGAACACCGCCTGCATCGGCGGGGCGTAGGTGAACAGCAGCTGCAGCAGGACCATCAGCGCGACACCGAGCAGCAGCAACGGGTTGGAGAACAGGCCCAGCCGCCACATCGGCAATCGCAACGACCGGCAGTTGAACAGGTAGAAGAGTTCTCCGAAGACGAACATGTTCGCCGCCACCGTCCGCGCCTCCGCCAGCGAGGCTCCGTCCGCCACCCGGACAAGGAACAGCCCGTAGGCCGCCGCCAGCAGCATCAGCCCGACCAAGACGATGCGGCCTATCAA
The DNA here is from genome assembly GCA_032127075.1 of Micrococcales bacterium. Lineage (GTDB taxonomy): Bacteria > Actinomycetota > Actinomycetes > S36-B12. Next base: position 1,025 of record JAQAZZ010000061.1, on the reverse strand, counting down.
CTCCCCGTTGAGCACTGGGGCGCCGGGCGGACGGGGCGGGCGCGACATGATGTCCGGCTCCTTGCCTTCAAAGGCGAGCATCAGCCCCAGCAGCACCGCCGTGGTCATGTTGATCCACAGGATCTGCACCGGGGTGATCGGCAGGGTCACTCCGGCCAACACGGCCGTGAAGATCACCAGACCTTCGCCGACGTTCGTCGGCAAGGTCCAGGTGATGAACTTGACGAGGTTGTCGAAGACCGCCCGCCCCTCCTCGACCGCCGCGACGATGGTGGAGAAGTTGTCGTCGGTGAGGACCATGTCGGCGGACTCCTTGGCCACCTCCGTACCCGAGCGCCCCATCGCCACGCCGATGTCGGCCTGCTTCAACGCCGGCGCGTCGTTGACGCCGTCGCCGGTCATCGCCACCACATCACCCGCCGCTTGCAGGGATTTGACCAGCCGCAGTTTCTGCTCGGGGGCCACCCGCGCGAAGACCTCGCTCTCCCGCGCGGCGACGCCCATTTCTTCCTGCGACATTTCCGAGAGCTCCGCTCCGCCCACCGATGCCGCCGGACCCTGGGCAGACCCCAGACCGATCTGGCCCGCGATCGCCGCCGCCGTGACCCGATGGTCCCCAGTGATCATCTTCACGTCGATCCCAGCACCGTGGCACGCGGTCAGCGAGCCCGCGGACTGCTCGCGCGGCGGATCCATCATCGCCTGCAGCCCCAGGAACGAAAGCCCCGCGCGGACATCCGCATGGGTGATGTCGGCCTGATCGTCGGGCAGCCTGATACACGCGAACGCGAGGACGCGTAGTCCAGCTGCCGCCAGAGCCTCAGCCGCAGAGTGCACGTTCTCGGTGTCCACCGGACCTGTGTCATGCAGCCCGAGCCAGGAGTCGGAGCAACTGGCGAGAATCCGCTCCACCGAGCCTTTGACATAGGCGACTCGGCCCGTCGGTGAGTCGTGCAGGGTCGCCATGTACTGGTACTTGGAGTCGAAGGGAAGCGCCTCCAGCCGCGGGAATTCCTGTTCCAGGG
>JAQAZZ010000060.1:0-14020 GCA_032127075.1 Micrococcales bacterium | reverse complement strand
GCGGACGCGGTGCTGATCGCCACCGGAGCGCGGCCGCGGATCCTGGCGGGAGTGCAGCCCGACGGGGAACACAGCTTGACCTGGGAGCAGCTGTACGGCCTGGCTGAACTGCCGCAACGCTTGATCGTCATCGGTTCCGGCGTCACCGGGGCTGAGTTCGCCTCGGCCTATCGTGCGATGGGCGCGGAAGTTGTGCTGGTGTCGTCGCGCGAGCATGTCCTGCCCGGTGAGGATTCCGACGCCGCCGCGGTGCTGGAGGCGGTCTTCGCCCGCCGTGGCGTTCAGGTGGTGCCCCGCAGCCGCGCCGCCGATGTCCGGCGCACGGGCGACGGCGTGGCAGTGGATCTGGCCGACGGCAGGACCATCACGGGCAGCCATTGCCTGTTGGCGGTGGGATCGGTGCCCAACACCGACGGGTTGGGGCTGGAATCAGCAGGCGTTGCCACGGATGATCGCGGATTCATCTCGGTCGACCGGGTGTCGCGCACCAGCGCTGCGGGCATCTACGCCGCCGGGGACTGCACCGGGGTCCTCATGCTGGCGTCGGTTGCGGCTATGCAGGGCAGGATCGCCATGTGGCACCTGCTGGGCCAATCGGTCCACCCGCTGGATCTGCGCACGGTATCCAGCAACGTGTTCACCGACCCGGAGATCGCCACTGTCGGCCACACGCAGGCCGATGTCGATGGCGGGACCGTCAACGCCGAAGCCATGATGCTGCCGCTGCGCACCAACGCCCGGGCCAAGATGCAGGGCATCGACGAGGGGTTCGTGAAGGTCTTCTGCCGCACCGGCACCCGGATCGTCGTCGGCGGTGTGGTCGTCGCGCCCCGGGCCAGCGAATTGATCCACCCGCTGGCGCTGGCCGTGGATCTGCGGCTGACGGTGGATCAACTCGCCGAGACGTTCACGATCTACCCGTCGCTGTCCGGCTCCGTCGCCGAAGCCGCCCGCCGGCTGCGTGTGGGGGACTGACCCGCCAATCGCCGATCCCCCGCAGGGGTCAGTCCGCGTAGTCCATCAGCACGGTGCCGCTGGGCACTGTCGCGCCTACCTCGGCGCTGATGGTCTTGATGACCCCCGACTTGGGCGCGTTGATGGGCTGCTCCATCTTCATGGCCTCCAAGACGATGACCAGATCGCCTTCGGCCACTTCCTCACCCTCTTCCACCGCGATCTTGACGATCGTGCCCTGCATGGGCGCCACGACGGCGTTGCCGCCAGCCGCGGCCCCGGCGGCGGCCTTCTTCCGCGACGGGGCCTTCTTGGCCTTGGCCGACCCCGCTCCGATCGCACCGAGGCCCTCCGGAAGGGATACTTCCAGCCGTTTGCCGCCCACCTCCACCACGACGGTCTCGCGCTGTTCCGGCTCCGGCATCTGCGCGACTGGCCCGGAGTACGGCGGGATGGTGTTGTCGAACTCCGTCTCGATCCAGCGGGTGTGCACCTCGAACGGTTTGGCGGGATCCTCCGGCGCGAACGCCGGATCGGCCACCACAACCCGGTGGAAAGTCAACGCCGTGGCGATGCCGTCAACCTGGAACTCCGCCAACGCGCGACGGGACCGCTCGATCGCCTGCTGCCGGTCCCGGCCGGTGACGATGAGCTTCGCCAGCAGCGAGTCGAAGTTGCCGCCGATCACATCACCCTGCTCGAAGCCGGCGTCCACGCGAACCCCGGGCCCGCTGGGCGGGTCCCAGACGACCAGTTCGCCCGGGGCCGGCAGGAAGTTGCGGCCGGGATCCTCCCCGTTGATCCGGAACTCGATGGAATGGCCGCGCAACGGCGGGTCGTCCATCCCGAGCTCCTCGCCGTCGGCGATGCGGAACTGTTCGCGGACCAGGTCGATGCCGCTGACCTCCTCGCTGACCGGGTGCTCCACCTGCAGGCGGGTGTTCACCTCCAGGAAGGAGACGGTGCCGTCCTGGCCCACCAGGAACTCGCACGTCCCGGCGCCGTAGTAGCCGGCCTCGCGCACGATCGCCTTCGACGCCCGGTACAACTCGGCGACCTGCTCTTCGGACAGGAACGGCGCGGGGGCCTCCTCGACCAGTTTCTGGTGGCGGCGCTGCAACGAGCAGTCGCGGGTGGACACCACCACCGCATTGCCGTGCTGGTCGGCCAGCACCTGCGTCTCCACGTGGCGGGGCCGGTCCAGGTAGCGCTCCACGAAGCATTCACCCCGGCCGAAAGCGGCCACTGCCTCCCGGACCGCCGAGTCGTACAGCTCGGGGATCTCCTCCAGAGGCCGAGCCACCTTCAAGCCGCGGCCACCGCCGCCGAATGCGGCCTTGATGGCCACCGGCAGCCCGTGCTCGGCCGCGAACTCGACCACCTCGTCGGCACTGTCCACGGGATCCGCCGTCCCGGGCACCTGCGGTGCACCGGCGCGCGCGGCGATGTGCCGGGCGGACACCTTGTCGCCCAGATCACGGATCGCCTGCGGCGGCGGGCCGATCCAGGTGAGGCCAGCATCGATGACGGCTTGGGCGAAGTCTGCGTTCTCCGACAGGAACCCGTAGCCGGGGTGGATGGCGTCGGCGCCGGACTCCCTGGCCGCGTCGATGATCTTGTCGATGACGAGGTAGGAGTCCGCGGCGGTGCTGCCGCCGAGAGCGTAGGCCTCGTCGGCGGCCTTGACGTGCTGCGAGTCCCGGTCCGGATCGGCGTAGACGGCCACGGAGGTGAGGCCGGCGTCCCGGCAGGCCCGGGCGACCCGGATGGCGATTTCGCCGCGGTTGGCGATGAGGACTTTGCGCATGGCTACAGGGTACCGAGCCAGTTGGCCGTCAGATCCGGCCCGGTGGTGGCCGGCGGTGTGGTGTTCGTCATGCGCCTGCCCGTCCAACCGGCGCGATATCCGGCCAGGTCAGCCCCAGATCGTGCAGCAGCCCGCGGACCGCGGGCAGCGACAGGCCGATGACATTGCCCGGGTCGCCGACGACACCGGCCATGAAGGGCGCGCTGCGGCCATCGAGGGTGAACCCGCCCGCGACCTGCAGCGACTCCCCCGTGGCCAAGTACCACTCCAGTTCCGGTTCGGTCCAGTTGCCGAACTCGACTTCGGTCGATACCACCCCGGCCGCCTCGGCGCCGGTGTCGGTGCGGATCACGCAATGGCCCGTTCGCAGTACCGCACGCCGTCCCGCGAGTTGCTGCAGCCGGTGCCGGGCTTCGTCGACGGACGCGGGTTTGCCCTGGGCCTGACCGCCGACGTCGAGCACCGAATCCGCGCCGATGACCACGGCACGCTTGCCCGCGCTCGCTGCGGCCACCACGCCGGCCTTGGCGCGGGCAAGCCCCAGGCACACCGCAGCGGGGGAACGATCGGCGCGGTCGGCGATGTGGCGGTCCTCGTCAACACCGCTGACCACAACGTCGGGTGTGATCCCGGCGTGGCTCAGCAGCCGCAAGCGTGCCGGCGAAGCGCTGGCGAGGATCACCTCCCAGGCCATGGTCAAGTGTTCCGCACGCTGAGGCGCCACGCCGACGCCCCCGGCCGCGGCAGGTAGCGGCCCTTGCGGGCGGTGGTGACCCACGCCGACGTCTGCTCCGGCGCCGCAGGCGGGCCGGCGCCCAGCGACGCGACGACACCGAGCAGGGCCGCGACATCCTCCGGCGTCGGATTTCCGCGGACGATCCGCAGCACCGGTTGCCGCGGCTCTTCCCCGGCACTCATAGCGGGATGTTCCCGTGCTTCTTGGGCAGGGATTCCTTGCGCTTGTTCCGCAGCGTCCGCAACGCCCGGACCACCTGGGTCCGGGTCTCGTGCGGCAGGATCACCCGGTCGATGTAGCCGCGGTCGGCGGCCTCGTAGGGGTTGCACAGCGCACGGTTGTAGTCGTCCACCAACTCCACCCGCCGCGCGTCGGGATCGGCCGCAGTGGCGAGTTCCTTGCGGTGCAGGATGTTCACCGCTCCCTGGGCGCCCATGACCGCGATCTCGGCGGTCGGCCAGGCGATGTTTATGTCGCCGCCGAGGTGTTTGGAGCCCATGACGTCGTAGGCCCCGCCGTAGGCCTTGCGGGTGATGACGGTGACCAGCGGGACCGTCGCCTCGCAGTAGGCGTAGATCAACTTGGCGCCGCGGCGGATGATCCCCGTCCATTCCTGGCCGGTGCCCGGCAGGAATCCGGGGACGTCCACGAACGTCAGAACGGGCACATTGAAGGCGTCGCAGGTGCGCACGAACCGCGCCGCCTTCTCCGAGGCGTCGATATCCAGCGTCCCGGCGAACTGCATGGGCTGGTTGGCAACGATGCCGACCGCGTGGCCCTCAACGCGGCCGAAACCCACCAGGAGGTTCGGGGCGAACAGCGGCTGGACCTCCAGGAAGTCGCCGTCGTCGAGGACATGCTCGATGACCGTGTGCATGTCATAGGGGTGGTTCACCGAGTCCGGCAGCAGCGTGTCGAGCTCCCGGTCCTCCTCGGTGATCTCCAAGGTGGCCTCGTCGCCGTAGACGGGGGCATCTTCGAGGTTGTTGCTGGGCAGGTGCGACAGCAGGGCCCGCACATAGTCCAACGCGTCGTCTTCGTCGGTGGCCATGTAGTGCGCGACTCCGGACTTGCTGTTGTGGGTGCGGGCACCGCCGAGCTCCTCGAAGCCGACATCTTCACCGGTCACGGTCTTGATAACGTCCGGTCCCGTGATGAACATGTGAGACGTCTGATCCACCATCACCGTGAAGTCGGTGATCGCGGGCGAATAGACCGCGCCGCCGGCGCAGGGGCCCATGATCAGTGAGATCTGGGGGATCACCCCGCTGGCGCGGACGTTGCGCATGAAGATCTCGCCGTACTGGCCCAGCGAGACCACACCCTCCTGGATCCGCGCCCCCCCGGAGTCGTTGATGCCGATGACCGGGCAGCCCGTCTTGAGCGCGAGATCCATGACCTTGACGATCTTCTCGCCGAAGACCTCGCCGAGCGAGCCGCCGAAGACGGTGAAGTCTTGCGCGAACACGCACACCGGTCGCCCGTCGATGGTGCCGTAGCCGGTGACGACGCCATCGCCGTAGGGCCTGTTCTTGTCCAGTCCGAAGTTGTGGGAGCGGTGCCGGGCGAGGCCGTCGATCTGCTGGAAGGAGTCGGGGTCCAGCAGTTGCTCCACCCGTTCCATTGCAGTCTTCTTGCCTTTTGCGTGCTGCTTGTCCACTGCCGCCCGACGCCGTCCCTGCGCCTGTTCTCGGCGGGCGATCAGATCGGCGGCTTTGCCGGCGGTTGTGGTCAGGTCGGGACCATCAGCTTTCGGCTCGTCGGCCAGCGCGGTCATGACACCTCCAAGGGTCGGTTCCCCTACATTATGGCGGTGACCCCAGATCCTCCCGAGCCGGGCGTAGCAGCGCCGCTGGACGCCCCGCGGCTCGCCGCCGGTCTGCGGCGGGCCGGTGTGCCGTGGAGCGATGTCACCGTCGTCGACACCACCGGTTCCACGAACTCCGATCTCGTGGCGGCCGCCGAGTCCGGCCGGACCCGCGAGGGCTCGGTGATCGCGGCCGGCGAGCAGACCGCAGGACGGGGGCGGCTGGGCAGATCATGGGTCTCCGAAGCCGGGACAACCCTGTCGTTCTCCGTCGCGCTCGCACCACCGCTGTCCCGCGCCGGCTTTCTCCCCGCCCTCACCGGCCTGGCGGTGGCGCGGACCCTGGCTGACCTGGGCGCGGAGCCTGCCCCGCAGTTGAAATGGCCCAACGACGTGATGATCGGCGGTCGCAAGGCTGCTGGGATCCTGGCCGAGGCGGGACGCGGCTGCGTAGTCGTGGGGTGCGGGATCAATGTGTCCATGGGTGAGAAGGACCTTCCCGTGCCGGAGGCGACCTCGTTGGCCCTGGCCGGGGTGCGGATCGACCGCACCGAACTGTTGATCGCCCTGCTGACCGAACTGCACGGGGCGTACTCCCGTTGGAAGGATGCCGGCTTCAGCGCGGAAGGGTCGGGGCTGCTCGCCGACTACCGAAGGTATTGCAGCACCCTGAACCGGGAGATCCGGGTTCTCCTTCCGGACGGGGGGACGCTGTCCGGCACCGCGGTCGATGTGGATCCGGTCGGCCGCCTTGTGGTGGCCGGGCCCGGCGGCCAGACGGTCCTCACGGCGGGGGACGTCATACACGTGCGGGACTGACCGCGGGCCGCCCTACCGAGTCCGCGGCCTGACGGTACGGTGTGCATCATGGGATACCCGCAGAAGTTGCTGTCCGACGGGGAAGATGTCGTCTTCGAAATGCGGCCGCACTGGCGGGCTCTGGTGTTCCCCATCGCCGTGCTGCTGCTGGTCGTGGTCGGTCTGGTGGTTCTGTGGAACTACCTGGGCGACTGGTTCGCGGAGAGCGGCTTCGCCAGCAACATCTCGCAGTGGGCGCTGATCATCGTCGGCCTGTTCCTCGTCGCGGTGTTCGTCATCCGTCCGTTCCTTTATTGGATCACCACCCAATACGTGTTCACCAACCGTCGCATCATCGTCCGCTCCGGCTTGGTGGCCAGGCACGGCCGCGACATGCCGCTGAGCAAGGTGAACAACGTCTCCTTCGACGTCAGCGTCGCGGGGCGGATGCTGAACTACGGAACGCTGACCATCGATTCCGCCTCCGACGAGGCCCTCATCATCGACGACGTGCCGAACGTCGAGCAGATACAGCGCGAGGTGAACCGCCTCCACGAGGAAGACGACGTGCGCCGCCGCCGCAACCTCGGCAACCAAGGGCCCGGTCCGGCGCCCGGATCCTGACCTCCGGTGTCTGAGCCGATCGGCAACCGGCTGCGGTCGGTGGTGCTCGGTGGGGCTGAGCGCTACACGCGCGAGGAGATGGCCAGCGCGGCCCGGCTTTCGCTGGACGAGATCGGTGGGTTGTGGCGGGCCATGGGATTCGCCGATGTGGGCGAGGCGCGGGCATTCACCGACGCCGACCTGAGCGCTTTGCTGCGCGTCGCCTCGCTGCTGGAGCGGGGCCTGATCGATTTCGACGGGGTCATCGAGATCGCCCGTTCCATGGGGCAGACCACGGCGCGCCTGGCCGATTGGCAGGTGGATTCGCTGGGGCGCGATCTGTTGCCGACCGGTCCGCCGGAGCAGCGTGCCGCAGGCATGGAGGGCGCCGCCGAGGATCTGGTGGATCTGTTGCCGGAGTTGGAGCAGCTGTTGGCGTACGTCTGGCGGCGGCAGTTGGCGGCGTCTGTCGGCCGGGTGCTTGAGCACCAGACGGCCGGGTCGGACGCCACGGAGGATGTCATGACCGTCGGGTTCGCCGATTTGGTGTCGTTCACCCGCCTGAGCCGGCAGTTGGACGACGCGGAGTTGGCCGCAGTTGTCCACAGCTTCGAATCCGAAAGTGCCGACATCGTGCACGCCGCCTCAGCCCGGCTGGTCAAGACGCTCGGCGACGAGGTCATGTTCGTGGCCGAGACGGCGGAGCGGGCGGCCCAGATCTCCGTTGAGCTCCACCGAACCCATGCGCGCAACGTCGACCTGCCTCAGCTGCGCGTCGGACTGGGCACGGGTGCGGTACTCAACCGGATGGGAGACGTCTTCGGGGAGACCGTGAATCGCGCGTCGAGGTTCACGGCGCTGGCCCGACCGGGCACGACGGTGGTGGACTCCCCGACCGCAGAGGTGCTGCAGCGCTCGCGCAACCACGGTGAGCGGTTCTCAGTGCGTGCACTGGCGCCGCGGCCTGTCCGCGGGATGGGGATCGTTCGGCCGTATGCCCTGCTAGCCGTGGACGGGTGACTCCCGGCCGGTTCAGCCGACGGTGGCGCCGGCCAGTTCTTCCTCGGACTCGTCGTCGGCATCAATCGCCGGGAACACGAACCGGCGGTAGGACCAGAAGCGGAACAGCGTCCCGAGAACCAGCCCGACGACGTTTGCGGAGATGTTGTCGGCGATCGGCGAGGTCAAGCCCAGGGCGTAGTGGGAGAACCACAAGCATCCCAGCGCGATACCCATGGCCACACCGTTGAGTGCGAAGAACAGGCCGTATTCGCGCGCGAGACCAGTACGGCCGCGGTGTGAGAAGGTCCAGTTTCGGTTCAGCGCGTAGGACACGGTTGTGGCCGCAACGACCGCGATCACCTTTGCCGTCAGCGGCTTCTCGACCAGCGGCCCAGAGCCGCCCGCGAACATCAGGAGGTTGAACAAACCCACATCCACCACAAGGGCAACCAGCCCGACGACGCCGAACTTGCTGAATTCGCGGATCAACCCCGCGAATGGAGCAACCAGCGCCGACAAGCCCGGAAAGCGCGCGTCGGTGTGCGGATTGATCTTCACTGTCCGAGCGTACCCCTCCGTGGGCCAGGACAAACGTCGAGCGAACGATGTGTCGTGGCCCGGTCGCCAAGATCGGGGCTGCATGGCCCGGCCCAACGGCATACCCTGAGCGGGTGAGCACCGCCAGCCCAGCCCTTCCGGAGTTGCGTCCGCGGCTGCGCGGGGTCCTGCATCTCGTTGCGGCGCCGATTGCCGCCACCGTAGGCGTCGTCGTGCTCTTGATGGCGGACGGCGGCCGGGAGCGCGCGGCTGTCGGCGTCTGGATGCTGACGCTCACAGCGCTGTTCGCGATCAGCGCCACCTACCACCGGAGCCGGGTGCGACCAACGGTGCGTGCGTGGCTGCAGCGCGTGGACCACTCGATGATCTTCGTGTTCATCGCGGGAACCTACACACCTTTCTGTCTGCTGCTGCTCGAGGGCTCCAAGTCGTGGATCGTGCTGGCGATCACCTGGGGCGGGGCAGTGGTGGGGGTTGTCATGAGGCTGACTTGGCACACGGCTCCCCGGTGGCTCTTTGTGCCCATGTATCTGGCGCTCGGCTGGGTGGCCCTCGCCGTGTTGCCGGATCTTGCCCGCACGGCCCCAGCCGCCGCGAACTGGTTGCTGCTCGCCGGTGGGATCCTCTACAGCGTCGGGGCGCTGGTTTTCGCGACACGCCGCCCCGACCCCCTGCCGGACGTGTTCGGCTTCCACGAGGTGTTCCATGCATTGACCGTCGCCGCAGCGGCCTGCCACGCAGCCGCGATCGTGCTGGCCGTGCTGCATGTACCGTCGGTCTAGGCGCAGACGCCTATCTTGTGGCCACCCACAGGTGCGGCTGCCTCGCCAGCCCACACTTCGGCGGGTCTTCGGTGGGCTCCATCGGATTCATGGGTTCCCCATCACCTTGTCGCCCGCCGAGAGGCCGTGCGAGCATGGGCCGGGTGAAGGGATTCGCGCAGACCGCTGCCGATGACGGGCCCGTGGGACTGGCCACGGGTGCAGGGGCGTTGACGGTAGCAGCGGCGATCGCCGCGGCGCTGATCGTGCAGGTGCTTGCTGTGGCTGCGCCGGTCCGCGCCGATCCGATGGCTCCTGCAAAGGCCGGGTGTGTGAGCAAGGCGGAGAAGCGGGCAATCAAGAAAGGCAGAACCAAGTCGCAGGTACGCCGACTGACAGGCACGCCGGGGTTTCGGTTGTCGCGCAACGGACGCGTGGAGGTCCGGCGGTACCCGCTTTGTGGGTCAGGGAGTTGGATCAGGGTCAAGTACAAGGGCAAACGGGTCGTCTCCCGCCGAAACGTGAGCGGCCCCACGAGTGGTCAGCCGCCGGCCGGCTCGGATTCGCGGATCGCGCGCGGTGACGCCGATGGCAACGGCACACTCGACTACTACGTCGACGCCGACGGCGACGGCCGATATGAGGTCGTGCTGATGGACACCGACGGCAACGGCAGGTTCGAGAGCGCCTTCGTGGACTCCGGATCATCTTCCGGCATCTTCCAGGACCGCAACGAGGACGGCTACTACGAGGTGGTCCTCATGGACGCGAACCGTGACGGCCGCGGCGAGATCATCTACTACGACGGCGACGGCGACCGCTTTCCTGAATGGCAGTGCCTGGATCTTGTCGGCGCCGACGGCGTGGCCGACACGTGGGTGAACACCACGCAGTCATCCGCCGCTACCGCCCAGGGTCGAGCAGCCAATGACCTGATGACCACCCACATCGTCACGATGAACCAGCTGGGCCAGCTGGACCCCCTGTCGACCGGGTACATCCCCTACAACCCGGCACCTTCGTTGCTGCGTGACCAGTACAACGACTCCACCCCCTATTGGTGATTCGGCCCCGGCGCCGCGGTGGCACCCAACAGGAACGCAGCCTCGACAGGGAGCGATGACAGATGGCGTACACGGCGGACTCGGTGCCGGACCTGACCGGCAAGGTGGCGGTGGTCACGGGTGCCAATGGCGGCTTGGGGCTGCAGACCGCGAAGGTCCTGGCGGGCAAGGGTGCGCAGGTGGTGATGGCTGTCCGCAACCAGGAGAAGGCGGCGAACGCCGTGGCGGAGATCAGGGCCGACACCCCGCACGCCGGGCTGGAGGTGGTGGAACTCGACCTCGCTTCCCAGGAGTCGGTGAAGCGGGCGGCGGAGCAGATTCTGGCTGCGCATGACCGCATCGATGTGCTGGTGAACAACGCCGGGCTGATGGCGATGCCGGAACGCACGACGGCCGACGGCTACGAGATGCAGTTCGGGGTGAACCACCTCGGGCACTGGACGCTGACGGCATTGCTGATGCCGGCGATCCTGGCTGCGCCGGCGGCGCGAGTCGTGACCGTGACCAGCACCGCCCACCACGGGGGCCGACCAGTCGATCCCGACAACCCGCACCTACGGGGCAGGTACGGTCCGTGGCGCGCCTACGGCCAGTCGAAACTGGCGAACTACCATTTCGCGCTGGGTCTGCAGCGGGAGTTCCAGAAGGCAGGGGTGCGGGCGCAGAGCCTCGCCGCCCATCCCGGTCTCTCCCACAGCGACCTGCAGACGAGAACGGTGGCCGAGGGCGGCGGTGGTGTCACCGGGCCGGTGTGGGCTTGGCTGGCCGAGCACACCGGCATGGATGTCCGGGATGGGGCGATGCCGCAGATCCGGGCGGCGACCGACCCCCGGGCGAAGGGCGGGCAGTTCTATGGACCGCGGTTCGGCAGCAATGGTCCGGCGGTGCGCCTGCCCGTGCTGCGGCCCGGCAACGACGCCGCGATCGCCACGCTGTGGCAGGTCTCCGAACGCGAGACGGGCGTCCCACTCGCCGTGGGCCCGGCCCGCTGACCCGACGCACCCGACGCCGACCGTGGGGCACCGGTCAACCCCGTTGCGGCGTCCCGCCCGACAGTCCCACGCCGGTATCAATCTGCGGCAGCAGGTCGTAGCGCTGCTTGTAGGTGTCCAGTATCGCGACACCGGCCGCGGCGAGCGGGATTCCGATCAGTGCCCCCAGCGGGCCCCAGATGGCGCCGCCGACGAAGACGGCGGCCAGGGCGATCGCAGGGTTGACATCCATCGTCCTCTTGCTCACCCGCGGGGTGAAGAAGTAAGTCTCGATCTGTTGGTAGATGGCGGCGAAGACGACGATCACGATCGCCTTCCAAGGTGTTTCGAAGACCGTGGCGGCCACGGGTAGGGCGATGCCGATGTAGGTTCCGACCAGGGGGACGAACTGGGCCGTGATGCCGACGAACAGCGCGAACGGCAGCCAGTAGGGCACGCCGATCAGCGCGAACAGGATGCCGTGGAACGTCGCGGACAGCGCTGCCAGGATGATCTTGGACAGCACGTATCCGCCGGTCTTGGACACGGTGATCTCCGAGATCGTCAGGAGACCTGCTGGCCCCGGTGCGGCATCCAGGACGCGATCGTGCGGAAGAAGGCAGGCCCGTCGGCCGCGAAGTAGAAGCCGAAGACCAGCACCGTCACCAAGTCGAACATCACCGCTGACAGAGATGCGACCACGCCCAAGAGGCCGCCGGAGAGCGATTCCGCCGAGGAAGCGACTTGGGACGGGCTCACGCTCAGGGAAGAGATGATCGCGTTCGGGTCGAACGACGTGTTGAAGGTGGAGTTGACCCAGTCGACCGCGGACGTGGCCAAGGCGGGCACCGATGCGACGAACTGCGCCATCTGGGTGAAGAACAGATCCCCGAACACTATGCCCAGAATCAGCATGGCGACGATCGCTCCGCCGCCCATGATCGCCGCCCCCAGCCCGCGGGACCTGCCCCGGGCGATGAGCGCGCGGATCCCGGGCTCCAGCGCGGCTGCGAACAGCCAGGCCAGCATGATCAAGAAGAGGAAATGGCTCGTGACCGAGAACAGCCACAGACCGAGCAGGAACGCCGCACCCAGGAATCCGAGGATGATCCCCGACTTCGTCACCGATCGCGGGTTGAGGCTGATGGTGAGGTCGCGCTTCCCCTGGTCGATCGTGCCTGGAGCGACCTGGGGGGCGTCGCTCGGGGTGGCCGATCCCGTCTCACCCCCATGTGGGTCAGGGGATGCTGACGCGGAGTTGTCAGCGGGCGTCGTCAAGGCTGATGCAGGCGGAGGGTCGGGTGTCTTCGATCAGGAACCGTCCACCTTCACGATCGTGAAGGGGCCTGGCGGGAGGTTGAAACGGGCGTTGACCGCGTAGAGGGTGCCGCCGAACTGTGCCAGCGTCGTGGGGATGGCGAAGTCGGGATCGGTGAGCACCGCGGTCGTGGTAGCGGTGGACAGGTCCGGTGACAACCGCAACACCACCACTTCGTTGTCCGCGTTGCGCACCACGGACAGTTCCCGACCGCGCAGCAGGATCCCATCGCCGGAGGTGAGGGACGTGTCCGCGACGATCTCGTCTGCCACACCGGTGGCCGGGTCCACGCGGTAGACCTTCCCGACGGAGCTGTTGATGACCACGAGTGACTTGCCGTCGGCGGTGGCGGCGATGCCGTTGGCGTTGAACAGTCCCGGCTGCACCCAGTCCCCGGACAGCGGCACCGCCTGCGGCGATCCGGCGGGTGCACCGTTGCGCAGCGGCAGCCGGTAGATCACCGGCTGGAAGGAGTTGGTGAACCACGCGGCCTTCCTGGTGACTGTCACATCGTTGATGAAGTTCTGCTGGGATGCGTCCCCAAGTTGATACTCGGCGATATCGGCGCCAGATTTGGCATCGTAGACATAGGCCTTGCCGGAGGGTCCTCCGGCGACGAAGAGGAGTCCCTTCGAGTGCTTCAGCCCGACTGAGAGCCGCCCCGGCTGCCCCGGAACCAGGATCGCTCCCTCGCCGGTGCGCAGGTCTGCCTTGTAGACGCCGCCCGTGGCCAGCGATCCGGCGTAGACCGTGGTCCCGTTTCCGCTCGCGATCCCCTCGGCTCCCCAGCCGTCGGGCAGGTCGATGACCTCCGGGAATGCCTCTGCCTGGGCGGGGGCTGCCAGAGCAGCAGCCATGGCTACGGCGGAAGCGGAGGCGAGAAGCGTTCGGCTGAGTGTGCGCATGGCGTCAACGTATGCCGCATTGCGACCGTCGGCAAGGCGACGCGTGGCCGACGGGGGCGTCCGCCGCGATCACAGTCGAGCAGCGTCGGCACCAGGCCGACGTCCGCCGATGTGCTTCACTTGCGGGGCTTCGTAGGCTTGGCCTCATGCGGAGCACCTGTTGATCCCCCTCATCCGCCGGTTTCTGCGCCCCTACCGTTCGGCGCTGATCATCGTGGTCGTCCTGCTCACCATGCAGGCCATCGCGAACCTCTACCTGCCCTACCTCAACGCCGACATCATCAACAACGGCGTTGTCACCGGCGACATCGACTACATCGTTCGCCTCGGGGGGTGGATGCTCGCGCTGTCCGTGGCGCTGGGTGCGATCTCGGTGGTCTCGGTGTACTACAGCGCCCGCACCGCGATGGCGTTCGGCAGGGACGTGCGCGGGCAACTGTTCCGGTCCGTGGAGCGTTTCTCGTTGCGGGAGGTCAACACGTTCGGCGCCCCGTCGCTGATCACACGCACCACGAACGACGTGCAACAGGTCCAGATGCTGGTGCTGATGGGCCTGACGATGATGATCGCCGCGCCGCTCACCGCCCTGGGCGGCGTCGTGATGGCGCTGCGCACGGACGTCCAGCTGTCGGCGCTGCTGCTGGTCATCATTCCGGTGATGGCGGTGGTGATCGGTCTGCTGATGTCCCGGGCGGTGCCGCTGTTCCGGTCCATGCAGCTCAAGATCGACGCCGTG
>JAQAZZ010000059.1:0-5340 GCA_032127075.1 Micrococcales bacterium | reverse complement strand
CCCGCAGCGCGATCACCGGCAAGGGGATCGACATCGACGAACCTGTGCTGGGCCGGCTGCTGCAGCGGTTCACCTACGTAGCCGGGGACTTCACCGAGGCAACGACCTATGCGAGTGTCGCGGCAGCCATCGGCAGCAGCGAACGGCCGACGTTCTACCTGGAGATCCCGCCGTCGCTGTTCGGGGTTGTTGTGGCGCATCTGGCTGAGGCGGGCCTGACCTCCGATGCCCGCGTCATGGTGGAGAAACCTTTCGGCCATGATGTGGAATCCGCGGCTGAGCTCAACACCGCCCTGCACCGCCACCTCGCGGAGGATCAGATCTTCCGAGTCGATCACTTCTTGGGGAAGATGTCGGTGGAAGACATCCTCCATCTGCGATTCGGCAACGAGATCCTCGAACCGGTCTGGAACCGCCACCACATCGCCGAGGTGCAGATCACCATGGCGGAGGGGTTCGGGGTCGCGGACCGCGGTTCGTTCTACGACCCGGTGGGTGCGCTGCGCGACGTTGTCCAGAACCACCTGCTGCAGGTCCTCAGCCTGGTAGCGATGGAACCTCCCGTCGGGCTGGACTCCCGTTCCATCAACGACCACAAGGCCGAAGTGTTCCGGTCTATGCCCGCCGCGGACCCCGGCCGATACGTGCGGGGCCAATACGACGGATATCTGGATGTGGCGGGCGTGGCCCCCGACTCACAGACGGAGACGTACTGCGCGTTGCGGCTGGAGATCGACAACTGGCGCTGGCGGGGTGTGCCGTTCTTCATCCGTGCCGGCAAGGCGCTGGTCGAGCGGGTCACTGAGATCCGCTTGGTGTTCCACCATCCGCCGTCCGTGGGGCTGTGGCCGGACTCCGGGCACCGGCCGCAGGCGAACCAGCTGGTGCTGCGCATCGATCCGCGCCCCGGGGCGCGGCTGCGGCTGCAGGCGAAGTCCGCGACCTCTGCCGGGCTGCGGCCGATCCACCTGGACATGGAATTCGCCCAAGAGGGCGGTGAGGGTCCCACCCCGTACGAGCAACTCCTCGTCGCGGCGCTGAACGGCGATCGGGGCGATTTCGCACGGCAGGACGCCGTGGAAGAGACGTGGCGGATCGTCCAGCCGCTGCTGGATTCCCCGCCGCCGGTTGTGGCCTACCGTCCGGGCAGTTGGGGGCCCGCGGCCGCGGCGGAACTGCCCCGGGGGGTCGGCGGTTGGCACGAGCCGTGGCTCGACGAATAGTCCGCCCGGTCAGCCGTTCGCGTGCGGCTCAGCTACGATCCCGCCGACCAGATCGTCGTGGGGGACCGGCTCGTGGGCGGGCGGCGGCACCCGGAGGGCGTGGGCTGCGCTGATCAGGCCGAGGTGGGAGAACGCCTGCGGCATGTTGCCCAGCATCCTGTCCGCGACGGGATCGTATTCCTCGCTGAGGAGTCCGACGTCGTTGCACATCAACAGCAGCCGGTCGAACAGTTCCTGGGCGCGCGGCGTCTCCCCGATCAGGGCCAGGCATTGCACCAGCCAGAACGAGCAGATCAGGAAGACACCCTCCTCGCCGGACAAGCCGTCGTCGGTTTCGTCGGCCAGGTAGCGCAGCAGCAAGCCGTCCTTGCCCAGCTCCTTGTCGACCTCGTGGACGGTGTTGATGATCCGTTCGTCGTCTGGCGGCAGGAAGCCGACCAGCGGCATCATGAGCAGGCTCGCGTCCATGGCGGTGTTCCCGTAGGCCTGTGTGAAGCAGTTGCGCTCCTCATCGACTCCGTTGGCGCAGATGTCGGCGTGGATCTCGTCGGCGAGCGTCTGCCAGCGCTGCAGATCCCCATCGAGGCCGAACTCCCGGATCATTCGCGCCGTCCGTTCGATGGCGACCCAGGCCATGACCTTGGAGTAGGTGAAGTGCTGTTGGTTGCCGCGGACCTCCCAGATGCCTTCGTCCGGCTCCTGCCAGCGCTTCTCGACGAAACTGGCCACCGCCAGCTGCAGCTTCCACGACGTGCCCGGATCGGTCGCCACCATCATCCCGAAAGAGCGGCCCAGGTAGTGGGCGTCGCTCAGTTCGCCGTAGACGTCGAGTTGGAACTGGCCGGCGGCGCCGTTGCCCACCCGAACAGGCCGGGAGCCCCCGAAGCCGGGCAGCCAATCCACCGTCCATTCCGGCAGGTGGCGCTTCCCGGTGATGCTGTACATGATCTGCATGTCCTGGGGGTCGCCGGCGACTGCCCGCAGCACCCAGCTGCGGAATCCGTAGGCTTCTTCCCGGTAGCCTTCCTGCAGCAGCGCTTGCAGCGTCATGGAGGCGTCCCGCAACCAGGTGTAGCGGTAGTCCCAGTTTCGCTCCCCTCCCATCGTTTCCGGCAGCGACGTCGTGGCGGCGGCCGCGATGGCGCCGGTGGGGGCATAGGTGAGGGCCTTCAGCGTGATCAGCGAACGCACGACAGCGTCGCGGTGCGGGCCTTCATAGGTGGCAGTCGCTGCCCACTCCCGCCACCAGTGTTCGGTGACCCGTTCCGCCACGAACGGCTCTCGTGGCGTGGGAGGTTCGGCCCACGGCCGATACCAGATCGTCTGCAGCGCCAGCGACTGGCCCTCGCTCACTGCGAAGTCCGAAATCAAGTCTCCCGACTCGGGCCGCACATCCCCGGGTGCGACGTGCAAGATCGCATCCGGTCCCGCCTGGGCGTGATAGCCGGCTGAGGATTGGGTGAAGTAGGGGCGGATCCGGCCGTAGGCGAACCGCAGCGCCAGTGTCGACTGCATGCGAACCCGGCCGCTGATGCCTTTGACGATGCGCACGATGATCGGATTGACCTTGCGAATCGGCATGAAGTCGATCAGCAGCACCGTCCCGCTGGCGGTGGTCATCTCCGTTTCGAGGACCAACGTGTCTTCCCGGTAGCGACGAGACGTCGAAGTGACCTCGTCGGCTGGGGACACCGTCCAATGCCCGTTGGCCTCGGTGCCCAGGATCGCGGCGAAACAGGCATCTGAATCCAGCCGCGGCAAGCAGAGCCAGTCGATGGAGCCCTTCCGCGACACCAGCGCGGACGTGTAGAGATCGCCGATCAGTGCGTAGTCCTCAATGGCAGCAGGCATGCCGCCATCCTTGCGTGCGCGGCGCGTGGTCGCTCGCGGTACAGGTGAACGGATCACGCAGCCACGCGCACCGCGACGATGTCGTGGACCGTGTGGCCCTGCTCCAGGCCCTTTCGCTCGAAGCGGGTGACGGGCCGGTCCAGCGGCCGGGGAATGGAGGTGTCACGGTGAACGGACAGCATGGGCTCGGCGGCAAGGACCGCGAGCATCTGCTCGGCGTAGTCGTCCCAATCCGTCGCCACGTGCAGCGTCGCCCCAGTCTGTAGCCGTGAGGCGATGAGGCGCACAAGTTCGGTGCGGATCAGCCGGCGCTTGTGGTGCCGGGCCTTCGGCCAGGGGTCGGGGAAGAAGGAGCGGAAACCGGCCAGGGATCCCGCCGGAATCCGGCGGTCGAGCAGCGCGATCCCATCACCGTGGACCACCCTGACGTTGTCCAGCCGTTCCGTTTCGATACGCCGCAGCAGGCTGCTGACCCCGGGGGTGTGGACCTCGACGGCGATGATGCCGACCCCGGGCTCGGCCTTCGCCATCGCGGCGGTGGCCTCGCCCATCCCCGAGCCGAACTCCACAACAACGGGAAGTGGTCCCGGGAACTCGTCATCGAAGTCCAGCGGCGGTCCCATTGGGTCGAGTCCGTAGCGCGGGAGCAAGTCCTGCAGCGCTGACGCTGCTCGGGGACCGAGTCGGCCTCGGCGGGCGTGGAACGTCCTGATGGAGTGCTCCACCGATTCTCCCCTCACCGGCTCGTGCTGCTGAAGAACTCCATTGTGCTGTCCGCCCAGCCAGGAGGGATGCCGTGCCACATGTGCTCGTACACCCGCCACCGCAACTGGGTACCGTCAGGGCAGTCCCAGAGTTGCTCCCGCCACGGTTCCATGTGGTCGGGTCCGGGGTCCGACCCGTCCCGCCAGGGGCCGACCCGGCAATCGTTGACCCGCGCCCATGCCTCAATCGCTTGATCTCGGGGTGTGGTTCGCGCCCACAGCGGGATGACTGGGTAGAGGTTCGCCTGAACGTCGCCCTGCAGCATCGTGATGGTGTCGTCTGCACTATGGGCGGCGAAGAGACTGGTACCGGGCCGGCAGGTGCCGGGCGGTACGACGAGACCTGCGACGGGGGCCGCAGCCGCAAACCTGCGGGACGTCCAGGCCAAGACGCTCGTGGCCATAGCCCCCATCGAGTGGCCGCCTACATAGATGCGATCGGTGTCGATGCAGTGGGTGCGAACGGTTTCGTCGATGAGGGATTCGAGGTCACGCAAGTCTTTCGACCCGGGGTTGATATCCCAGATACGACCCCCCTCTTCCGGGGCGGTGGGCGTCAGGGGCAGCAGCCCGTGCCGCAGCGCCGCTTCGCTCCACCCTACGGCCTTGTCCCAACTGGCCCCGACTCCTCCGGCCCCGTGCAGGCCCAGCGCGATCCCCATGGCATCGGGCTGCGCACAATCGCCGTCACCACCCGAGCATTGACCCAGGGCCTGCAGAGTTCTGGCATCGCCCCGGCTGAGCACGGAGTACGGCTTCACCGGCTTGCGGTACATCACCGACCGAGTGGCGGAGGAGTCGACCGCACCCACCGAGTGCATGAGTTCGTGCAAGACGATGTCCCGCCGACGGGCACGCTTCTGATGCAGGATCCGCCCTGTGATGGTGATGTCAGCCGACCGGATGTCCGCGCCGGACTCGAGGAGCGCCACGTTCACAGCGGCCCGGGTGCCACGCGGCATCTTCTCGGCCCTGAGCACGATCTCGTAGGGGCCGGCTGTCCGATCCCGTTCCGGCCTGCCGGACGGCACCAACTCGAGGCAGGTCTTGCTGGCGATGATGGCGGCAGCCTGGGCCACGGCGGGGCCCATGTTGGTGGAGTAGACGCGGATCCGGTGGGTCCCATCCCACTGCTTCGCTGGCGAAGTGGCCGCAGGTGGTGCGAAGAGATCCGGTGTCGCCACGATGCTCGTAGGCCCACGTTGTCCCGGTGCGGCCACTGCGAGGAGCGCCATACCCAAAGACCCGAACACAAGGACTCTCGTACCCATAGCCGCCCGTGCCGGCCGGTCCAGTAACTGTTCGGCTCCGGTGCCACCCCTTGGCCGGCACCGTCGCCCGGTCGGACGAACCCCCGTTCACTTTCAGGATACTCCGCGGTCTCGAGAGGGTCCGCGATGCGGTCGGGGTCTGTCCGACGAACGGTGTAAGTGGCGTTCATTAGTCGGTCTCCGCTGCCGGCATCCGGTCGGCGAAGGTGATGGCGAACGCGTTCAGTGCTG
>JAQAZZ010000058.1:0-3962 GCA_032127075.1 Micrococcales bacterium | reverse complement strand
CGTTGGCTGGCGGCCCGGCGGACCCGCCCGTGCGGGTCGGCCGCCAGGTTCCGCAGCTGCTGCCCGGCGCCCCCGGCGACGGCCACCGCGTAGCGCAGCCGCCAGTCGGGGTCGGCTGCCATGTGGCGCGCGGCCGCGGGGCTCTGCCGCACCAGCTCCTGCCGATGGCCCGGCCCGGTCGCAACCACATGGGGCCGGGCCCGGGCCCAATCGGTGGCAATCAGCCGCAGCAGCGCCTTGTGGGCCAGGTCCGAGCGCCACGCGCGGGCGACGATCCTGCTCAGCATCGCGGCGGTGGCGGCGGGGTTGGCGGCGACGTTCGCCATCGCGCGGTGGCCCCCATGCGCGGCCAGGTGGTCGAGGCTGTCGCGGGGGCAATTCGGGTTGGCGGCGACGTTAGCCATCGCGCGGTGGTCTCCGTGGACGGCCAGGTGGTCCAGGCTGTCGCGGGGGCAATTCGGGTTGGCGGCGACGAGGCGCTGGCAGAAGGAGTCGCGCCGGGCGTAGTGGGCGAGGATCGCCGGCGGGCAGTCGGGCCGGCCGAGAGCCGCCTTGAGCACTTCCTCGTGCACGTCCGGCTGCAACCACCGCGACCGCCGCTTCCGCCTGAACGCGACGGCGGCGACAATGCCCAGCACCTCCGGCGGCGCGTCACGCCGACGCGCCAGCACCAGCGCCGGTGACCCGCCGGCCCGTGCCAGACGTCTCATGATCCGCAACGTCAGCCCCGGGTTGCCGGCCAGCGCCTCGCGGACCGCCATTTCATCGTTGCTGAGCAGCATCATGAAGGATGTCGGGCAGTCCGGGTCGGCAGCCAGCGCGGCCCGGTCGCCCGCCATGAGGCTCACCAGCCGCTTGCCGTGGCGGGGGGCGTACTGATAGGCGCAATGCGGCTCGCGGAAGTAGTACACGTTCAGGTCGGGGATCGCCCCGACTCCTCCGCGGGCATCGTCGGCTCCGGGCTGTTGCTGGGTGGGCATAGAAGTTCCCTTCCTCGTTCGTGTCCCAGTGTGGGTCTGGTGCGTCGAGCACCCGCTTGCCATCAGCGCCCCGCAGACCCGGATCCGCGCGGGCGGGTGCTCCCGCCGCGGCCGCGCCCTCCCCGGCCCCTGCGGACCCCCGAGGTGCCGCCGCCGATCGGGGCGTCGATGACGTGCATCCAGTCCGGGGCCCCGCTGGGGGCGGGGGCGTCGGCGGTGCGCACGATGACGGCGATGTGGGGGGTGTGCCGGGTCTGGGCGGGCGGCTGGTCCGGCCACGGCGTGTACCCGTCGGTGATCGTGACCACGACCTGCGGTGTGGGCCTCAGCTCCGCTGCTCGGTTCAGCCCGGCTTCCATGTTCGTACCGCCGCCACCGGTCAGCTGCAGGCGCCGGATGTCGGCGGGGGTGCGCACCGGCTGAACCTCGCCGACGCTGGTGTCGCAGGGGATGACCCGCACCGGGGCGCGGTGGGACCCCGAGCCGGCGGCGCGGGACAGGGAGGCGATGTCGGCGATGGCTTGGGCGAGGTCGTCGGGGGACATCGATCCGGACGTGTCCACAACGACCGCGGCCGTCGGCGGCTCTGGGGCGGCCATGCCCGGGGTGGTGTAGCCGGGGATCCGGCGCCGGGCGGGGCGCTGCCAGGTGTAGTCGAACCGCCCCGCCGCCCTGCCGAGTGTGCGGGACACCGCCGAGCGCAGCTCCTGGCGCCAGTCCACTGACGGCTGCAGATACTGCTTCGACCACTCCCGCAGGCCGTGCGGCAGATGGCCGCTGCCCTGCGAGCGGGCGTGCTGCTGGATCTGCGCGGCTGTCTCCTGCCGGATCAGCTCGCCCCTGCCCTCGTCCACCGAACCGTCCGCGGCCGGCCCCTCGGCGGCCCCGCCGGCCGTGTCGTCGGCGGGGCTGTCGCCGCTGGGACGTTCCCAGGGCCGCTGCGGGCCGCCCGCGCCCGATCCGCAGTCCGGCACGGGGACGGGGACACCCTCGCCTGCGGGCTGCCCGGGGTCCGGCGGGAGGTCCGCCACCAGCCGGGCGTAGATCTGCTCGGTGGTCATGCCCCGGTCGAGCTCCCCGGGCAGGCGGTCGAACGTCACGTCGGTCGGCAGGATGAGCAGGCCCATCTCTGCGGCATCGGCGTTGATGATCGCGTCCCCGGCGGTGTTGTAGGTGCTGTGCAGGGCCGCCGGATGCCCCATCTGCTCCCACCGGGAGGCATGGTCGCGCAGGTGGTGGCCCACCTCGTGGATCCAGTCGGATACCAGCAGCTTGCGGCGCCGGCCCTCGGGCTCGGCCATGACCCGCTGGGGGTCGTAGTAGAACCGCCACCGCTTGTCGGTGGCGACGGTCCCCAGACCGACCACGGCGACGGGGATCATCGAACTGAGCGCGAGGTCCAGGTAGGGGAACTGCTCGATCGCCAGCGCACGGCCCACCTGAACCCATTTCGCCGCCTCCGCCAGAACCTCGGGCGGCGCCCCGGCGCCGACGGGGTGCGAATACCCGGCAGTTCCCGTGGGCTGGGCCGGTGTGTCCGCTGCCGCCATGGCCGCCGGCGGTGTGCGGGGCCGCGTCATGCGGCATCACCGGCGGACAGCCGACCCATCATCACCACGACGTCGGCGAACACTTCGAACGCCTCGGGCGAGAACTGGCAGTTGGCGGACTTGGCCTGCCCGCTGATCTTCCGCAGCGCGACGGTGGCCAGGTCCAGGTGCCCCGCCCGCGCCACCCGGACCAGGATCTCGTTGATGGCCGCCTCGCAGCGCTTGCGGCTGGGATCGGCGTGGATCGCCGCCACCAGCGCGCCGCACACCGCCATGATGCGGTCCGGGGTGTCGGGCAGGGCGATCTCCCCGCCGTCCTTCAGCGCCTTCTCCACGTCGGGCAGGTCCAGCCGCTGCTCCCATGCCAGGAACTCCCGAGCTGCCGGCGCGCCCACGCAGCCGCTGAGGAGCAGCGACTGGGTGCGCTTGCCCAGCCTCGCCGCCCGGGCGTGGGCCACGGCCTTGGCGCCGGTCTCCCACGACCGGGGGCTGGGCCAGGCCACCCCCTGCTCCGACGACGCCTTCGGCACCCGCAGCATCAGGTCGGGGCGGGTGCGCAGGAAGGTGCCCACCAGTGCCATGACCTTGGTCCGCTCGGCGCCGGGATCGGCCCGCTGGATCTGCGGCACGTCGATCGGCTCGAACCCGAACGCCAGCCCGTCACCGATCACGTCGGCGGGCACCTCCCACTGCAGGTGCAGGAAGCGGTTTGCCAGCGGCGCGGACAGGTCCCAGCCGTCGGCGGCGATCTCCGGCGGGTTGGCCGCGGCCACGAAACGGGTCTCCGGGGGCAACGGCAGTTCGCCCACGACGCGGGACAGCACCGGGCGCAGCAGGGCGGCCTGCACCGACGGCGGGGCGGTGGAGATCTCGTCCAGGAAGACCACGCCCCCCTGGGCGTCGGCGACGGACATCGCCCAGGCCGGCGGGGAGAAGACCGTGCGGCCGGCCTCCTCCCGCGGCATCCCCTTGAAGTCGGTGGGATCGCTGATCGAGGCGATCACCGTCTCCAGCCACCAGCCGTGGTGTGCCGCGATCTGCTCCACGACGCTGGTCTTTCCCACCCCTGGCGGTCCCCACAAGATCACGGGGATGTTGGCGGCGAGACTCACCGTCAGCGCCTGGTAGAGGTCCTTGTAGCTGCCCAATGCGGGTTCCTTCCTGTTCGCACGGTCCGGTCGCCGCGGCTGCGGGGATTCCTCAGCCGTGGTCTCGACGGTTGCGGTGGTGGCCGCGGGGCGGGGGTGACGACCGCGGGGGGGGCGATGGAGGGGCCGGTCCTGCCAGTGCAGCAGCCGGCTTCTTCCCCCAGCGACATATCCATTATCCCAAGGACCTCCGACAGTAATGATGGGAATGCCCGCGGCGGTCGTGGCTCTCGCTCCGACCGACGTCCTGTTGGACTGTCCTACTTGTGTGGTGTCCGGCCGCT
>JAQAZZ010000057.1:0-8002 GCA_032127075.1 Micrococcales bacterium | reverse complement strand
CCCACCAACCCCAACAGAGAAAGGCAGACCATGCCGTTCAACCTCCACAACCGCGACTTCCTCAAGGAGCTCGACTTCACCACCGGCGAGATGCAGTTCCTTCTCGATCTGTCCCGCGACCTGAAGAGGGCCAAGTACACGGGCAACGAACGCCCCCGAATGGCCAACAAGAACGTTGCACTCATCTTCGAGAAGACCTCCACCCGCACCCGGTGCGCCTTCGAGGTCGGCGCCTACGATCAGGGCGCCGGGGTCACCTACCTGGATCCCAGCGGCTCCCAGTTGGGGCACAAGGAGTCCATAGCCGACACCGCGCGGGTACTCTCCCGCTTCTACGACGGAATCGAGTACCGCGGGTCCGCCCATACCAACGTCGAAGAACTGGCCGAATACTCCGTGGTGCCGGTGTGGAACGGGTTGACGGACGAATGGCACCCCACGCAGATGCTGGCCGACTTCCTCACCATGAGCGAATACAGTCGAGGGAAGTCCGTGACAGATATCTCGTACGCCTACATGGGCGACGCGCGATCCAACATGGGCAACTCGCTGCTGGTCATGGGCGCGATCATGGGAGCCGATGTGCGGATCTGCTCGCCCCGGGACCTGTGGCCGTCGCAGGAGGTCCAAGACGCCGCCCACGAACGAGCGGAGCAGAGCGGTGCTCGCGTGATGCTCACCGAGGACCCCGACGAGGCCATCCCCGGCGCTGACTTCCTCCACACCGATGTGTGGGTCTCCATGGGAGAGCCCAAAGAGGTCTGGGACGAGCGCGTGCGCCTGCTGAAGCCCTATCAGGTGAACCGCGAGGCGCTGGAGAAGACTGGCAACCAGTACGCCAAGTTCATGCACTGTCTGCCCGCGTATCACGACACCAACACCAAGGTCGGCCAGGACATCGCTGGATCCACCGGCATGACCAACGGGCTCGAAGTCACCAACGATGTGTTCGAGTCCTCGGCGAACATCGCCTTCGACCAGGCCGAGAACCGGCTGCACACGATCAAGGCGATCATGGTGGCAACGATCGGCGACTGACCGCCACACTTCGCTGAAGAATGTGGGGCCCCGGCACTTGCCGGGGCCCCACATTCTGTGTCCGTCGTCAGCGGCTCCGCGAGATCCGCGCGTTGAGCAGTTTCGGGCGCTGATCGTAGAAGTAGACCCCGGTCGCCATCATGACTGCGACCCAGGTGAGCGTGCGCAGCCCGAGCGGCTCAGACACCACCGCTCCAGCCCCGAGCCAGAGGACCAGGCCGAACCCGAAACCGAGCATGACGAGCCACAGCATGCGCGGCATCCGATCGGCCTGCCGATACTCCTCCCGGGTGTACCCGAACGCATCCACGAACCCCCAGCCGACGAAGATCAGCGAAGCGAACCCGACCACGAACGCCAGCGCGCTGGTGAAGGTCTCCACGTGGGCAGCCTAGACGTTCAGCCTTCCCCGGGGGAGCGTTCCCACCGCCCGACCCGAGGATTGCCCGCCGTTCCGGATGGGCGGCGTGCAGAAGCCCAGACAGTCGCGCTCGGGCAGCCCGGGCGAAACGCTACCCTTGGACAATGGCAGTGGAACATCTGGCAGACCCCGGCCTGGTTCGCATGCTGGAGACCGACCCGCCCGACCAGGTGGCTATCCAGATCCGCAACGGCTGGTGGACTTTCGAGGATCCGCTTCCCTTGACGATCGCGGCTTTGGCTGAATCCGACAACCGCGCCTTCTACGACGTGGGCGGGAACACGGGCTTCTACAGCCTGCTCGTCGGGCGAGTCTGCCCCGACAAACCCACCACGTGCTTCGAGCCAGTCCCGAGAATCGCGGAACTGGCCAGGAGAAACCTTGCGGCCCAGGGGCTGGACATCGAGGTCGTCGAACTGGGCCTGTCCGATTCTGACGGCTCGGCTCTGATGCACTTTCCACCCGAAGACCATGGGCTCGTGGAGACCAGCGCAACTCTCAACCCCGCATTCTTTCGAGGCCTGCAACCGGTAGCCCGAACCGAGACCGTCGCGACCAGCACGCTTGACCATTTCAATGCCTCTCAGGGGTCCCAGCGAGTCGGATTGATCAAGATAGATGTCGAGGGACACGAAGGTTCGGTCATCGCCGGCGCTCGCGGAGTCGCACGTCGCGATCGGCCCATCATCGCCGTGGAGCTCCTGCCGGGCACGGATTCGAACCGGATTAGCGAGTTCTGCCACGAACTGGCGTACCGGATACTCGCCGTTCGACCAGGCCTCGTCATCCAGGAGGAGCCGAGTGTCGGCTACATCCCTGACTCACCCAATCAACTCCTCGTGCCCAATGAGGTTCTTGGCCCCACCGTCCACCTCTTGGAGGAGACCGGCCGCCTAGCCGCAGGTGGGGCGGCTGAAGGGCAACCGCCGAATCCTCCTCCGCGGTTGCCCACCTGGCGGAAGCTGCTCAGCCGAGGTCACGCTCGCTAACCGGCATTCATGTCCAGCGCGCAGCGCGAAACCGTCTTCAGGCAGCCGGCCAGTCAGCCGCGTCCACAGCCAACAGTACGTCGAGCCATCGCTGTTCCCTCAGCAGCCGGGCAGCCGCGGCCGTCGAGGAACTCCCCGCGACACGGGCGGAACGTATTGAGACCCGAGCCGGCTCTCAGTAATCTGAGCGCGTGACTGCCAACCCATCGCGACGAGCCATCCTCGGCTACCTCGTCGCCCTCGTCATCCTCGGGACCCCGCTGCTGTGGCTCATGGCAGTCAGCGATACCGATACTGCCGTGGACCTCGTGCTGCTGTTCATGTTCGTCCCCACCGGATCAGCCCTGTTGGCCTGGGCGTACAGCAAACAACGGATCGTCTTCGGCAAGCCGAATCTGAAGACCCTCGGCCTGGCGCTGGTACCCGGACTCCTCGTTGGCGGGGTCTATGCCGCAGCTCTGCTGGGACCGTTGAGCTACGAACTGGGCCCGCCCGGACCGCTTACGATATTCGGGCTCATCCTGGCGTCAACGTTTCTGGCGCTAGGTGAGGAGATCGGTTGGCGCGGCTACCTGCTACCTCAGTTGCGACGTGAGAACGGCTATGTGAAGGCCAACTCAATCGTCACGATCATCTGGTTCATCTACCACGTGCCGGTGATCTTCATTCCGGGCCTGTATTCCAACCCGAACATCCCCCTCGCCGCCAGTCTGCTGATCTTTGCCTGCATGATCTTCGGCTTCAGCTTCTTCATCGGCTGGATCTGGGAACTCCACAACGACGTATGGGCACCCGCTCTCGGCCACGGCGGCTGGAACTACCTCGTACAGGCCATGTGGGCGAACATGTTCGTCACCGCCAACCCGTGGCTCATGGGCGAATTCGGACTACTGCCAATGGTGCCGATGCTGGCTCTGGGTGGCATCACGATCGCGCTCGTGCACCAGAAGTACCGCGAGCCGCTCGGGGACAGGCTGTATCCACCCAAGAAGGTCGCGTCCCATCCCACCGAACCAGCATTGCCCTAGGCCGCACCCACCACCGGGCGCAACCGGACCCGCAGTGTCGCGGTGTCGCGACGGCTCAGTCCCTGGCAGCCTCGAGCCGCTCTCGCAGCGCATCGAGCTCGTCGCGCAGCGCCTGGGGAACCTTGTCGCCGAACTTGGCGAAGTACTCCTCGGTGAGGTCGCACTCCGCCAGCCAGGAAGCCGCGTCCACCGCGAACAGTTCGTCGAGCTGCTCACCGGTGATGTCCAGACCCTCGGTGTAGAGGTCGCCGTCCTTCGGCTTGTTGCCGATGGGGGTCTCCTCAGCGCCGATACGGCCCTCGACACGCTCCACGATCCACGACAGCACCCGGGAGTTCTCACCGAACCCGGGCCAGATGAACTTGCCGTCGTCGTCCTTGCGGAACCAGTTGACCTGGTAGACCTTCGGCAGGTTGCCCTGGTCGGTCATGGTGCCGATCTTCAGCCAGTGCCCCCAGTAGTCGGCCATGTTGTAGCCGCAGAAGGGCAGCATCGCGAAAGGATCCCGGCGCAGGGCGCCCACGGTTCCTTCAGCGGCGGCGGTCTGCTCGGAAGCGATCGTGGAGCCGAGGAAGACACCGTGCTGCCAGTCCCGGGCCTCGTTGACGAGCGGGACGTTGGTCGCGCGGCGACCGCCGAAGAGGATGGCTGAGATGGGAACCCCCGCCGGGTCCTCCCAGTTGGGCGCGATTGACGGGCATTGGGCCGCCGGTGCGGTGAAACGAGCATTGGGGTGGCTCGACGGTGTTTCGCTGTCCGGGGTCCAGTCGTTGCCCTTCCAGTCGATCAGGTGTTCCGGCGTGTCCTCCGTCAGGCCCTCCCACCACACGTCGCCGTCGTCGGTGAGGGCAACGTTGGTGAAGATCGAGTTGCCCCACAGCGTCCTGACCGCGTTGGCGTTGGTCTTCATCCCGGTACCCGGCGCCACGCCGAAGAAACCCGCCTCGGGGTTGATCGCGTACAGCCGGCCGTCATCGCCGAAACGCATCCACGCGATGTCGTCGCCGACAGTCTCAACCGTCCACCCCGGCACGCTCGGCTCGAGCATCGCAAGGTTGGTCTTGCCGCACGCAGAGGGGAAAGCAGCGGTGATGTACTTGACGTCGCCGTCGGGGGCGGTGAGTTTCAGCACCAGCATGTGCTCGGCCATCCAGCCCTCATCACGCGCCATCGCCGAGGCGATGCGCAGTGCGAAGCACTTCTTGCCCAGCAGCGCGTTGCCGCCGTAGCCGGAGCCGTAGGACCAGATCTCGCGCGACTCCGGGAAGTGCACGATGTATTTGGTGTCGTTGCACGGCCAGGCCACATCGTCGCGCGAGTTGCCGTCGGCATCGACCAACGGGTAGCCCACGGTGTGCAGCGCCGGCACAAAATCGCCGTCCTCACCGATGAGCTCGAGAGCCTCGCGGCCCATGCGGGTCATGATCCTCATGTTGACCACGACATAGGGCGAGTCGGTGATCTCCACACCCAGCTGCGAGATCCGCGACCCCAGCGGACCCATGGAGAACGGGATCACGTACATCGTGCGACCGCGCATGCAGCCGTCGAAGAGCCCCTTCAGGATGCCGCGCATCTGAGTCGGTTCCATCCAGTTGTTGGTGGGACCGGCGTCCTCTTCGCGCAGCGAGCAGATGAACGTGCGGTCCTCCACCCGGGCGACATCCGACGGGCTGGACCGCGCCAGGAACGAGTTGGGACGCTTCTCCGGGTTCAGCCGGGTGAAAGTGCCGTTGTCCACCATGACCTGGGTGAGCCGATCCCACTCCTCCTGCGAGCCGTCGCACCACTCGATGCGATCCGGCTTCGCGAGGACCGCGACCTCCCCAACCCATTCGAGCAGCTTCTTGTTCTTCGTGGGTGCGGTGTCCAAACCCAGGATGCTCATCCTTGTTCTCCGTATGTCGCTGACGGATCGGGCGAGCGCATCGCCCGATGGCGGCGGATCCATGCCTGGCTCTAGAATGCCTCATCGCCGCTGGATCCCGGAAGCCGGGGTCGCCGCGTGGGGATGAATCC
Source organism: Micrococcales bacterium (assembly GCA_032127075.1). Lineage (GTDB taxonomy): Bacteria > Actinomycetota > Actinomycetes > S36-B12. The sequence continues at coordinate 2,507 of JAQAZZ010000057.1, read as the reverse complement.
GCCCGTTCGCGATGATCCCCCGTGCGTCCGCTGCGGATACCCTCAGGGCATGCCCGCCGCACTGTGGCACGCGCCCACTGCCGACTCGCCGGTTCACGGCGCGGTGTCGGTCCCGGGCTCGAAGTCGCTGGCCAACCGGGCACTGGTCCTAGCAGCGCTGTCAGAGGGCGGCTCGACCATCACCGGGCTGCCGCTGGCGGCGCGCGACATCACACTGATGGTTGGCGCGCTGCGGGCGCTGGGATGCGGGATCGCCGCCGCGGACGAATCTCCCGCCGGCGCTGCGGTCCGGGTGCAGCCGGGTCCGGTCACGGCACCGGCCCAGATCGACTGCGGGTTGGCGGGAACGGTCATGAGGTTCGTCCCCCCGATGGCTGCCCTGGCCGAAGGACCTGTCTGCTTCGACGGCGACCCGCGGGCGCGGGAACGTCCCATGTCCGGTGTGATCGACGCGCTGCGGTCCCTGGGAGTGCGGATAGACGATGGCGGCCGCGCCGCGCTGCCCTTCACGGTCCTCGGCGGCGGACGGGTGGCAGGCGGGCCGGTATCGATCGACGCTTCCGGCTCCAGCCAGTTCGTCACCGCACTGCTGCTGTCGGGCGCACGTTTCAGCAACGGCGTGGAAATCCACCATCGCGGTGGCCCCTTCCCGTCGCTGCCGCACATCGAGATGACGTGCCGGATGCTGCGCGAGCACGGCGTGGTCGTCGACACCGACACCGCCGAGCGGGGGAATGCCTGCTGGTCGGTGCAGCCGGGGCGGATAACAGCCCTGGATCGCGCTGTTGAACCTGATCTCTCCAATGCGCTGCCGCTGGCGGCTGCGGCACTGGTGACCGGTGGATCAGTGCTGATCCGGGACTGGCCCGCGGAAAGTCTCCAGCCTGCCGAGGGTGTAGTCGACCTTCTCCATTCGCTGGGAGCGCGCACCGAGCCCACCGCTGCGGGGATGCTCGTGCGGGGTACCGGACGGGTGAGGGGTATCAGCGCAGATCTGCGCGACCTCGGCGAACTCGTCCCCACCGTGGCCGCAGTCTGCGCACTGGCCGACAGCCCCTCCAGACTCGTGGGAATCGGTCACATCTCCGGGCATGAGACCGACCGGATCGCAGCCCTGGCCGCACAGATCAACTCCCTCGGCGGCGATGTCACCGCCGACGAGGACGGCCTGCTGATCCGCCCCCGCCCGATGCACGGCGGCACCTGGGCCACCTACCGCGACCATCGGATGGCCACGGCGGGGGCGATTGTCGGCCTGATGGTGCCCGGTCTCGACATCGAGGACATCGCCACGACGGCCAAGACGTTCGCCCAGTTCCCCACCGTTTGGCGCAACCTCGTCGGGCCGACGGCCGCCACCCCGGCCGGGACGGGCGGCTGACGCCGCGATGCCCAGGGAGTACAGCGAAGACGACGTCCGGATCCGACCGCCTGCGCGCAAGTCGCGTCCCCGTACCAAGGACCGGCCACGGCATCGCGAGGCCGTGCCGGCGTTCGTAACGGCCGTGGACCGCGGCCGGTTCACCGTCGTCCTGGATGCCGACGACAGGTGGTTGTCGGCAGTGCGGGCACGAGAGCTGGGGCGTCGCGGCATCGTCGTCGGCGACCGGGTGGCCGTTATCGGCGACACGTCGGGCGATGCGGGCTCGCTGGCGCGCATCGTCCGGGTGGAGCCCAGGAGAACCGCGCTGCGGCGCACGCCCGACGACACCGACCTCTCCGAGCGGGTTGTGGTCGCCAATGCCGAGACTCTGGGGATCGTCACCGCCGCGGCCGATCCGGAGCCGCGCGAGGGTTTCATCGATCGCTGCCTGGTCGCTGCCTGGGATGCGGGTCTGACGCCGCTGCTCATCGTCACCAAGACCGACCTCGCCCCGACCGACGCTCTTGAGGCGGGCTACTCCGCACTCGGCGTCGAGCTGCTCAGCTGGAACCGGAGCGAAGCGGTCGACGGGCTGCTCGCGAAGCTGCGGGGGCGGGTCAGCGTGCTCATCGGCCAGTCGGGCGTCGGCAAGTCCACGCTGGTGAACCGTCTCGTCCCCGACGCCGACCGTGCGATCGGTGTCGTGAACGAAGTGACTGGCCGCGGTCGGCACACGTCCACCTCGGCGGTCGGCCTGGAACTCCCCGGCGGCGGCTGGATCATCGACACCCCCGGGCTCCGCAGCCTGGGGTTGGGGCATGTGGATCCGCAGCGCATCCTCGCCGCTTTCGGTGAACTGGCCGCCGGGGCCGAGGGCTGCCCCCGCGGCTGCGACCACCGTCCGCCGCATTGCGCCTTGGACGAATGGGTCGCCAGCGGAGGGGCCGGACCCGCCGGGGCTGCGCGGCTGGAATCGCTGCGACGCTTGATGTCGTCCGTGGCGGGCTGACCCGGCGGTCAGCCCCAGACCAGTTCGGCGCCGCTATGGCCGACAAGGACCGTGAGCGCGACCCCGCCGAGCGCGGCAACAACACACACGAAGGCGAAGAGGGCACCTACCGCGTTGCGTTTGCCGCCGCTCTGC
>JAQAZZ010000056.1:0-3295 GCA_032127075.1 Micrococcales bacterium | reverse complement strand
GTCGTGATGGCGCTGCGCACGGACGTCCAGCTGTCGGCGCTGCTGCTGGTCATCATTCCGGTGATGGCGGTGGTGATCGGTCTGCTGATGTCCCGGGCGGTGCCGCTGTTCCGGTCCATGCAGCTCAAGATCGACGCCGTGAACGCCGTGCTGCGGGAGAACCTCGCCGGCATCCGCGTGATCCGCGCGTTCGTGCGCACCGAACACGAACAGGCGAGGTTCGCCGACGCCAACGAGGATCTCACCGACACCACGCTCCGGGTGACCAGGCTGTTCGCGCTGACCATGCCGTCGCTGATGCTGATCTTCAACCTGTCGTCGGTGGCGATCATCTATTTCGGCGGCCGGTTCGTCGATTCCGGCGACATGCAGATCGGGGACCTGACCGCGTTCCTGTCGTACATCATGCAGATCCTGTTCAGCGTGATGATGGCGGTCATGCTCATGGTGATGATCCCCCGCGCGGCGGCGTCGTCGGAGCGGATCGCCGAGGTCCTCGACACCGAGCCGAAGGTGATCGACCCGCCCGTGGTCCAGCGACCAGACCAGCGCCGCGGGGTCGTGGAGTTCCGGGACGTGGAGTTCCGCTATCCCGGAGCGGAAGATCCGGTGCTGTCCGGCGTGAACCTGACTATCCGCCCGGGGCAGACCACCGCGATCGTGGGTTCCACCGGCGCGGGCAAGACGACGCTGGTCAACCTCATCCCGCGGCTGTACGACGCGACTGGCGGGGCGGTGCTCGTGGATGGTGTGGACGTGCGCCACTTCGCGCAGGAGGATCTGTGGGCCTACCTGGGGTTGGTGCCGCAGAAGGCGTTCCTCTTCACCGGCAGCGTCGGGTCGAATGTGCGGTTCGGCTTCCCAGAGGCGACCGACGAGAAGGTGTGGGAGGCGCTCGAGGTCGCGCAGGCCGCCGACTTCGTGCGGCAGATGCCCGACGGGTTGGAGTCGGAGATCGACCAGGGGGGGACAAACGTCTCCGGCGGGCAGCGGCAGCGGCTGTCCATCGCCCGGGCGCTGATCCGGCCGTGCCCCATCTACGTCTTCGACGACTCGTTCTCCGCTCTGGACTACGCGACGGACGCGCGGCTGCGGGCCGCACTCGACCGTCGGACCGGGTCGTCGGCGGTGATCATCGTGGCGCAGCGGGTCAGCACCATCCGCAACGCCGACCAGATAGTTGTGCTCGACCGCGGCCGAGTGGTGGGGGTCGGCACCCACGCGGAACTGATGGACTCCAGCGAGACATACCGGGAGATCGTGTACTCCCAGCTCACCGCGGCGGAGGCGTCATGAGCGCCATGCGGCCCCCGACGGCCGGTCCCCGTCCCGGCGGCCCGATGGGTGGCGGCCCGGGCGGGCTCGGCATGACCCTGCCCGCGGAGAAACCCCGCAACTTCAAGGCCACCTTCCAACGCCTGCTGCGCCGGCTGCGCCCGGAGCGGCTGGTCATCGCGGTGGTCCTGGTGCTGGCCATGATCAGTGTGTTCTTCCAAGTCCTGGGTCCGTGGCTGCTGGGCCGGGCGACGAACGTCATCTTCGCCGGGGTCCTGGGGCGCGAGTTGCCGACCGGTGTGACCCAGGATCAGGCGGTCGAGGGGTTGCGCGCGCAAGGTGAGGCGCAGCAGGCGGATATGCTCGCCGCCGTCACCCTGACCGACGGGGTCGACTTCGATGCGCTCAGCCGGATCGTCGCCGCGGTCGTAGTGGTGTACTTCATCAGTTCGGTGTTCTCGTGGGGGCAGAACTACCTGATGGCCGGGGTCACCCAGCGAACGATGTACCGCCTGCGCGAGGATGTCGACGTCAAACTCGGTCGGCTGCCGTTGAAGTACTTCGACACCCACCCCCGCGGTGACCTGCTCAGCCGCGTGACCAACGACATCGACAACATCGCCACCACGATGCAGCAGTCGATGACCCAGGCGATCACGAGTCTCATGAGCGTCATCGGCGTGCTGGCGATGATGTTCTGGATCTCTCCGATCCTGGCTCTGGTGTCGCTTCTGACGGTGCCGCTGAGTTTCTTCGTCACCTTGTTCATCGCCCGGCGCTCCCAGGGCCAGTTCGTCGGACAGTGGAAGTGGACCGGAAGGGTCAACGGGCACATCGAGGAGATGTTCACCGGCCATGAGCTCGTCAAGGTCTTCGGCCACCGCCACCAGGCAATCGAGGAGTTCGACGAGGCCAACGACCAGATGTACGAGGCTAGTTTCCGCGCTCAGTTCATCTCCGGGATCATCCAGCCGTCGATGATGTTCATCGCCAACCTGAACTACGTCGCCATCGCGGTGATCGGCGGCATCCGGGTGGCCAGCGGATCGATGTCGCTCGGGGATGTGCAGGCGTTCATCCAGTACTCCCGGCAGTTCACGATGCCGATCACCCAACTGGCCAGCATCACGAACCTGCTGCAGTCCGGCATCGCCTCTGCCGAGCGAGTGTTCGAACTGCTCGATGCGGAGGAACAGAGTCCCGATGCTCGGCAAGCTGCGCTCCTGCCGGAGCCGAGGGGGCACGTCGAGTTCCGCGGCGTCTCCTTCCGGTATGCGCCCGACGAGCCGCTGATCGAGGACCTCGACCTGGAGGTGCAACCCGGCGAGGCTGTCGCCATCGTGGGCCCGACAGGGGCCGGGAAGACCACGCTGGTCAACCTGCTGATGCGCTTCTACGACCTCGACGCCGGACAGATCCGCCTCGACGGTGTCCCCGTGATGGACATGACCCGCGACGACGTCCGGCGCTGCTTCGGAATGGTGCTGCAGGACACCTGGCTATTCGCGGGGACCATCCGGGACAACATCGCCTACGGTGCGCAAGGTGCAACGGAAGCCGAGGTCCTGGCCGCGGCGAAGGCCGCCCGGGTGGACCACTTCGTGCGCACGATGCCCGACGGGTACGACACGAAGCTCGACGACGAGGCCTCGAACCTGTCCGCGGGGGAGAAGCAGCTGCTGACCATCGCACGGACCTTCCTGGCCGACCGGCCGATCCTCATCCTCGACGAGGCCACCAGCTCGGTGGATACCCGGACCGAGGTACTCATCCAGCAGGCGATGGCCACGCTGCGCGAGGGCCGTACCTCGTTCGTCATCGCGCACCGACTCAGCACGATCCGCGACGCCGACATCATCCTGGTGATGGACGCCGGCCGGATCGTGGAGAAGGGCACACATGCCGAGTTGATGGCCGCGAAGGGCTTCTACTACGACCTGTACCAGTCGCAGTTCCTGGCCAGCTTCGACTCGGTGGCCGACGCCTCGGTCTAGGGATCGCGGCGATGGCTGGCAGCGTT
>JAQAZZ010000055.1:0-4628 GCA_032127075.1 Micrococcales bacterium | reverse complement strand
CCGGGCTTGGCAGAGTCTTCTCCGTTGGGGTTGTTGGCCCACCGGATGTGGCCACCCGCGTAGACCACCGCGTCGGTGTGGGCAACCGAGTACAGCGAGTCGCCGCCCGACTCGTCGATCGCGATCGGCTCAAGGTTCCGGCCGCGCTCCGCGCCGAGCCAGGTGGCGATTGTGTCGCACAGCGTCCCCGGATGCGGGGCACCGGTCGCGGCGATGGTGAAACTCCGTCCGTCCGGCGACCACTTCACGTCCCGGACGTAGCTGTCGTAGCTGGTCTTGCACGGGTCGTCGTACCGGTCTGTGTGCCAATCCGCGATGGTCGCGGTCTCGCCGGACAGGTCGGCGAGGAACGCCTGGTCGAGGTCGAGGCCGTCGACCGTCTTGAAGTTGCCCACCACGGCCATCGTCGAGCCGTCCGGGCTGATGTCGAAGGCCATCGGCCCCGTGAAGCCGCGGCCCCCGCTGGAGCCTGGAGTCCAGTTGTGGTTGCCCTGCATCTGGATGTTCATGTGCGGATCGACTTGCCCCGTGTCTGCGTAGAGGCTTGCGATGCCGGCGTGTGGTGCCCCGCCCACGTAGGTGAAGGTCCCCCCGATGTACAACCGGTTGCCGACAAGCGCGAGGTCTACGACCGGCCCGTCAATGGTCGCGGGCGAGAACGAGTCCAGCACCTTGCCCGTTTTGGCGTCCAGCAGGAACACCCGCCCCGTCCTGCCGTTCAACGACTTGAAGGAGCCCGCAACATAGACCGTTCCCGGCACGTTTCCCGGGGTGACTGCCGCGACCCGACCATCGGTGCTCGGGCTGAAGTCGTTGATCCTCCCGGTGACCGCGTCGAACGACATGAGGTTTGTGCGACTGATGTCCGGCGAATCTTTCGAAACGGCGACCCTGGTGAAGTTGCCGCCGACCACCATCGTGTCCCCGGTCTGCGTGATGGCCCACACCGCGCCGTCGCGGATGTGCGGGGTCCAAGCGACGGGTCTTTCCGCGACCACCTTCCCGAGGACCCCACCAGCGGCCTCCAGCGTCGCAATCGGCTCACCCGTTGCCGCGGGCACTGTGGTGGCGGTGACTGGGCCCACGCCACCGGCCACAATACCCATGGCGGTGGCCGCGGCAACGCCCATCGCGAGTAGTCTCATCTTCTGCCCTCAAGTGCCCCTGCCGGCCCGTTGGAGCCGGGGTGCCGAGTGCAGTCCTCGGCCCGACTGAATGCGGATGTCGCGAAGCTAGGGTATATCCGGGCCGCCGATCCGCCCAAGTTGTCCTGGGCGATGCCGGTCACGGGTCCGGCCGCATCGCCGCACCCGACTCCGACGTCGGTACTGCCGGGCGATTGCGGCTCGTGCGCGGGAACGCGAACCAAGCGACCAGCCACGCGCTGCCGCCCACGAAGACACCAGCCAGCATGGCCAGTCGGATTCCCCCCACGAAAGCGGTGTCGGCGGCGGCCAGAATCTCCTCATCATCCTTGCCGGACCCGTCGCCCGATGCGTTCCCGGGCCCGCCCACGCCGATGAACGCCTGCGGGTTCGCGCTAGCCACTATCTCGGACACCACTTGGTCCCGGGTTTCGGCGTCGGGGATCACCGGCTCCAGCCGCGCCGGGAGCAGGACCGCGACTCCAGCCGCCAGGACGGTTCCCAACATGGCGTATCCCGCGGTCGATCCCAGCGCCCGCTGCGCACTGAGAATACCCGCGGCCATCCCGGCACGCCCCTGGGGAATATCGCTCATGGCCACGCTCGTCGCCGAGGCCACCGCCAGTCCCACCCCTGTTCCGATCAGCACAAGGCCGGCGAGGGTTACAGCGAGATAGGTACCGCCGCTTGCCGCCAGAACGGCCATGCCCGCCGTAACCAGAGCCAGGCCGACGAGGGTCGGCCGACGGCCGCCGACACGGGCGACAATCCGACCGGCCAACGGAGCCAGGATCATGCTGGGAACGCTGAAGGCAAGCATCAGCAGCCCAGCCTCGATGGGGCTGAAGTCCCGGACGTTCTGGAAGTACTGCGTGATCACCAGCAGCATGCCGTAGGCGCAGAACAAGGTCGCGAAGACAGCGTAGATGGCGGCACTGTATTGCGGACTGCGGAAGAGCTGGAGATCCATCATCGGCTGGGCCGACCTTCGCTCCGTCCTGATGAACAGCAGAAGTCCGATTGCCGCCAGCGCGAACCCGGTCAAGATGATCGGTGACGTCCACCCCCGGTTCGGGGCGGCGATCAGGGCGAATGTGAAAGCCCCCACCGCCACGATGAAGAGCAACTGTCCCGGCATGTCGAAGCCGCGGTCCGCCGGGTCCTGCGACTCCTGCACGAACACCATCGTGAGCACTATGGCCAGCACGCCGACAATCGGGTTGAAGGCGAAGGTGCTGCGCCAGCCGACCTCTTCGGTGAGGAATCCGCCGACCGTGGGACCCAGACCCAGAGCCACTGCCGCAATACCCGTCCAGATGCCTATTGCCCTCGCACGTTGGCCCGGATCCTGGAACGCCGCCGTCACCAGCGCGAGCGAGGCGACATTCACGATTGCCGCCCCCACGCCTTGGACCCCTCTCGCCGCGGCCAGCACCACCAGATTCGGGGCCAGCCCGCAGGCTGCGGACGCCACCGAGAAGACGACAAGGCCAGTGACGTAGCTCAACCGGCGGCCGCGCATGTCGCCGAAAGACGCCGCCGCCATGATGAACATGGCCATGGTGAGGCTGTAGGCAGCGACGACCCATTGCACCCCGGCTTCGCCGACCTGGAATTCCTCTTGAATGTCCGGCAGCGCGACATTCACGATCGAGGCGTCCAGAAAGATCATGAAGAGCCCGAGGCTGGTCGCCACGAGCGTTCCGGCACCCCTGGTGCCGAACTTGGTGGTCATCATCGAGACGCTATCGTCTGGGACCGTCCGCCGACGTCACTTCGAGTCGCCCGGCCCCTCCGGGCCGCCTGCCCCACCGGAATCAGCCGCCCTGGCGGCGGGTCGGCCCTCGGGGTCGGCCGCCGCACCCGGGGCCAACTCCTCTTCAGGGACTTCCCAGATCTCCACGAGGTCCAGGTCGGCCCTCCGCTCCGCATGGACGGTCGCCCCGTCTGGATCGGCGGCCGCTGCCATCCTCGCCCACGTCCCAGCTTCTTCTTCCCGCCCCGCGGCCGCCAGGAGTCCGGAGTAGGCCAGGCGCATCCGCGCCACCCACGGCGCCGGCTTCCGGCTCCGGAGCAGTTTGTTGTCCAAGAGCGCCAGCGCAGCTTCCGTCTGTCCCAAATCCTGTCGGGCTCCGGCCATGACGATGAGCCCTTCGGCATGCGCTTCTGGCGGCAGGGCTGCCAGATCCGTCTCGCGCAGCACTTCCAGGGCCTTCTCGGGGCGGCCCAATCCGCGTTCGCAGTCGGCGATGAGCGGCAACCAGGCGTCGTCGCCTCTCATGCGGCGGACGGTGCGCGCCTCCCGCAGCGCAACGCGGTAGTCCCCGGTGGCGTAGGCCGCCACTGCCAGCGCCTCACGTACACACGCCACCCTCGAAGCCAGTCGATGAGCGTGTTCGGCATGCCGGACCGCCAGGGCGGGATCGTCGTCTATCAAGCGCCCGGCCATGAGCAGGTGCTGCCCGACTGCGTCCGCCAGCCCAGTGGGCAAAGATCGCAGTTCGCGCTTGATCTCTTTGTCCAGGTCCCGCACATCGATGTCCGGATCGACAGCGGGCCCCGGCTGCTGGGTCCCGGAACGCCCTTCGCCGCCCCGATCCACGTCGGAGGACTGGCGGTTTCCCCGGCCCGCAGACGGGCCCCGCCCCTGCCCGCGGCTGCGGTCCTGCGTCCGGCGGTCCGGCGGCCCCGACCGTCCGGCCGAACCGCGTTGTTGGTAGTCCCTGCGTCCCGAATTTCTGCCCTGCCGGGCGGTGCCGGCGGTGTCTCGATCAGCCATCGTCGGTCAGCAACCTTTCGTGACGGTCCCGGCAGTCCGGAAAAGACGAGAGGGGGATCGCAACTGCGATCCCCCTCTCGGAAGTATGTCCGGCGGTACCTACTCTCCCACGCAGTCACCCGCGCAGTACCATCGGCGCAGAAGGGCTTAGCTTCCGGGTTCGGAATGTTGCCGGGCGTTTCCCCTTCGCTATGGCCGCCGAAACTCTATGGAGATTTCAATCGGATTCCCGACCGTATCTCGGGAACCGCACAGTGGACGCGTGCTTAGTTGGTGCTTCTGGAAAGAAGTGAGGTCAAGTCCTCGGCCTATTAGTACCGGTCAGCTTCATGCATCGCTGCACTTTCACATCCGGCCTATCAACCCAGTCATCTTCTGGGGGCCTTACCAGGTAAACCTGTGGGAGTCCTCATCTTGAAACGAGCTTCCCGCTTAGATGCTTTCAGCGGTTATCCCTTCCGAACGTAGCCAACCAGCAATGCTCCTGGCGGAACAACTGGCACACCAGAGGTTCGTCCGTCCCGGTCCTCTCGTACTAGGGACAGCCTTTCTCAAGACTCCTACGCGCGCGGAGGATAGGGACCGAACTGTCTCACGACGTTCTGAACCCAGCTCGCGTGCCGCTTTAATGGGCGAACAGCCCAACCCTTGGGACCTACTCCAGCCCCAGGATGCGACGAGCCGACATCGAGGTGCCAAACCAT
>JAQAZZ010000054.1:0-13182 GCA_032127075.1 Micrococcales bacterium | reverse complement strand
CGAGCCCCCAGCACGTGGCCGTCGAGCATGTCGACGGCTGCCTGCACCGTCTGCTGCCTGCGGCGGACGTTGATCTCATCGACCTCGCGCAGGAAAGCGAGGCTGCGCCCCACGCCGAGTTCGTCGCCCCGCGCGATGAAGGCTCGTAGGTCCTTCGGCAGGCAGCCGCCGCCGAACCCGATGCCCGCCCGGAGGAACTTGGCGCCGATCCGATCGTCGTGCCCGATAGCGGTCGCCAAGGCCTCGACGTCGGCGCCCGTGGCCTCGCACAAGTCGGCCATGGCGTTGATGAAGGAGATCTTGGTCGCGAGGAAGGCGTTGGCGGCCACCTTGACCAATTCGGCCGTGGCGAAGTCCGTGACCAGCAACGGCGTGCCCGCCCAGATTTGGGGGGCGTAGAGGGCGGCCAAGCGCTCGGCGTCCGCGGGCTCCGCCGCGCCCACCACGATTCGATCCGGACGCAGCGTGTCGGCGACGGCGTACCCCTCGCGGAGGAACTCCGGATTCCACACCAGCGACGCCCCGCTTTCGGCAAGCCGCGATCGCAGCCGTTCGGCGGTGCCCACCGGCACGGTGCTCTTGCCGACGATCAACGACCCCGGCCGCAGGTGGGGGATGAGCGAGTCCAGCGCGGTATTCACCTGGGCCAGATCGGCGGTGTCGGCGGACGGCGACTTCGGTGTTCCCACGCACAGGAAATGCACCTCCGCGGCGGCCGATTCCGCGTAGTCGGTCGTGAACCGCAAGCGGCCGGCGGTGATGTGGCGCTTCAACATGTCGGGCAGCTGCGGCTCGTAGAAAGGCGGCTCGCCGGTGTTCAGCGCTCGGGCCTTTTCTGCGTCGGAGTCGATCCCGATGACGTCGTGGCCCAGTTCCGCCAATGCGGCGGCGTGGGTCGCCCCGAGGTACCCGGTGCCGATGACGCAGATCGTGGCCATTGCCACAGGGTACCGAGCGGGGTGGAACCCGCGGCGCGAAGATACCCTGGAGTGTTGCTGCGACCATCGGAGGAAACGTGCCTGCTGCCGTCAACCCGGATTACGACTTGTTCCGACTGAGCGAGGAGCACGAGGCGCTGCGCGAGGCGGTGCGAGGGCTCGCCGAGGACCGGATTGCACCCCGGGCCGCGGAGATCGACGAGACGGGCGAATTCCCGAAGGATGTCTACGAGTCGCTCGTGCAGGCTGGATTCCACGCCATCCACATCCCCGAGGAGTATGGCGGCGAGGGTGGCGACCAGCTGGCATCGGCGATCGTCGCCGAGGAGGTCGCGAGGGTGTGCGGCTCCAGCTCTTTGATACCGGCAGTGAACAAGCTCGGTACCACGCCGCTGCTGGTCGGCGGGGACGAGCAGATCAAGCAGCGCTATCTGCCTGAAGTGGCCAGCGGTGAGGCGATGTTCTCCTACGCTCTCAGCGAGCGCGAAGCCGGCAGCGATGCCGCCGCGATGAAGACCAGGGCAGTGCGCGACGGCGACTCGTGGGTGCTCAACGGGCAGAAGTCCTGGATCACCAACGCCGGAATCTCCAAGTACTACACCGTGATGGCCAGCACCGCCCCCGACCAGGGCGCCAAGGGAATCTCTGCGTTCGTGGTCCACGCCGACGACGAAGGGTTCTCGCTCGGCACCCCAGAGCGCAAACTGGGCATCCACGGCTCCCCGACCCGGGAGATCTTCTTCGAGGACGTGCGAATCCCGTCCGACCGCATTATCGGCGCGGAGGGCACCGGCTTCGCCACGGCCATGCAGACCCTCGACATCACCCGGATCACCATCGGCGCCCAAGCGCTCGGCCTCGGCCAAGGGGCACTCGACGCCGCTGTGGCCTACGCCAAGGACCGCCGGCAGTTCGGCAAGTCGATCGGGGAGTTCCAGGGCCTGCAGTTCATGCTTGCCGACATGGCGATGAAACTCAGCGCCGCTCGGGCACTGGTGTACGAAGCGGCCGCCAAGTGCGAGCGGGGCGAATCGGACCTGTCATTCGCGGGTGCGGCGGCCAAATGCTTCGCCTCCGACACCGCCATGGAGGTTGCCATCAACGCGGTTCAGGTGTTCGGCGGTGCCGGATACGTTCGCGACCACCCGGTGGAACGGATCATGCGCGACGTCAAGATCACCCAGATCTACGAGGGCACCAACCAGATCCAGCGGCTCGTCATGGCACGTTCGCTCCTGCGGTAGTCCTTCCCGCCCCGGCCGCGGAACTGCAGCCGGATCAGGAGCAGAGGCTGTCCTTGGCCGACCGCACGCTGCTCTCCATGCTGGTTGCCGCGGCGCGCACCGGTGCAAGACCGTTGTAGTCGGTTCCGACGGTCAGGCGGAAGGCAGCGCCCAGCCCCGGTTCCTGCGTGAACTCCGCGGCAGGAAGGGAAGCCTTCAGCGTCGCCTTCGACTTGGGCCACTCGGGGTCGTAGGTCACGGTTGTCTGCGACGCAGTCACCGTTGTGGCGGTGTCCCGGGAGACCTCGTAGCCGGCGTCCTCGAGGTCGGCCACTGCTCGGTCGGCCGCTTCGGGATCTCCGGACACACTCACCTGGATCTCGTCGGGCGCCACCTCGACGGCGACCGTCCGCGGCGGCTTCGGCAGCGGTTCGTCGTCGCGCAGGGCCTGGAACAGCGCCGGCGCCGCCTCGGGATCCCACAAGACGGTGCTCTCGCCTTCGTGCATGTGGTCGCCGTCGCTGACGGGCACCGTGGTGAAGATGATGTTGCCCAGATCCAGGTCCGCCGCGCGAGAGGCAATCGCCGCCATGTCGTCGCGGGTCAGCCGCTCGTCGGTGGTGAGGCTCGTGGCCACGGCGTCCAGGAAGGAATTCAACGCCACCGGGTTGAGAAGCACCTGGTTGCCCGACACTTTCTGCGCCATCGCCGAGAGGAACCTCTGCTGCCGCTGGGAGCGGCCGAAGTCGTTGTCGATGTAGCGGGCCCGCACGTAGGCGAGGGCCTGCGGGCCCTCGATGGTCTGCTGGCCGGCGGGCAGGTTGAGGCCCGAGCGCTCGTCGTAGAGTGCAGAATCCAGGCACACCTCCACACCGCCGACCGCGTCCACCATGTTCAGGAAGCCCCCGAAGTCGACCTCGATGTAGTGGTCGATGGTCAACCCGGTCGCGCTCTGCACGGTCTGCACCGTGGTCGCGGGGCCGCCAGTCGCGAACGCGGAGTTGACCTTGCCCTTGTGGGCGGCAATGTCCTCCCCCTCGGGGCCGATGTGCGCCGGGATGTCCACGAGCGAGTCCCGCGGGATGCTGACCACAGTGACCTTGCCCAGGTCGCCCCCGATGTGTGCCAGCAACAGGGTGTCGGTGTGACGGCCGAAGTCCACGCGGGAGATCCCGGTCTCCTGCCGCTGCCGACGTGTGAGGCTGTCCCGGTCGTCGGAACCCACGATGAGGACATTGACCGCCTCACCGTTCCAGGCCGAGCTGCCCGCGAGGTCCCCGAAGACGTTGACGGTGTTCAACGCCGACAGGTATTTCTCGCTGGCGGCCCACCCGGTGGCGGACAGCACGAGGATGACCCCGGACAGCACCGCCAGAACGGTGCGGCCGAAGCGGGATCGTTGCGGCACGGCGTCTCTCCAGAATGTCGGGATCACCACAGGGTATGTGAACGGCGCTGGGGTTCCCGGCAGCGCGGGTGCGGTGTCGCGGCGACCGCTCCCCACCCGGGAACGAGCCGGCCAGGCGATTGTGCGGCTGGTATGTTCGGCGCACCATGGTGGCTTCGTCCCGGCCCGCTCTGCTGGTCATCACGACGCGGTTCCCCTACCCCCCGATCGGCGGGGAGAAGTTGCGGATCTTCACGATCATCGAACACCTCGCGGCCGACTTCGACGTGGACGTGTTCGCGTTCTACAGCGACGACCGGGAGTTGTCCGGCCTGGCACGGCTGCGGGAGATCTGCCGCGACGTGCAAGTGTTCCGGCTCGGCACCCCGGCGAAGATGCGCAACACCATGATCGGCTGGCTGCGCGGCCTGCCGCTGCAGGTGGCCCACTACTACAGCAAGCGGGCGCAGCGCACAGTGGACCGACTCATCGCCGACAGGGGCTACGACGCAGTGCTGGCGCATCTGGTTCGCACCGCCGAGTACACGCGTGGGGTTCCCGCCGAACACGTCGTGCTGGAGTTGACCGACGCCATCTCCATGAACTACTACCGGATCACCCGCCCGCGCACCGGCATGGAGTTGCTCTACCTGCTCGAACGCCGACGGCTCCTGGGCTACGAGGCAGCCGCAACGCGGCGGGTGGGGCGCTGTGTGGTGGTTGCCGAAACGGATCGGCGGTTCCTCGCCGATCACGGTGCAGACGCGGCGATCGAGGTCATCACCAACGGCACTGAGGTGCAGCCGCGCCCTGACGTCGTCGTACAGCCGCAGACGATCGCCTTCCTCGGCAATCTGCGCTCCGCCCCCAACGAGGACATGGTGCTGCGCTTCGCCGCCGACATCTTCCCGCTCGTCCTCGCCGAACGCCCCGATGCCCGGTTCCTCGTGATCGGCGCCAACCCGTCGGCTGCCGTGCGCCGGCTGCACGACGGCCGCCGCATCATCGTGACCGGGGAAGTGCCCGATCCGGCCGACCTGCTGGCCGGCGCCCGGGTGTCGGTGTGCCCCATGCGGTTCGGAGCCGGCGTGCAGAACAAGGTGTTGGAGTCCATGGCGCTCGGTGTCCCAGTCGTGGCCACGCCCGCGGGCCACGAAGGGATTCCTGCACAGGCCGGGGAAGAGATACTCGTTGCCGCCGACGACGACTCCTTCGCCCGCCAGGTGTTGGCGGTGCTCGCCGACGACGACCTCCGCGATGGCCTCAGCGCGGCGGGGCAGGAATTCATCGAGCGGAGTTTCCGCTGGAACGGTCCCATGGCCGACTACCGGGCGGTAGTCCTCGAATGTGCCGCCAGCGCGGGGAAGCCCACATGAAGGTGGCGATCCTTGCGCCCGTGCACGCCTACGACGACATCCGCGTGTTCCGCAAGGAGGCGGTGACACTCGCCGCCGCCGGCAACGACGTCACGCTGTACGCCCGCACCCCCGACGGTTCCCCCCTGCGGGACAGCGGGGTGCGGGTCGAACCGGTGTCCTACCGCAACCGGCTGCAGCGTTTTGCGCTCCTGCCGCGATTGGCCCACGCTGCGGTGAAGCAGCGGGCCGACATCTACCACCTGCACAATCCCGACACCCTTCCCATCGCGTTCTGGCTGCGGCTGCGGGGCCGTCGGGTCGTCTACGACACACACGAGGACTTCCGTACCGAGATCATGCTGCGCCGGTGGCTGCCCGCTGCCCTGCGCCGACCAGCGGCAGCGGCCGTCTCCGCCGCGGAGTCGGTGGCGGGGCGGACGTTGGATGCGGTCATCGTCACCCAGGAGCAGATCACCCGCCGCATCCCCCGGGCGGTCGTCATCGGCAACCCGCCCATCGTGGACGCTGCCGCCGCGCGGGCGGCCGCCGATACCCGCGCGGAACGCGACAGCGGTCCCCGCATCGTTCTCGGCTACGTCGGCGGGATCAGCGCCGACCGCGGGCTGTTCCGCATGCTGGATCTCGTGGCCGCCATGGATGCGGAACGGCCGACCAGGCTGTTGTTGATCGGCTACCCGGTCAACGACGACGCGCTGCAGCGGGCGCAGGAGTTGCCGCAGTGGCGGCTGGTGGACTTCGCGGGGCGGCTGCCGCAGGAGCAAGCATTCCGGGAACTGGCCGCCGCCGACGTCGGGCTGATCCTGTTCGAGGATGTCGCAAGCCACGGTTTCATCGACCCCAACAAGATCTACGAGTACATGGCGCTGGGTCTGCCCTTCGTCGCCACCGGCTTCCCCGACTGGCAATCGCGAATCGGGCCCGCCCGCGCGGGCCTGTTCCTGCAACCGGGTCAATCGGTCGCCGCAGCCGCCGTCGAGGTGCTGCGGTTCGCTGCGGACCGGGCCGAACTGGCAGCCGCCGGGCGGCGCGGGGCGGAGTACGTGGTGGGAACCTATTCGTGGCAGGCAGTCGGCGCCCCCGCTCTGCTCGGGCTCTACCGCCGAGTGAGGCAGCGCCGGACGCGTTCGGCGTTCAGCCGGCGCAGGTGACCTCGTCGGCTTTGGTCACCTTGCCGCCCTCGCTGCCCGACCCACGCTTCTTCCCCTTGGCCACCACGATGCTGTCGTCGATCCCCTGGTAATCCTTGCCCACCTCGAGGCGGACGCTGAAGGCCCCCGAATCCTTGACCAGCTTCGCCCCGGCGGCGAAGGCCACCGTGCGTGCGGAGTCCTTCTGCGCGGGGGGGTAGACGACCCGGGTGCGCCCGCGGACGCTGGCGGAGCTCTGGTCGCCGACGCCGAACCCAGCCATCTGCAGCGACGCCGAGACGTTGGCAAGTTTCTTGCCCGGAGCCCGTACATCGACCCAGATGTCGGCGGGGGCCACCGTCAGCTTCTTCCCGTCAGGACCCACGCTCGGGGGGGCGGGCCACGGCGTGTCGTCGATCATCGCCCGCCATAGCGAGGCCGCCTTGGCGGTGTCCGGGTCCACATTGGCGCCGTCGGCGCGGTACACGAAGGGCATCGTCGTGAACGTGACCTTCTCCGGGGTGATGTTGCGAGCGCTCAGCGCCAGATCCGTCATCTGCGACAGCCCGTCCAGGCTCTGGTCGACGGTCAAGGCTTTCGTCGCCGTGTCCACCACCGAGTAGAGTTTCGCCGGGTTCAGCAGCATCCCCGTGTCAGTGGCCTTGCGGATCGCAGAGGACAAGAAAGCCTGCTGCCGTTCGATGCGCCCGATGTCGGAGCCATCGCCGATGTATTTGCGGGCCCGGACGAACGCCAGCGCATCCTCGCCGCTCACCACGGACTTGCCCGCCGGCAGATCCAGTTTGGCGGCCGGATCGGAGATCGCGTTGTTCAGGCAGACCTCCACGCCGCCGAGGGCGTCCACCACCTGTTTGAAGCCCTGGAAGTCGACCACGGCGATGTGGTGGATCGCCACACCGGTCATCGAGGAGACCAGTTCGGTCGTGCAGGGGGGTCCGCCGGCGTCGAATGCGTTGTTGAACTTGTCGTAATAGGCGTATTGGCCTTCCTGCCGGGCGCATTTCGGCTGCTCCACCCACAGGTCCCGCGGGATGCTCACCGCGAGGGCGCGCGACCGGTCGCCGGAGATGTGCAGCAAGATGGTGGTGTCGGAGCGTTGGCCGCCGCGCCCGGCGTCAAGGCCGTACTTGCTGTTGCCCTTCCCGGATCGGCTGTCGCTGCCCATCAGCAGCAGGTTCACCGGCTCGTCAGGAGTGTCGTCGCTGCGGGCGGTCGTAGGGGCCTGGATGACGGTTATCTGACCGAGTTTGTCGTACAGCAGGTAGGCAGAGACACCGCCCACCACGGCAAGCAGCGAAAGCACGGTGCCGGCGATGATGGCCGCTTTTGCCCACCGGCGGCGGCGCGGCCGCTGTGCCTCGGGCTCCGGGGCGTCCGTCGAGGGGCCCTCCGGGGCATCAGACATTGCACCTCCCGTTATGCGACGTCACCAAGGCTAGGCGACGCACCGGGCCGCCGCTTCGAGGAGAATATGACGATCCGGTGTCAGTTGGGGTTCCGTGGCGGCCACCATGCCGTCACGCCTT
Source organism: Micrococcales bacterium (assembly GCA_032127075.1). Taxonomy (GTDB): domain Bacteria; phylum Actinomycetota; class Actinomycetes; order S36-B12. The sequence goes on along the minus strand of JAQAZZ010000054.1, from coordinate 5,581 downwards.
CCGCGGCCGCGTCGGCCGCCGGTGCCGCGAGCAGGACCAGCGAAGCGGGTCGCAGCAATGCTACGGCGTAGCACGCCAGCGCTGACCGGCCCCCTGCCCGGGTCACCGCCAGCCGCCCTCCTGCCGCCAGCCCCGCGTCCCGGGCGAGTGCGGCGCACTCTGCCTCCAGCTGCTCACCCGCCAACCACCCCTGACCGTCCCACAGCCGCCCGGCCGACGCCGGGCCCGGGAACACATCGGGCTGACCCAGGGCCGCTGAGGCGTGGTCGACGAAGCCGGGCGGGGCCGGTCCCTGCGGCAGTCCCAACGGCGAGCGGGACACCAGGATGAGCTCGCCCGATGCCGCGCACCCGCGGTCCGTGGTCGCCACCAGATCCGTGTCGCCTTCGTGGCCCGCTCCTGCGACCACGTCCAGCCCGGCAACATCGCAAGCAGCCAGCCACACGCTCAGCTGCCAGTGCAGCCCCAGATCCAGCCGGATGGAATCACCCGGCGCTGCCTCCAGCTCGTCCACCAGCAGCCCGGCAGTCTTGGCCACGGCGTTGCCGAAGGTGGCGGCGGACAGCTCAGCACGCCCACCGGGGCCGTACCAGGTGACGAACGGCGCGCCGGGATCGTCGCGGATCCGGCGCTGCAGGTCGCTGAACAGTTGTCGCATCCCGGCAGGGTAGATGCATCGGGTGTCCGCCTGTGCCACCGTGTACCCCCATGGAAGCGATTCTGCTCGTCGGAGGGCAGGGGACCCGCCTGCGGCCGCTGACCATCAACACACCCAAACCGATGCTGCCGGTCGCCGGCGTGCCGTTCACCGCCCACCAGGTCGCCCGGGCACGCGATGCCGGTGTGACCAGGATCGTGCTGGGAACCTCATACAAGGCGGACGTGTTCCGGCGCCACTTCGGCGACGGCGCCGGCTTCGGGGTCGAGTTGGTCTACATGACCGAGGACGAGCCGCTCGGGACCGGCGGGGGGATCCGCCACGCCGCCGACGCATTGACGTGCGGCCCGGATGAGCCGGTGCTGGTGTTCAACGGCGACGTGCTGTCGGGTGCTGATCTGGGCCACTTGGTCGCCCGCCACGAGGAGACCGCCGCCTCCGTGACGCTGTACCTGACCCGCGTTCCAGATCCCCGCGCCTTCGGGCTGGTCCCCACCGACGCCGACGACCGTGTGGTCGAATTCCGGGAGAAGCCCACCTCCGCCGACGAGATCGTCACCGATCAGATCAACGCCGGCTGCTATGTCTTCCGCCGCCGCGTGATCGAAGAAATCCCCGCCGATGCGGTTGTGTCCGTGGAGCGCGACACGTTTCCCATGCTGCTCGCCCGCGGCGATCGGCTGACCGGGGTCGTCGACCCGGGTTACTGGCTCGACCTGGGTACTCCGCTGTCGTTCGTGCAGGGTTCCCGCGATCTGGTGCTCGGCAATGTCGCCTCCGGCGCCGTGCCCGACCACCGCGGCGACGCGCTCATCGCCGGGTCCGCGCAGGTTGAGCCATCTGCGCGGGTCGGGGGTGGCAGCGCAGTGGGGGCGAGAGCGCGCATAGCGGCCGACGCCCGGGTCACCGGCTCCGTGGTGATGGCCGACGTCCACATCGCAGCGGGCGCTGAGGTGGTGGACAGCGTGATAGCCACCGGTGCCCGAGTCGGCCAGGGTGCAACTCTGGTCGGCGCGGTCGTGGCCGAGCGGGCGATGATCGGCGCGGGTGTGGAGTTGCGCGACGGTGCCAGGGTATGGCCGGACGCCGTGCTCCCCGACGGGTGCGTCCGATTCTCCTCCGATCGCTGAGCAGCGGCGGCGTCAGCCCCGGCTGAGGTAGATGCCGCCGATGTCCGGGGTGCGGCGCGGGGCGGGTTCGGCCGCCGCGAACCCCACGGCGATGCCGCCCAAGGGCTGCCACGTCGCTGATAGCCCCAGCACCCCGCGGACCACCGGCGGACAGAAGACCGTGCTCGACACCCACGCGGTTGCCAACCCTCGCGCGGCGGCGGCGACCATGAGACTCTGCACCGCCGCGCCGCCGGACAGCAGGAACAGGTCGCGTTCGTAGCCGCGCCTCGGGTTGTCCGGGTAGTCGTGCGCCGCATCCGCCAAGTCGATGAACGGCAGAACCAGCTCGGGGGCCCGGCGCAAGACATCGCCGCGCCGCAGCCGCCTTGCGATGCTGTCGGCGGTGTAGCCGTCCAACTCAGCGAGGTCGCGGCGCCACCGGTCCGCCATCGCATCCAGCAGCTTCTGGCGCACCTCGCCCCGGACGTGGACGAAGCGCCAGGGTGTCGTGTGGTGCGGCGCCGGTGCGGTCGCCGCGTCGGCTACGCAGTCGCGGATCAGCCCCTCGGGAACGGGCTCGTCGGTGAAGTCGCGCACCGTTCGCCGCAGCCCGACTGCCGACTTCGCTCCGGCGGCCATCGCCGGGTCGGTGCCCAACCGGAACAAGTCCTCGGACTGCGGTCGCACCAGTGCCGCCGCACCCGGGCCGTCGGTGTCGTCGACGTACCCCGCCAGCCCGCGGATGAGTGCCACCGGCAGTCCCGCCGACTTGCCGCGCACCAACTCCGCGGCACCGGCGGCTTCGTCGGCGATAGCCGGGGCGGTGACCCGCAGCGGGTTGCCGTGGCGATCGACCGCCTGGGGATCCTCGGCGGCGTCCACCAGCGGAGCAAGCCCGGCGACGCCGATCGCCGTGTCGGTCTGGCCGCGGCGCCACGCCCGCCCCAGCGTGTCGGTGATGACCACCGCCAGCGGCGAAATCCCGGTGACCTCCTCGATCCCGCGCCGCAGCAGGGCCGCGGCACGATCGGGTTCGGCCGGCCACAGCACCAGGCTTCCCGCATCGATGTTGCTGTCGTCCACTCCAGCCGCGGCAAGCACAACCCCGTGCCGGTTGCGCACGATCCGCGCCCCGCCGGGGACTTCGGCGAGGACTGCGGCGGTCTCGGCTGCGATCGCCTCCTCCCGCCGCTCGGCCGGCAAGATGCGGCCCTCGGCCTTGGCAACCGCCTTGCTGGCCACTGCGACCACATCTCCCGGCCGCAGGCCGCGCGAACCGTCGGGCCACCGGGTGTCGGCGGCGAGTGAGGCGACGGTCCCCGCAAGATCTGTTCCGGGAGTCACCTCGCCGAAGCCGGGTACGGCCGCGACCTGCAGCCCCCCTGGTGCATGCGGCCGGGTCCAGCGGCTCACCGGCGCACCGATTCGGCCACAGCCAGGGCCTCGCCGGCGATCCGCGCGGCCTCGCCCTCGTCGGACATCAGCAGCGCAGCGGCCCGCGGCGTGATCCCGGCCGCGGCCAGGTCGGCCGAATCCGCATCGGCCGGATCCAGCAGCCAGGCGTCGAGGATCCCGCCCCCCGCTCGGCTGCCGTAGTGCCGCGCCACGGCCGCGGCGTCCGGGGCGACGCCGATGGCCGCCAGGCATTCCGCGGCCATGCCCCGCACCGCTCGTCCCCCGATCAAGGGCGACACCCCCACCACCGGCGCCGGTGCGGCCGCCAGCGCCTCGGCGATGCCGGGCACCGACAGGATCGGCCCGATGCTGACCACCGGGTTGCTCGGGGCGATGATCACGCAGTCGGCGCCCATGATCGCCGGGACCACCTCCGGACCGGGCCGGGCCTCCGGCGCACCGATCTGGATGAATCGCTCCGCCGGAGTCCTGGCGCCGAAGCGGATCCACCATTCCTGGAAGTGGATCGCCCGCCGGCCCTGTTCGTCGGTGACGACCACGTGGGTCTCCACCCGGTCGTCAGACATCGGGATGATGCGCACCCCGGGCCGCCAGCGCTCACACAAGGCTGCGGTGACGTCGGTCAGCGAGTACCCGGCAGCCAGCATCTGGGTGCGGACCAGATGGGTGGCCAGGTCGCGGTCGCCCAGGCCGAACCAAGTGCCGGGCAGCCCGTAGGCGGCCAACTCCTCGTTGGCGGAGAACGTCTCCTGTTCGCGGCCCCAGCCGCGGTCCTCGTCCAGGCCGCCGCCCAGGGTGTACATGAGGGTGTCCAGGTCGGGGCTGATGTTCAACCCGTGCAGCAGGAGGTCGTCGGCGGTGTTGCCGATGACGGTGATGTCGTGGGGCGGCGGATCGCCGAGCTGCGCCCGCAGGCCGCGCACGAATCTTGCTCCGCCGTGACCGCCGGCCAGCACCGCCACTCTCATGCCCTGATCGTGTCAGGTGGCGGGTGGGCCGCGCCCACCCGGGCACGGCGGTCGTAGTCTCGGGGGATGCAGACCGGCGCAGAACAGCGGCTGACCAGCCGGGCGCTGTCGCGCGCGCAGCGCGGGGCCTCACTGGACGCCGGGGAGTCGGCGGCGCTGTTGGGTGCACGCGGCGCCGCACTCGAGCAACTGGTCGGCATCGCCGGCCGCATCCGCGACGCCGGTCTGGTCGAGGCGGGCCGGAAGGCGACGGTGACCTTCTCGCCAAAAGTGTTCATCCCGCTCACCCGGCTGTGCCGGGACCGCTGTCACTACTGCACCTTCGCGACCGATCCGGCGTCGCTGCGCCGGGCTGGTGGACAGGAGTACCTGACGGTCGCCGAGGTGGTCGATGTGGCGCGGGCCGGGGCCGCGGCCGGATGCGCCGAGGCGCTGTTCACGCTGGGGGACACCCCAGAGACCCGCTGGCCGCAGGCGCGGGCATGGCTGGCGGAGGCCGGCTACGACAGCACCGTCTCCTATCTGCGGGCCTGCGCCATCGCCGTGCTGGAAGCCACGGGGCTGCTGCCGCACCTCAACCCGGGGGTGCTGTCCTGGGAGGATCTGCGCCGGTTGCGACCGGTTGCACCGAGCATGGGCATGATGCTGGAGACATCATCGCGGCGGCTGTTCGAAACCCCCGGCGAAGTCCACTACGGATCGCCGGACAAGGACCCCGCCCTGCGGCTACGGGTCCTCGCCGACGCGGGGCGGTTGAACATCCCCTTCACGACGGGGGTGTTGCTCGGCATCGGTGAGACGCCGGCGGAGTTCGTGGATTCCGTTCACGCCATACGGCGGGTCGGCGGCGACTATGGGCACATCCAAGAGGTGCTGATCCAGAACTTCCGCGCCAAACCCGATACCGCCGCCCGCCGTCGACCCGACGCCGGCGCCGACGCCCATGTGGCGGCGGTTGCGGTGGCCCGGCTCATCCTCGGCCCGTCATTCCGGCTGCAGATCCCCCCGAACTTGTCCGATCCCGCCACAGTCCTGCGGCTCGTGGCCGCGGGCGCCGACGACTTGGGCGGGATCAGCCCGGTGACCATCGACCACGTCAACCCCGACAGGCCCTGGCCGCATCTCGAGTCGCTGGCCGGCAGCCTCGCCGACGCCGGCTTCCGACTCGCGCCGCGGCTGACCGTCCACCCCGGGTATGTGCAGGGCAGGGATCCGTGGATCGATCCGCGGCTGCACTCCCATGTGGCCGCGCTCGCCGACCCAGACGGCCTGTTGCGGACGCCCGCGTCACCCCAGCCGCGGCCGTGGCAGGAGGCCGATCCCGGGTACGACGAGTTCGCCAGCCAGTCGGGCGGCGGCAGGATCGACCTGGCGCGTGACATCGACTCGTCCGGGCGACGGTCGGCGATCCGCGGCGACAACGGTTC
>JAQAZZ010000053.1:0-9135 GCA_032127075.1 Micrococcales bacterium | reverse complement strand
GGCGACATAGCCGCGATGCACCACAACGTGGATGCCGCGCAGTTCGCCCTCCTCCATCCGGGCGGTGTATCTGCGCCTCGTCAACCAATTCTCGATGTCGGAGACGCGCTTGGCGGTGGTCGGGCTGCTCAGGACGTCGTCGAGTTTGCCCCCGGCAGCGTCGACCAGTTTCTTGGGCAGTTCGCGAGGGTCCACAACGCAAGCATGCCCCCTGCCGTCCGATGACGCGACAACTCGGCGCGGGCAACGGCCGTCGGGGCCGGGTGCATTGGGTAGCCTGGAACGATGGCAGCCGACGGCGCTGACGAACCGGTCGATCCGGCGGTGGACGCCGCCCTCGACGAGATCTCCCGTTTCGAGGAGTCGCGATCGGCCTCCCCCCTCACCCGCGCAGCCCGGGCACTGGGCAGGACCCGGGCCTTCGCCGTTGTCTATCGCACGCTGATGCCGAAGTTGGATGTGCGCCTGGCGCGCAGCACGCAGGGCTGGGTCGCCGCACGGATCAAGGGATTCCCGGAACTGCTGCTCAACACCACGGGGGCGAAGTCCGGCCAGCCGCGCACCAACCCGCTGCTGTACATCCGCGACGGGCGGGATTTCCTCGTGGTGGGCACGAACTTCGGGCAACCGAAGCATCCCGGCTGGACCGCCAATCTGCGCGCCACCCCCCGGGCAAGCATCGAGGTGGGCCCGACGACGGTACCGGTGACGGCGGAGCCGGTCGGCCCGGAAGACTTCGACGCCCTGTTCGCCCGCTTCGTCGAGATATACCCGGGGTACGCGAACTATCTGCAACGCCGCGGTGCGCTGCCGCCGAGGATGTTCCGGCTGCGCCCCGGAGCCTGAGAAGGCCCGCAGCGGGCCGCAGCACCCGCCTGCCCGGGTTCGTGGGGGTTCTCTGCGAGGATCGGCGGCGGAGGTGGGCGATGGCGGACGATGGCAATGCCCGGGTGCGGGTCCCAGTCGCCGAGATCCGCCGGATCGGGCAACCGGCGTCCATCACCGGCCGCCGCAGCGCGGAGCACTGGACGGCGTCGTTGTACCTGCGACGTTTCTCCCCGTACGTCACGTGGTTGCTGCTCCCCACCGGAATCAGCGCCAACGGCGTGACACTGCTGATGATCCTCGTGGGCTGGTCCTCGGCGGCCGCGCTGCTGGTCCCGGGGCTGCCGGGTGCCCTGTTGGCCGCGCTGCTGGCCCAGCTGCAGATGCTGGTGGACGCCAGCGACGGCGAAGTGGCCCGTGTCCGCGGCACCTCCGGCGCCAGCGGGGTGTTCCTCGACAAGATCGGCCACTACACCACCGAGGCCCTCATCCCGATAGCCCTGGGCTTGCGCGCCGCTGGTGGGTTCGATCCGGCTTCCCCGTGGGCCTACGCGGGGGCGTTGCTCGCCGTGGTCATCGTGTGGAACAAGGCGCTGAACGACATGGTGGAGTCCACGCGCTACACGACCGGGATGCCGCGGCAGGAGGACAGTGCCGCCAATGTCGCGCCTCGAGCGGGATTCATAGCCGCAGCCCGCCGAGCCGCTCGGTTCGTCCCCTTCCACCGGCTCTACCACTCAGTGGAGATGACGCTGCTGATCCTCGCCGCGGCAGTGGGCGACGCGGTGACGTCCGACCTGCAGGTGACCCGCTTGCTGCTCATCGTGCTGCTGCCGGCGGCACTGCTGTCCGTGCTGGGGCACGCGGTGGCGATCCTGAGCAGTCAGCGACTGCGCTAGGGCCGCCACCCGGCGGCGCTGGCAACCGCCATCGCCGCAAGGTCGGGCGGCAGCGCCGCCACCTCGGCGACGGGAGCCGCCTTCGCGCGTTTGCGCAGCCGGCGGCTGCGGCCTCGCAGGTCCACCCCGGAGCGGCGCAGCCGACGCAGGTCGCGGCGCTGCCGCTTGACGGCGAGGTCCACCGCCCACCGCGGCACGGTTATCCGCGGCTCGTCCGAGGGCGGGATGCGATCCTCCACGAGTGTGCGGACAGCGCCGAAACGGATGTTCTGCGCGTAGGCCTGCCACCCGATCGAATCCCGGACCAGCAGGTTCACCTGCCGCAGCAGTTCCGCCTCGGGCGCGGTCAACGAACGGTTGCCGGGTGCTCCATCGCGGTGGCGCCGGATCACATCCGGCGGGATCCCGACAAGCTCGGCAACGGTGCGGTCGACCAGGTCCCGATCGGCCGGATCGAGGACAACTGCTGTGATCCGCTCCGGTGGAACGACGGATGTCCATCTGCGGATGATTCTGCCGAAGTCGGCCCGCGACCAGAAGCCCGGTGTGATCGTTGGTCGGCCGGGTCCCAACACATCGCGCAGCCAGTCCTCGTAGTCCGCTGTCATGCCGGTCTTCAGGTACTGCTGCCAGGAGCTGGGGAGCAGCTCCACCAGCGGTCGGACGGCGAGCAGGACGTGGACGCGCTCGCCGCCCAACCCGTCAACGACGGTGCGGATGTTGTCGCGCTGCATCCGGCCGAAGAACTCGCTGCTGACGATGGCACGGCCTTTGTGGCGTCGGATTCGGCGGGACAGTGCCGACCACTGCCTTCGGCTGGGCTGCTGAGCCTCGTCGCCGAAACCGAACGAGCGGCCGGTCACCCCCCAGGCGGCGTTGTGGTGGGCGTCGGCCGCGCCCGGGTACAGCACCCCGTGCTGCTGCAACTCCGGCCGGGCCGCCGCCAGCGCCGCCTGCAACGCCGTGCTGCCCGTCTTGTGCACGCCGATGTGCAGCAGCACCCGGTCGGGCGGCACCGTCGGAGTCATCGTGACTCCCGCCCGGCTGGCGCCAACCACTGAGCGGATGCCACGACCACCCCGGTGACCGCCAACACGCACGCAAGCCAGGGCAGGGCCGTGGCGTAGGCCGCTGCACCGGCCGCCGCAAGCACCGCCATCGCGATGACCCTTCCGTCGGTCCCCCCGGTGATGTACTCGATCCAACGCGGCGCGGGAACACCCCCCATCGCGCGGTACAGCAGATCGTATCGGTGGTATGCCACAACCCCGGCCAGCGCGAAGCCCCACGGGGCCGACTGCGGCGCCAGCACTGCAGTGGCCGTCAACCACATCGACAGCTCCAGCACCGCCAGAGCCGTCGGGATCGCCCACGCGAAGCGATGGGCTGCGGCGGCACCCGCTGCGGCCGGTACCGTGACGGCCGCCATCGCGAGCAGTGCGGCTGCGGTGGCAGCGGTCACCGGCAGCACAACGATCCCGGCGGCCCACGCAGCCAAACCGGCCAGAAGCACGGGCACGGCGGCCGAGCGCGGCAGGGACCGCTGGATCAGCAGCGCGATCGGCCCCCGGTCCACCTGAGGGCCGACAGCATCGGCGCCGATCGCCGATTGGGGCCAGGACCTCGTGCGCAGGATCCGCCCGGCGAAGGCGTAGCAGGCTGACAACGCGCCCGCGGTCAGCAGGATCCCGAAAGTCCACCAAGGGCTCAGGAACGCCGCGGTCAACGAGATGATCAGCCAGCGCTCCCCGATCGGCAGGAAGACCGCCTTCTTGATGCTGCGCAGCGTGGCATGGGAGTTGATCCTGGTTGCCGCGGCGATGATGCCCGCATACGAGTCGGCAGCCGCGGTGGTGTCGGACAGTGGACGGAGCACGTCGGCGGTTTCGCGCCTCACTTGTACCCGGTGGAAGGTGTAGTCGCTGAGGTGGCGTCCGGTCTGCAGGGTCATGGTGGCACCGGCGAGCCACCAGATGCCGGGTGCCCCCCCGGCCGCTCCCGCGGCCAGCCCGGCGTAGGCGGCATACTCCTTGACCCGGTCGGTTGAGGCGTCCAGCCAGGCGCCGAGGGTGCTGTACCGGCCGGTGAGGCGGGCGACCTCACCGTCGGAGCAGTCGATGACGATCGATGCCTGCAGCAGGAGGGCGCCCGCCACCATTGCCCAGCGCTGCCCCACGGCGAAGAGCCCGGCAGAGGACAGTCCCACGAGCAGTGAGGCGAGGGTGATCGCGTTCGGCGACCACCCTCGCCGGGCGCCGAGGGCGCTCAACGGCTTGCTCAGGCGTCGCAGCACGGCCACGGAATACACGCCGTCGTCCGCGCGGTTGGCGCGCTGCAGCCGGATCTGCTGCGCCGCCGCTTCACTGAGCGTGGCAGGCGGGCCGTTCCGGGACCAGGGCCACGGTTCGGCGGGTTCTGCGGTGAGTGTCACCCCCGAGCGAACCAGGGCGATCAGCAGCCACTGGAAGGCGACTTCGGGATCGACCACAGTCGGGGCCAGCTCCGCCGCGGACCGCAATGCCGCGCCGGCTGGTGCCCGGTCGGCGGCGGCGAGGCGGAGCAGCCCGATGCTGGTCGCGTTGCTGTTGCGGACGGGATGCCGATCCGTCGCCACATCCACAACGCGGTGGTGCAGCACCCTGATGCCGATCGGCCCCACGGCGGGAGCCGTGAACGCGCTCGACCCGCCGGGCCGATCGGCCGTCAGGTCCCGCAACGCCTGCGGCGGCAGCGCGAGGGACTGCGAGATGACCGCCGCCGGCCCGTTTCCGGCAGCCAGTTCGTCGGCCGCCGAGACCAGGGCATCGGCGACCGGCCGCGTGGTGTCGGGCAGGACGATCAGCACCGGGCAATCGCCCATCCGTCAGACGAGGTCGTCATCATCGTCGTCCTCCATCATCGCCTTGCGGGATCGACGCCTGACCTTGCGGCGCCTCTTGGCCCACTTGTGCGCCAACTGGGCCGCCTCGTCGGCGGAGAGCTCCACAAGGCCGCGGCGCTTCACCAGCAGCGCCCGATCGGCCAGCAGCGAGATGAGACCGGGGTCGTCCTGGATCACTACCAGGGCCGTTCCGGAGTCCATGAGTTCCCGCAGCCGTGGCACACATTTCGGCCGGAAATCCGGTGTCCCGGTGACGGCCATGCCGTCGAGCCCGATGAGTCGCACGGGAGCGGATGTGCCAACCGCGAAGGCGATCTGACGCAGAACGGCCGCATCAACTTCTTCCGACGGCTTTCCCATGATGTCGGCGACTTCCGCGAACTGCGCGCAGTCCGCCAGCCGTTGGTCGATCTCGTGGTCCGTCATCCCGTAGAGGCCCGCCAGCAGGCGGATCGACTGGCCCACGCTGAGCGATCCCATCCACCGCTTGCCCGGCCGGGTGAGCAGCAAGCTGCCGCCGCGGCGCTTGACAGCGCCCGTGTCGGGCTGGAGCAGGCCCGTCATCAGGCGCAGCAGGGTCGCCGCGCGGTCGCCGCGCTCGTCCATCAGGAAGACACATTCACCTTTGCGGATCGATGCGGTGGCGTCCCGGAAGACCCAGTAGGAGCGCCGGTCTTGCGTGCCGAGCAGCAAGGGGATCTTGCGGTGCCGCCGCCGACGGCGCTTCACACGCACCCCTTCGATGCCGACGGCGACGAGTTCGACGGCGGCCATCACTCAAGTCTCCGCACTTCGCTCACCCGTGCCTTGAGCAGCCCGCTACCGGCGGCGAAGATCACGGCGATCACCAGCAGCGACAACCCGCAATCCCGCCAGCTCCCGATCTCTTCGGGCCACACCGCCGCACGGTAGAGGTCGAGGACCAGCTGGAAAGGGTTCAGGTACAACCATGGCTGCAGCCAGTCAGGGAAGTTCCGTGACGCCCACAGGATGGGGCTGGTCCAGAACAGCATGCGCACGATGATGGCTGTCATCCGCTCGATGTCCGGCAGCCGGAGGGACAACGCCGCGCCCAGCATCGCCGCTCCGGAGCACAGGATCACCTGCAGCACCACGGCCACTGGCAACAGCAGGATCCCCCATGTCACGTCTGCGGAGAACAACAGGATCAGCGCGAAGACCACGGGGAGGCTGAGCACGAACTCCGCCCCTCCGGCCAGAACGCCCCGCAGCGGCCAGACCCAGATCGGCAGTGGGCTGAACACCAGCATCGCCCCGTACTTGCGGAACACCTTCGGGCCCTTGCGGATGGCCTGGCTGAGCCACTGGAAGGGGAGGAGTCCGGTGATGATGTAGACGATGAACGGGTCCAGGCCGATGCGGGCCTCGCGACCGCTGAGGACGAAGGAGAAGACCGCCCACATCATGATGGCCAGTCCGAACGGCTCCGCCAGCGTCCACAGCAGCCCCAGCCGGTAGTTGCGGTAGGAGTGCTTGATGTCCTGGCGGGTCATCAACGACAGGGTGCGCCGCCGGCTGACCAGTTCCGCTATCTCAGACACCGCAACTCCTGGTGGCTGCACAGCGCTCGGCGCAGCAACCCGGTGAAGCCATGGCTCGATAGTAGGGGCAACACCCTCCGCCGGGGCCCGGCGCCCGGGGTCAACCCCGGCGGCCCCGAAGCAGCCCGCGCCAGCGGGATCTGCGTCCGGGCCGAGGTTGGTGGGCAGGGGCAGGACCGGTTGAGCGGGTCCGTGTCGCGGCGATGAGCGCGCCGATGACCGCGGCGGCCGCTGTGTCGATGCTGATGCTCGATGGCGACGCGGCGTCCTCGCCCGACTGTCCACCGGTTCTGCCGAGGTCGTCGATGTCGCCGACAATGGTGGCTGCGGCGGCGCGCAGCACCTCGGCCTGCTCCCGGCCGATCCGGCCCATCTCGTCGGCTGCTCCTGCGGGCAGTGGTATCGGCGCAGCCTTTGCCTGTTGGGCACGGTGCATGGCCGGGAAGACACCCAGCCGGACGAGGCGGTGGTAGTCCGCTTCGCCCAACTTGCCGAAGGTGGCCGCATTGACCCGACGCAGCAGTTCGGCTTCAGCGTGTGACAAGGATTCATTGGACTTGCCTTCCGCCGTGAACTGCAGCGACTGTTCCGGCAGCGCCAGCAGTTGCTCGGTGACTCGCAGCAGTCGATCGGGCTGTCTCTTGTCCGACACCACGACGGTGACGTTGCTGCCGCCGACCAAGTCGCCCCAGCGGCGAACCTGCTCCGGGAAGTTGTTGCGGCGCCAGAAGAGGCCGTCCCCGGCCGGGGCATCCGCTACCACCTTGGCGACCCATTCGTCGTAGGGGTGGCTCATCCCGCGCTTGAGCAGTTGCTGCCAGGTCGAGGGGAGCAGTTCCGCCAGCGCCCGGACCGTGATGAGGATCCGCACCGGCCGCTGCCCGCCCAGCGCTGCCACAACGGTGGCGGCCTCGTCGTCGGAGCAACCGCACAGATTCTCGCTGCTGACCACCGCGCGACCCGTGTGGGCGGCCACTTCGCCGACGAGGGACTCCCATTGCGGCGCGCCCGCCCGGGCGAGGTTCCGCAGCGGGGCGAACTGCCAGGAATGCGGTCCGCGGTAGAGCACATCGGATGCCGTGAGCACGCCCGGTGAGTGCCGCAGTGTTTCCTGCAGGGCCGTGGTCCCGGTCTTGAACACGCCGATGTGCAGCAGCAGACCGTCGGCCGGGATAGGCGCCACGGCAGCAGGACCCACGTGGTTCATTCGCTCCTCCTGACGGTGTGAACGGCTGCAGCACCCGGACCAGGGGTTGTCAGGCCACCCTGGTGAACGTACCAAGGGGCTGTTCCGGGCCCTGCGATTGAGGCCCCGGTCGCCGACGGTTGGCATCCCCCGGGCGTTGCCGCGGGTATTCTTGCCGCGCAGATGCTCCAGGAGGCACCATGAATCCGCTCCGCCGCGCAAGCCGCATGGCCAGGCGGCTGCGGCGAGCCAGCCGGGCAGAGATCCACGCGGCCTGGCGTCGCGCTCCGATCCGCTCGAACGTCGTGCTGTACGAGTCGTTCTCCGGCAACGGCATGCTGTGCAACCCCGAGGCGATCTTCCGATACCTGGTGGACCATCCCGACTTCGCCCATCTGCAGCACGTCTGGGCGTTGAAGGGTGCGGACGCCGCGTCGCGAAGCAGCGACTACCGGTCGCACCCGAGGGTGCGGTTCGTCGAACACAGGTCACCCGCCTACTCGCGGCACCTGGCCACGGCGGGGTTCCTGGTCAACAACGCCACCTTCCCGCCGGAATTCAGCAAGCGCCGGGGCCAGGTCTATGTGAACACCTGGCACGGGACACCCCTGAAGAAGATGGGCTACGCGATCGCCGACGGCGCGGTCGGGACACGCAACATCGTGCGCAACTTCGTGGCCGCCGACTACCTGCTGAGCAGCGGGCCATTCATGACGGAGCAGATGTACGCGAGGGATTACCGGCTGCGCAACATCTTCAACGGCAGCATCATCGAGGAGGGGCTGCCGCGCACGGATCTGCAATTCGAACCCGGCGCCCGGGCCTCAGCCCTGCGCCGGCTGCGGGCCGCCGGAATCACGATGTCGGGGGACAAGGTGGCGGTCTATGCCCCCACGTGGAAGGGGGAGTCCTTCTACCGCCCGGAAGACAGCTCACACGACGTCGCCGCAGCGGTCGCGGCCATCGCCGAGGGGCTGGGTCCGGGTTGGACCGTGCTCGCGAAGGTGCATCAGGTGGTCTACGACCACGCTGCGGCGGCTGTCGGGCTCGCCGGGCATCTGGTCCCCAACGACATCCCGACGAACCTGGTGCTGGCGGCCACTGACCTGCTGGTGACGGACTACTCGTCGATCTTCATGGACTACCTGCCCCTGGATCGGCCGATCGTCTTCTACGTGCCCGATCGCCGGGAGTACGAGGACTCCCGCGGCCTGTATGTGCCGCCCGCCGATCTGCCGGGGCCGAAGGCCGACACCGCCGAGGAGCTCACCGGGGTGGTGCAGCGAATCGCACGTGGCAGCGGCGAGGACCCGCGCGACGTCGCGGTGCGCCGCACGTGGGCCGGCGACTACTCGCCCCACGACGACGGCAGTGTCACCGCACGGGTCGTCGATGCGGTGTTCCGCGGTGGCCGGGAAGCCCGGTCGGTGGACATCTCCTCCGATGGTCGGCCGCGCATCCTTGTGTATCTGGGCACGATGAAACCCAACGGGATCACCACGTCGGGACTGAACCTCTTGGCCAACATCGACCACGACCGATACGACGTCTCAGCCTTCTATCTCTTCTCCAGCAAACTGGACCAGGCCCGCAACATCGCCGCCGTCGACCCGCACGTGCGTCACTTCCCGCGCGTGGGGGGCATGAACGGGTCGAAACTCCTCCACGCCCGCCGCGACCGGCTGCAGCAGACAGGGCTGCCGGACCGCGTCAGCGGCAGGGACCGGCTGCCGGTGGTCCAACTCTTCGCCGAGGAATGGACGCGATGCTTCGGCGAGGCGC
>JAQAZZ010000052.1:0-61494 GCA_032127075.1 Micrococcales bacterium | reverse complement strand
GCCAGCAGCCCGCCGTCGTCGGCAAGCAGCGCATGGGTGCCGGGTGTGGTCGCCCTCGCCTGAATCCGCTGGCCCGCGGCGACCGCCCGCGCGTCGCCGGCGCTGCAGACCACGGCAGGCATCACCGCTGCCGCCACGTCGCCGAGTTGCAGCAGGGGGGTGTGTGGTCCGACGTCGGGCAAGGCGACCGCATCGCCGATCTCGAACGGACCCACCCGGGTGCGGCGCAGCGAGATGAGGTGGCCGGCCGTGCCCAGACTGGCCCCCAAGTCGCGGGCGAGAGCGCGCACGTATGTCCCGCTGGACACCGACACCCTGACATCCAGATCGACCACCGCAACCCCGGACTCTGTGACTCGTCGGGCGGCCAGGACGTCGAATGACGCCACATGCACCTCGCGCGGCGGCAACTCCACGTGTTCTCCCCGCCGGACCCGTTCGTAGGACCGCCTGCCGCCGACCTTGACTGCCGACACCGCAGCCGGCCGCTGTCGGATCGTCCCGGTGAGAGCCGTGACCGCGGCGCTGTAGTCGAAGTCGGCAGGACAACCCGGCGCCGCGATCACATCGCCGTCGGCATCGTCGGTCGTGGTGCCCACCCCCAGCCTCATGGTGGCGGTGTAGGTCTTGTCCAGCCCGACCAGGTGCCCCAGCAGCCGGGTACCAGCCCCCACGCCGACCACCATCAGCCCGGTGGCAGCGGGATCGAGTGTTCCGGCGTGGCCCGCCCGGCGGACCGACAGGCTGCGCCGGACACGGGCGGCGACGGTATGGCTGGTGATCCCGGCCGGTTTGTCGATCAGCAGGATCCCGTGCCCACCGCTCATGCGGGGTCGATCCCGCCCGAGTCCTCCTCTTCGGGAACACGGTACGGCTCGGGATCTCCGGCGAATGATCCCGAGGCCGCCTGCTCATGGACCCTCGCGTCATCCACCGCTGCCTGGCGCAGCAGATCTTCGATGTGGGCGGCGGTGGTGGGCAGCGCATCCGGCACGAAGGCAATGGTGGGGGTGAACCTCACCCCGGTGATCCGCCCCACCTCCGACCGGATCATGCCCCGGGCGGATCCCAGCGCGGCCGCCGACGCCGCCGACTCCTCCTCGTCGCCCAGGACGGTGTAGAAGACGGTGGCTTCTCGCATGTCGTTGGTCAGGCGGACGTCGGTCACGGTGACGAAGCCGAGGCGCGGGTCTTTGATCCGCCGTTCCAGCAGTTGCGCCACGATCTGCTTGATCCAGTCGGCCAACCGGAGCACGCGGGCTGCATGGTCTGTCATGCCTCAGTCCCGAGCCTTCTCCCGGTTCTCGAACGTCTCGATCACGTCGCCCTCCTTGATGTCGTTGAAGGAGCCCAAGCCGATGCCGCACTCGAATCCCTCGCGCACCTCTGTGGCGTCATCCTTGAACCGGCGCAGGGAGCCGACCGTCAGGTTGTCGGCCACGACAGCGCCGTCGCGAACCAGACGTGCCTTGGAGTTGCGCCGGATCTCCCCCGAGCGCACGATGCAGCCGGCGATGTTGCCGAACTTGCTCGACCGGAACACTTCCCGGATCTCAGCGGTGCCGAGCTGAACCTCCTCGTATTCGGGCTTCAGCATGCCCTTCAAGGCGGCTTCGATGTCATCGATGGCCGCGTAGATCACCGAGTAGTAGCGAATGTCGACACCTTCGCGGACGGCCATCTCGCTGGACTTGCCCTGGGGGCGCACGTTGAAGCCGATGATGACTGCATCAGACGCCGCCGCCAGCATCACGTTTGTCTCCGTGATGGCACCGACACCGCGGTCGATCACCCGCAGCGACACCTCCTCGGAGATGTCCAGGTTGACCAGCGCATCCTCCAGCGCCTCCACCGAGCCGGACACGTCGCCCTTGAGGATGAGGCGCAGTTCCTGCACCTCGCCCCTCTCCGCCTGGGAGAGGAACTCCTCCAGGGTCCGCCGCGGCCGCGCCTTGGCCAGTGCGGCGTTGCGCTCCCTGGCCTGCCTGGTCTGGGCGATCTGGCGGGCGACACGGTCCTCGCCGACCACCAGGAACGAGTCACCGGCGCCCGGCACCGACGTCAGCCCCAGCACCTGGACCGGCCGCGAGGGTCCGGCATCGGCGAGGGTGTCGCCGTGCTCGTCCAGCATGGCCCGGACCCGGCCGTGCGCGTCGCCGCACACCACAGAGTCGCCGGAGCGCAGCGTCCCCCGCTGGACCAGCACGGTGGCCACCGGGCCTCGGCCGCGGTCGAGGTGGGCTTCGATCGCCACCCCCTGCGCGTCCTGCTCCGGATTGGCCACCAGGGCCAGGGCCGCATCGGCGGTGAGGACCACCGCTTCGAGGAGCTCCTGGATCCCGAGGTGCTGTTTGGCTGAGACGTTGACGAACATGACGTCGCCGCCGAACTCCTCAGCGACCAGACCGTATTCCGTCAGCTGGGTGCGCACCCGAGTCGGATCCGCGCCCTCCTTGTCGATCTTGTTGACCGCGACGACGATGGGAACCTCCGCCGCCTGGGCATGGTTCAGCGCCTCTACGGTCTGCGGCTTCACGCCGTCGTCTGCCGCGACCACCAGCACGGCGATGTCGGTGACCTCCGCACCCCGGGCCCGCATGGCGGTGAACGCCTCGTGTCCGGGTGTGTCGATGAAGGTGATCGCCCGATCCTCGTCACCCACGTGGGTGTGCACCTGGTAGGCGCCGATGTGCTGGGTGATGCCACCGGCTTCGCCGGATACGACGTCGGCTTCCCGGATCGCGTCGAGCAGTTTGGTCTTGCCATGGTCGACGTGGCCCATCACGGTCACCACCGGCGGCCGCGGCTGCAGGTCGGCGGTGACGCCCTCGTCTTCGCCGAACTCCAAGTCGAAGCGCTCGAGCAGCTCGCGGTCCTCGTCCTCCGGGGACACGATGTCGACGACGTAGTCCAACTCCGAGCCCAGCAGCTTCAACGTGTCGTCGTCGACGCTCTGGGTCGCGTTCACCATCTCACCCAGTTTGAGCATCACTGTGACGAGGTCCGCGGGGCTGGCGTCGATACGGTCGGCGAAGTCGGTCAGCGACGCTCCGCGGGGCAGCCGAACAGTTGCACCCTCGCCGCGGATGATGCGGACCCCACCGATGGTGGGGGCCTCCATGTTGTCGAATTCCTGACGTTTGGCGCGTTTGGACTTCCTCGCTCGAGCCGGCCTGCCGCCGGGACGTCCGCGGCCGGGCCCGCCCGGACGGCCGGGGCCGCCCGATGGGCGTCCACCGGGGCCGAAGCCACCGCCGCCACCGGGGCCGCCGAAGCCGCCGCCGGGACGAGCACCACCCGGACCACCCGGACGTCCACCTGGGCCGCCGAAGCCGCCGCCGGGACGAGCACCACCCGGACCACCCGGACGTCCGCCGGGACCGCCGGGACCGCCGGGACCGCGCCCGGGGCCGCCGGGCCGTCCGCCGGGACCGCCGGGACCACGCGCCGGTCCACGCCCTGGACCGCGAGCGGGCCCACGCAGCTGCCCGGGATTGGGCCGCGGCCGGGGCGGCATCGAGCCGGGGGTGGGGCGGGGTGCCGCGGGGGCGCCTTCCGGCGAGCGCGGCGCGACGTTGCCGGTGAAGGGGTTGTTCCCGCCGCCGGGTCGTGGCGTACGGGTCGGCGCGTTGCCGGAGAACGGGTTGTTGCCGGGTCGAGGGGCCGGGCCGCGCGACGGCGCCGGTTTCGGCGGTTGATCCGTCTGTCCGTCGGAGGCGGGCGGCTGTGCCGGTGCCGCCTCGGCGGGCGTGGGAGCAGTGGGAGCAGTGGGAGCAGTGGGAGCAGTGGGACCCGTGGGAGGGGCGGCCTTCGCCGCAGGGGCCGCCGCAGGCGCGGCGGTGGTCGGCTCGGGGGCGGGGGGCTCTTGGGGCTGTGGCCGGACCGTGCCCGCCGGTTCGCGTCGGGCTGCCGGGCGCAGACCTTCCGCAGGCGCCGGCCGGCGGGTGGTGCTCCCGACGGCTGGGCGGCGGGGGGCCGCCGCCGCTGGGCGGCGCACGCTGGAACCGGAAGCCGGCCGGCGCGGCGGTGCCGCGGCAGAGCCGGAGGACGCCCCGACGGCGTCTCGGAGTTTTCGGGCGACGGGCGGTTCGACGGTGGAGGACGCGGATCGGGCGAATTCGCCGATCTCCTTCAGTTTCTCCAGTACGTCTTTGCTGTCGAGCCCGAGCTCTTTGGCGAGCTCATAAACCCGGACCTTAGACACTTCTCTCCTGTCTCGGCCCGGGGTTTCCAGGCCGTCAGTCGTCGGCGGATGGCTTCATGGTGAAGAAGTCATCGGGCACTCATCTCGTTCTCCCGAGCCTCGGACGGTTGTTCTTGAACCTGCAGTGCTGTCGCCAAGGCCTCGTCCGACAACGGTCCGGCGACCCGCAGCGCCCGGGCGAGAGCCCGTCGGCGCTGCGCCTGCACCAAACACTCCAGCCGTCGATGCAGGTAGGCGCCCCGGCCGGACTGTCGAGCGGGGCCGTCGGGGACCACAACGGATCCTCGAGCAACCACACGCAGCAAGTCGGATTGCCTGTCCCGTTGACGACAACCTATGCAGGTGCGCATGGGGCTGGCTGTTCCGACCTCGTGCAAGTGTACCCGTTCACCCGGCCGACGCGGAACCGGTGCGGCCGCCACCCTGCATTTCGGGAGACGCAGCGGGTTCGCTGGCGGCACGATCGGACCGGATGTCGATCCGCCATCCGGTCATGCGCGCCGCCAGGCGGGCGTTCTGGCCTTCCCGCCCGATCGCCAGCGACAGCTGGTAGTCGGGGACGATGACCCGCGCGGCCCTGGCGCGAGGATCCACCACGATCACCTCGGAGACCTTGGCCGGGGACAGCGCGCTGGCGATGAACTTCGCCGGATCTTCGCTGAAGTCGACGATGTCGATCTTCTCCCCCGACAACTCCGCCATCACCTGGCGCACGCGACCACCCATCGGGCCGATACAGGCCCCCTTGGCGTTCACCCCCGGGTCATTGCTGAAGACGGCGACCTTGGTGCGGTGGCCGGCCTCCCGGGACAGCGCCGCGATCCGCACGACCCCGTCGGCGATCTCGGGGACCTCGAGGGCGAACAGCTGCCGGACGAGGTCGGGGTGGGTCCGCGAGATCGTGACAACCGGGCCGCGGGGGCCTCGGCGCACCGACACGATGACCGCCCGGATCCGCTTGCCGTGGCTGTAGTCCTCGCCCGGGACTTGTTCCGCGGGAGGTAGCAGCGCCTCGACCTTGCCCAGATCCACCCGGATGCCCCCGGCTTCGCTGGACTGCTGAACCGTGCCGCCCACCAGGTCGCCCTCGCGGCCGGCGAACTCCTCGTAGGTCCGATCGGAGTTGGCCTCGCGCAGACGCTGGGTGAGCACTTGACGGGCTGTCGATGCCGCCACGCGCCCGAAACCCGCCGGGGTGTCGTCGTACTCCGCCGCATCCTGGTCGTCCGCGACGGCCTGCTCCGCCCAGACCGTGACATGGCCGGTCTTGCGGTCCAGCTCCACTCTGGCGCGGGGGGCAGCCCCGGGTTGATGGTGGTATGCGCTGAGGAGGGCCTCTTCGATACTGGTGACCACCAGCTCGAAGGACAGGGAGCGCTCCTGCACGAGGCTGCGCAGCGCCGCGACGTCGATATCCATGGCGCTATTGTCCCCCACTACGGTTCAGTTCCACCTGCACGACCGCTCGATCGACCGAGTCGTACGGCAACCGCACCTCAGCCCCCGCCACAGCCAGGACCGCAGCGTCGTCGCCAACGGAAAGAATGCGGCCCTCTACCTGCTCGCCGCCGTCAACTCGCTTGACGCGAACGACGCGGCCCACGTTCCGGCGCCAGTGACGCACCTGGGTGAGCGGGCGGCCCACCCCGGGGCTGGACACCTCCAAGACGTAGGGCTGCTCGCCCAGCACGTCGCTGCCGTCCAGCGCGGTGCCGGCCGCGCGGTTGATCTCGGCGACCTCATCGAGGCTGACTCCCGATTCGGTGTCGACCAGGAGTCGCACCACACGGCGCCGACCTGCTGCCACCACTTCGACATCTTCCAGGTCCGCACCCAGACCGGCGACGGGGCCCGCCACGACGTCGCGCACCTCTTCTGCGAGATCGCGGCCCATGATGTCCTCCTCGCATCGGCGCGGGCGCGCCCTGCGTTCAGTTGGCGACTCGCTGGACTTAGGGTAGTGGTTCGGACTTCCCACCGGAGATTCAGATGCCAATTTCCCGCCGGACGCTGCTGCTGGCCGTTGCCGGTTCGGCTGCGGCGACAGCAGCCGGCTGCTCCGCCGAATCCCTGCCGGTCCTCGACACCGAGAGCCCCGACGACGTCACGAGGCGCTCGGTGGCGGAGTCTGAAGCAGCCCTCATCGCCGCGTACCGGGCGGCGGCAGCCGAGACCGCCGAGGGCGCACGCTGGGAGTTCCTCGCCGGCCAGCACGTGCAGCATCTGGCCGCCCTCTACCCCGGGGACACCTCAGCCACGGCTTCGCCGAGCACCGCCGCAGCGCCACCTGGCCGCAAGGCGCTGCGGCGCATGGAGGCACGGGCGGCGCGGCAGCGCACCGACGCCGCCGTAGCGGCTCAGGACGCCGAACTCGCGCAGTTGCTGGCCCGCATCGCCACGGCGGAAGCGGGGCATGCGGCCTACCTGTCGGCGGCCGGGTCATGAGCCCGGAGCTGTGGCAGCAGGTTGCCGCGGGCGAAGATGCCGCCGTGTACGCCTATGGGGTTCTGGTCCCCCGGTTGCCGGCGGCGGAGCGCAACCGCGGCATCGATGCCCAGGTGGCCCACAGCCGGGCAAGGGACGCCGCGGTGGCGGAGCTGGCGGCCGGCGGGGGCGAAGCGGTGCTGCCCGGCGCCTTCGAGCTGCCGTTCGCGGTCGACGGCGCCACGGACGCGCGACGGCTTGCCGCCTACTGCGAGAACAGGCTGGTGAACATCTACTGCACGCTGTCACCGGAGCAAACCGGGCCGGACCGGCGCCAGTTCGTCGAAGCTGCCAGGGAATGCGGGGTGCGGGCCGTCGGCTGGGGACAGCTGCCCGAGGCGTTCCCCGGCACCACAGACCCGACCACCGACACTGACCGTGGCCCCGCCGATGGCGACGGCCCCGCCGGTGGCGACGGCCCCGCCGGTGGCGACGGCGCCATGATCCAGCCCTGACCGGAGCGCAGGGCCGTCAGCCGGCTAGTTCGGCAGTGGCCGAGGCGACTGGGATCCGTCGGCGCTGCCCGGTGCGACGGTCCTTGATTTCGACCTGCCCGTCGGCGAGCGCTTTGCCCACGATCAGGATGGTGGGCACGCCCAACAGTTCGGCATCGTTGAACTTGACTCCCACGGAGACCCCCGTGCGGTCGTCGAGCAGGACACGGCTTCCAGCCGATTCCAACTCTCGAGCGAGGTCGTCGGCCGCCGAGATGATCTGTTCGGACTTGCCGGCCACCACGATGTGCACATCCGCCGGCGCCACTTCGCGGGGCCAACACAGACCTTGATCGTCGTGGGTCTGTTCGGCTATCGCCGCGACCGCCCGGGACACTCCGATGCCGTAGGAACCCATGGTGACTGTTGCCAGCCGGCCGGTGGGGTCCAGCACCTGCAGCCCCAAGGCGTCGGCGTACTTGCGGCCGAGTTGGAAGATGTGTCCGATCTCTATCCCCCGCTCCATGTCCAGCGGTGTCCCGCAGTCGGGGCAGGGGTCTCCGGCGCGCACTTCGGCGGCCTCGATGGTCCCATCGGCGCTGAAGTCGCGCCCGGCGACCAGCCCGAAGACGTGGTGGTCGGCCACATTGGCCCCGGTCACCCAGGCGGTGCCCGTCACCACGCGGGGATCCAACAGATAGCGGATTCCGCTCGGGGCGTCGGCGCCCAGGATGTCCGGCCCGATGTAGCCGCGGACCAGCTGCGGCTGCGCGGCGAAGTCGGCTTCCTCGAAGGGTCGCACGGTTGCGGGGGCCAGCGCCGCCTCGACCCGCTTCATGTCCACCTCGCGGTCGCCAGGCAGCCCGATCACCAGCGGCATCGTCTCCCCAGCCGGATCGGTCACCGCCAGCACCACGTTCTTCAGGGTGTCGGCGGCGGTCCAGGCCCGGTCGTCTCGGCGCAGGTCGTCCCGGCCGTTGGCGAGGCCCACGAGGGCTTCGATGGTCTCGGTGCCCGGGGTGTGGGCAACCACGGGATCGGGCTGCCCTTCGGTCGGGACAGTCTCGGGCGGCGGTGTGGTCACCGCCTCGGTATTGGCCGCGTAGCCGCACTGCGGACAGCGGACGAAGGTGTCCTCACCGTGGATGCACGGCGCCAGGAACTCCTCGGATGCCGATCCGCCCATGGCGCCGGAGACTGCGCCGACGATGATGAAGTCGAGGCCGAGGCGCTGGAAAGTCTTGATGTACGCCGCCCGGTGGGCGTCGTAGCTGGCTTGCAGACCGGTGTCGTCGATGTCGAAGGAATAGGAATCCTTCATCACGAACTCGCGGCCCCGCAGGATCCCGGCCCGCGGCCTGGCTTCGTCGCGGTATTTGGTCTGGATCTGGTACAGGCTCACCGGAAGGTCCTTGTATGACGAGAACTCCTGCTTCACCGTGAGGGTGAACATCTCCTCATGGGTGGGGCCCAGCAGGTAGTCGCCGCCCTTGCGGTCGTGCAACCGGAACAAGGTGTCGCCGTATTCGCTCCACCGGCCGGTCTGCTCGTAGGGCTCTCGGGGCAGCAGCGCCGGGAAGTGGACTTCTTGGAAGCCGGCGGCGTCCATCTCCTCACGCACGATCCGCTCTACGTTGCGGTACACCATGTAGCCCAGCGGCAGCCACGAGAAGATACCCGGTGCAACTCGGCGCACGTAGCCGGCCCGGACCAGGAGGCGGTGGCTGGGAACCTCCGCGTCGGCCGGATCCTCGCGCAGGGTACGCAGGAAGAGGTTCGACATCCGAAGCACTGAGACCTCCATCGTTGGTGCGCGGCAGCGCCCCCCAAGATACCGATCCCGCCTGCGGGTGGGGACCGTCAGCACCCCGCCGATGCCAGCCGGGTGATGCCTGCGATGTCCCCGCCGCCGATCTGCGCCTGCGGCCCCGCATGGGTGGCCATGATCTGACGGCGGTCCGCGACATGTCCCAGCCCCAGCGCATGGCCCAACTCGTGGACATAGGGGGTGGGCACGTCCAGCGGATCGTTCGCGGTGTCGACGGCGTCGAGGATAACCATGCCGCGCTGGATCTGCCCCGGGGTGGCGGAGTCCCAGGTCACCTGCTCGACACCGCCCACACCGAGCGCAGTGGACAACGCGGCGTGGGTGTATCGGCGAAACCCGGGTCCGGTGCGGTCCGAGCCGACGGCGTAGGTCAACGCTATCTCTCCCGCGGGCACCCTCGACAGGTCCACCGGGGAATGCCCCGCGGCCCCGTCCACCACCGGGTACCTGGCTGGGCCGCGGTACTCCAACCGGTAGCGCCCCCCGCTCGCCCGGGTCCATTCGGCCGCGGCCCGCCGCCAACGGTACTTCTCCCGCGCGCGGGTGCTGCCTGCCAACAGCGCGGCGTCGAAGTCGATGCGGTATCCGATCACATCCGCCGCGCACCAGTGACCGGGCTCCCCGGCCACACCCCGCGGCGGCGGGGACGCGAAGGCGAAGCGGGGGCCTTCGGTTCGGGTGCGCGGTGCGCGCTGCGCTCTCCGCGCGAAGTCCACCGCTGCATCCGCCGCCGCGGTCGTGACATCCGCAGCCGTCTTGCCGTCCAGCCGGGAGGATTGGGGGTTCAACTCTTCGAGGCGGGGGTACGCGTACAACAGTCCGGCGATGAAGGCCGCGACGATCAGCGCCGCCGCACCGTTGCCGACGGCGCTCAGCACACGTTGCCGCGCGCTGGAGTCTGCCCCACCCATACCCATTGCCCCTGTCCAGTGGCGGTCGCTTCGGGGCGGCCGCGCCCCCGTCTAGGATGCCACGGCCCGCCGCGGCGCCCGGCAGCCACTCAGAAGAGCACGGTTGCGAAAGTGCCGACCCGCCGGAAACCGGCGGTCTCATATGCGCGCAGGGCGGGGGTGTTGTACTCGTTGACGTACAGGCTCACCTGCCGGGAATGGCTGCGCGCCAGTTCCACCACCCGCGCCATGCCGGCCGGTGCCAGGCCGCGGCCCCGGTGATCGGGCGCCACCCAGACACCTTGGACCTGGCACGCATCCGGCGTCACCGCTCCGAGTTCGGCCTTGAACATCGGCTGGCGGTCCTCGAAGCGCGCAAAGGACCTTCCCGCGGCTATCAGCGACGCGATCCGACGACGGTACGCGGGTGCCGCTCCGCCGGCCACCGGCGACACCCCGACTTCCTCGGTGAACATCTCGACGCACGCGGAGTAGATCACGTCCAGCTCATCTTCGCCGGTGATCCGGACGGCGGGGTCCGCTGCCACCCGGGGGTCCGCCGCGGCGACCATCAACGGTTGATCGGGGCGGACCTCCCGCGCTGCTCCCCAGTAGGGGCGCAGCCGGTTCCAGAGGTCCAGCACCTCCGCAGCGGGTCCCACGATGGACGAGGAGCGGCGGCCCATACGGACAGCTTGCCTCGCGAACTCCGCCCTGCTTTCCGCATCGGTGCACACCGGCACCAGGTTGGCCCCGACCAGCAGAGCGGAGACCACCGCACCGTCGCGCTCATAGGCGAGCATCTGGCCGCCCAAGGACGACAGCCGCAGCCCGCCCTCCAGCACCCGCGAGGCCGCGAAGCAGTGCACGACGGGATCGGCAGCGAACAGCGGCTCGAGCAGATGTTCCTCCCCCGCTGCCAGCGGGCGTACTCGGGGGTGGCGGGATGTCCCGCGGGTGGGTGCCAGGGTCACGACAGCACGCCGACCTCCGGCGACCCGCTCTCCGCGCTTGACTCCGCGAGCTTCATGGCTTCCTCGATCAGCGTTTCCACGATCAGCGACTCCGGGACCGTCTTGATGACCTCGCCCTTGACGAAGATCTGCCCCTTGCCGTTGCCGCTGGCGACGCCGAGGTCCGCCTCACGCGCCTCGCCGGGACCGTTGACCACGCAGCCCATCACTGCGACCCGCAGCGGAACGTCCAACCCTTCCAGACCGGCGGTGACCTGGTCGGCGAGGGTGTAGACATCCACCTGGGCCCGCCCGCATGACGGGCAGGAGACGATCTCCAACCCGCGTTCCCGCAGGTTCAGCGACTCCAGAATCGTCTGCCCCACCTTGACCTCCTCAACCGGAGGTGCCGACAGCGACACGCGGATCGTGTCGCCGATCCCCTGCGACAGCAGCGCACCGAAGGCCACCGCGGACTTGATGGTGCCCTGCTGCAGCGGGCCCGCCTCGGTGACACCGAGGTGCAACGGGTAGTCGCACTTCTGCGCCAACATCCGATAGGCCTGGATCATGACGACGGGATCGTGGTGCTTCACCGAGATCTTCAGGTCGCGGAACCCGTGCTCCTCGAACAGCGAACATTCCCATAGCGCCGACTCCACCAGTGCGGCCGGCGTGGCCTTGCCATACTTGGCGAGCAGCCTGGGGTCGAGGGAGCCGGCGTTGACGCCGATGCGGATGGGCGTACCCGCGTCCGAGGCGGCGCGGGCGATCTCGGCCACCTGGTCGTCGAACTTCTTGATGTTGCCCGGGTTCACCCGTACGCCGGCACAGCCGGCCGCGATGGCCGCGAAGACATAACGCGGCTGGAAGTGGATGTCGGCAATGACGGGGATCGCGGACTTGCGGGCGATGATCGACAGCGCCTCGGCATCGTCGGCGCTGGGCACGGCCACCCGCACGACCTCGCATCCAGCGGCGGTGAGTTCCGCGATCTGCTGCAACGTGGAATCCACGTCGGCGGTGACGGTTGTGGTCATCGACTGCACCGAGATGGGCGCGTCGCCGCCGACACGCACGGGTTTCTTGTCGTGTCGCAGGACAATCTGACGCGATGTGCGCCTCGGGGCCAGCGTGACCGGGGCGGGCGTACCCAACGAGATGCTCACAGAACCTCCTGATTCAGGACCATTATCCCTCGCGATGGTTTCATCCGCCGAGCGTGATCGGCTTGACGATGTCAGCCCACACCACCATCACGCCGACGACTATCAGCATGACGGCCACGGAGTAGGTGACGGGCAGCAGCCGGGCGGTGTCGACCGGTCCGGGATCGGGGTTGCCGCGCCGCCGGGCCCACGAACGCCGGGCGCCCTCCCACAGGGCTGCGGCGACATGACCGCCGTCGAGCGGAAGCACGGGCAGCAGGTTGAAGAGGAAGAGGAAGAGGTTCAGTGAGGCGGCGAGCCCCAGGAAAGTCCCTATCTTGGCCTGGACCGGAACCTCGGCCGCCGCGATCTCGCCGCCGAGGCGGCTGACTCCCACAACACTGACCGGGCTTTCCGGGGAGCGGTCGCCGCCAGTGGCCAGGGTGCCGCCGAGTTCCCACACGCGTTGCGGCATCGTCACCAGGGCACCCACCGAGGCGGTCGTGATCTCCCACATGTAGCCGGGCACTTCCGCCAAGGACAGCGGCACGTAGTCGATGGCAGGTCGCACGCCGAGGAACACCCGGGGGGTGGTCTCCCCCGTGGCCCGGCCTCGCTCGTCGTAGATCGGGTAGTCAACCTGCCGCAGGTCGGCGGTGGTTGTGACGCGCTCGCCGCCGCGCTCCACCGTCACGGCCGTGGCCCCCGCGGCCCCTTCAAGGGCTACGCCCAGACCGTCCCAATCGCTCACCCGTGTCCCGGCCACGGCGACGATCCGGTCGCCCGCCATGAGACCCGCCGCACTCGCCGCGGTGGGCAACGAACCGTCGCAGCCACCGGCCTCGCCGGCGGCGCCGGCGGGGTTCGCCGCCGTCGGCACACAGGTCACGGTCGCCGCGATGGTCGTGCCTGGGCTCGGCAAGCCGATCCCGACCAGCATGGCGCTGAAGAGCACCACCGCCAGGAACAGGTTCATGGCCGGCCCGGCCATCATCACGACAACCCGCTGGCGCACCGGCAGGTTGTAGAACACCCGGTCCTCGTCGCCCGGCTCGATCTCTGACAGGGATTGTTGGCGCGCCTCTGCCACCAACTCCGCCATGCGACCTGCGCGGACCTGTTGCCCCGCCTTTGCGGGCGGGTACATGCCGATGATGCGCACGTAGCCGCCGAGGGGCACCGCCTTGATGCCGTAGTCGGTTTCGCCCCGGCTTCGCGACACCAGCTTCGGCCCGAATCCGATCATGAACTCGGTGACCTTGGCCCCGTAGCGCTTGGCGGTCGAGAAGTGTCCGAACTCATGCAACCCGATGGACACGAAGATCAGAAAGACGAACAGCAAGATGCCAGCAATGTTCGCCAGAACCTCGCCCATGCCGTCTCCTCCTCACCCGTCCTCGGCGACTGCCCGGCCCGATCGGATGCAAGCCGCTGCCCGCTGGCGGGCCCAGTCATCTGCCGCTAGGACGTCGTCGAGGCCGGGATCGTTGCCGTCGAAGCGCCCGTCGTATTCATCGACAACACGCGCGACCGTCTCAACAATCCCGGTGAAGGGCATCTCGTGGGACAGGAACGCAGACACCGCCACCTCATCGGCGGCGTTGAACACCGCCGGCAGCACCCCGCCCGCCTCGGCCACGCGGGCGGCGAGGCGTACTGCGGGGAAGGTCTCATGGTCGACCGGCTCGAAACTCCACTCGGCCCGTCGGGTCCAGTCGCAGGCTGCTGCGGCGTCGGGGACGCGGTCGGGCCAGCCGAGCCCCAGCGCGATGGGCAGGCGCATGTCCGGGGGGCTGGCCTGCGCGATGGTGGAGCCGTCCACGAATTCCACCATGGAGTGGATGACCGACTGCGGATGGACCACAACGTCGATGCGGTCCAGCGGCATGTCGAACAGCAGATGAGCCTCGATCAGCTCCAAACCCTTGTTGACCAGGGTCGCGGAGTTGATGGTGACCAGCGGGCCCATATCCCAGGTCGGATGTGCCAGCGCCTGCTGCGGCGCGACGGTCCTCAACCGCTCGGTGTCCCAGCCTCGGAACGGGCCGCCGGATGCGGTGAGGATCAGGCGGCGGACCTCGCCGCGGCTGCCCGACCGCAGCGCTTGGGCGAGCGCGGAGTGCTCGGAGTCGACGGGCACGATCTGCCCCGGGGCAGCCAGCCGAGTGACCAGCGGACCACCGATGATCAGCGACTCCTTGTTGGCCAGCGCGAGGACGTTGCCGGCTCCCAGTGCCGCAAGGGTCGGGCGGAGTCCCGCGGCCCCCGCGATGCCGTTGAGGACCACGTCGGCCGACATCGCCGCCACCTGCTCGGCACCCCCCGGCCCATCGAGGACCTCCAGGCCCGGGTTGCGCTCCCGCAGGCGCCTCGCGGCCGCTGGATCTGCCACGGCCACTGCTTCGGGCCGAAGCCGGTCCACCTGATCGGCGAGTTCCTCGAAACGGCGGCCGGTGGCGGACAGGCCCACGGCGTGAAACCGCGCCGGGTTGCGCCCGATGATGTCGGCGGCTTGCGTTCCGATGGAACCGGTTGCCCCCAGGCTGACCACCCGTCGCGGCGCGTCGCTCATCCCTGCGCCGCCGCGAGCTGGCCGCAGGCGCCGTCGATCTCGCGACCTCGGGTGTCGCGCACTGTCACCGCGGCACCGCCGGACCGCAACCGGCGCACGAACTCCGCGGAAACCGCCGGGTCGGACGCGGTCCACACCGATCCCGGGGTGGGGTTCAGCGGGATCAGGTTCACATGTGCCAGTCGACCCCGCAGCAGCGCGGCCAGGGCATCGGCGCGCCACGGCTGGTCGTTGATCTCACGGATCAACGCGTATTCGATGCTGTACCGGCGACCGGTCGCCGCGGCGTAGTCGTCGGCGGCGGCGATCACCTCGGCGACGGGCCAGCGGTCGTTGATCGGCACGAGTGTGTCCCGCAACTCGTCGTCGGGTGCATGCAGCGACAGCGCGAGGGTGACCGGCATCCCCTCGCCGGCCAGCTGACGGACCCGGGGAACGAGCCCCACGGTGGACACCGTCACGGATCGGGCGGAGATGCCGAACCCCGCGGGCGCGGGGTCGATGATCCGGTGCAGCGCCGCAACCACCGCCTTGTAGTTCGCCAGCGGCTCGCCCATCCCCATGAAGACGATGTTGCTGAGTCTGCGGCGCGGCCCCAGAGCCCCCGACTGGGCGGCGATTCGTGCCTGCCGGACCTGTTCGACGATCTCGGCGGCGCTGAGGTTGCGCGCGAGACCCTGCTGCCCGGTCGCGCAGAAGGGACAACCGATTCCGCAGCCGGCCTGACTGGAGATGCAGGCGGTGACCCGGTCCGGGTAGCCCATGACGACACTCTCCACCAGCGCTCCGCCGGTCAGCCGCCACACCGATTTGGCGGTGGCACCGGCGTCGCAGGTGGCTGTGGTCACCTCGGTCAGCAGTTGCGGGAACCAGGTTCCCGCCACCGTCGCGGCCAACTCGGTCGACAGGTCGGTCCATGCGGACGGGTCGGCGCTGTCGCGCCCGAAATAGTGGCGGCTGATCTGATCGGACCGGAACCGGGGCAGCCCTGCCGCGCTGACCGCCTCGATGCGCTCGCCGGTGGACATGTCCGCCCAGTGGCCGGGCGGCTTGACCGCCCGCTCCCTGCGGGGCTGCGGGCGGGTGATCCCCGGCATGTTCAGATCGGATGTCATGGGCTCAGCAGCAATGTGAACATCACCCAGGAGACGAAGGCGTTGGGGACCAGGGAGTCCAACCGATCCATGAGCCCGCCGTGGGCGGGAATGATCGAGCCCATGTCCTTGATGCCCAAGTCGCGCTTGATCGCGCTCTCGACGAAATCACCACCCGTCGCGGTGACCGTCATGACCGCGCCGGTGATGGCACCGGCCCACCAAGGCGCATCCAAGAGGTAGACGAACAGCACTATGCCCACGACCACCTGGAACAGC
This sequence comes from Micrococcales bacterium, assembly GCA_032127075.1. Classification (GTDB taxonomy): domain Bacteria; phylum Actinomycetota; class Actinomycetes; order S36-B12. Next base: position 45,608 of record JAQAZZ010000052.1, on the reverse strand, counting down.
ACCGAGCCGGCGAAACCCTCCCACGACTTCTTCGGGCTGATGCCCGGCGCCATCGGGTGCTTGCCGAACAGGACACCCGCGGCATAGCCGCCTATGTCACTGCTGATGGTAAGGCTGATGAACACGATGATCCGCAGGTTCCCCTGCTCGCCGCCGAGGGTGAGCATGGCGAAGCCGATCATCAGGGGCAGGTAGCCGGCGACCAGTACCGAGGCCGACGCGTCGCGCACGTAGTGATCGGTGCCGCGGTTCAGCTGCCCGATCAGCAGCAGCAGCACCAACGCGCCGAAAGTGGCCAGGAAGGCCGGTTCGCCCCAGGCGTAGGCGCTGACCGCGACCACGGGGATCCCGACGTAGAGGGGAACCGCGAGCACCCGGATGCCACGGGTGGCCATCGCCGCGGTGATCTCCGACGCCCCGATGACCAGCGCCGCCGCGGCCAGCGGGATGAACAGCCATTCGATCCATACCAGACTCGCCAGCGCCATCCCCCCGAGGAAGACACCCGCGGCGACCGCGACGGGGAGGTTGCGCCCTGCCTTGCCCGCGCCAGAATCAGGGGCCGCGGTTGCGCCCCCGCCAGTCGTCTCGGCCATGCGTCACACCTCGAGCAGTTCGGCTTCCTTGTGCTTCAGAATGTCATCTATGTGAGCCACATGCCTGTGGGTGATGTCGTCCAGATGCTTCTCGGCGCGCTTGACGTCGTCCTCGCCCGCGTCTCCGTCCTTGATCATACGGTCCAGCACCTGGTTGGCGTGCCGGCGGATGTTGCGCACCGCGATGCGTGCGTCCTCGGCCTTCGACTTGGCCTGCTTGACGTACTCCTTGCGCCGCTCCTCTGTGAGCTGCGGGAGGGCGACCCTGATGACCGTTCCGTCGGAGGTGGGGTTCACACCGAGGTCGGAATCGCGGATCACCCGTTCGATGGCCGCCATGACGGACTTGTCGTAGGGGGTGATCACCACCAGTCTGGCTTCCTGGGTGGCGAACGACGCCAACTGCTGGATCGGTGTGGCCGTGCCGTAGTAGTCCACTGTCAACTTGCTGAACATCGCCGGATTGGCACGTCCCGTGCGGATGCTGGCGAAGTCATCCTGGGCGACAGTCAATGCCTTGTCCATCTTCTCTTCCGCCTCGAAGAGGGTTTCGTCGATCATGTCGGGCTCCTTACCCCTTGCCGTGCGCCGCGGATGCGCCGCGCAGGTCGTCAGCCGATGAATGTACCGATCTTCTCACCGCGCACGGCCCGGGCGATGTTTCCCTCCGTCAGCAGGTTGAAGACCACGATGGGCAGTTTGTTGTCCCGGCACAGGCTGATGGCTGTCGCGTCGGCGACTTTGAGGTCGCGCTGGAGCACGTCATCGCAGCTGAGCCGCTCGAACCGGTGGGCGCCGGGATTCGTGCGCGGATCGGCGTCGTACACGCCGTCCACGCCCTTGGCCATCAACACCACCTCGGCGCCGATCTCAAGCGCCCGTTGGGCGGCGGTGGTGTCGGTGGAGAAGTAGGGGGCTCCCAGACCCGCACCAAAGATCACCACTCTGCCCTTCTGCAAGTGCCGCTCAGCCCGCCGGGGGATGTACGGCTCGGCCACCTGCCCCATGGAGATCGCGGTCTGGACACGGGTTTCGACCCCTTGCTTCTCGCAGAAGTCCTGCAGCGCCAGGCAGTTCATGACTGTGCCCAGCATCCCCATGTAGTCCGCCCGGGCTCGCTCCATGCCGTGCTCGGACAACTCTGCGCCCCGGAAGTAGTTGCCGCCGCCGATCACCACGGCGACCTCCACCCCGGACCTGACCACAGCGGCGATCTGGGCGGCGATGGATTGCACGACCATCGGATCAACTCCGAGACCGCCACCGCCGGCGAAGGCCTCCCCCGATAGCTTCAGCAGGACCCGGGTGAAGCCACCCGGCGGCGCAGCCGGCCACTGCTCGACTGCTCCCGCCAGAACTTCCTGCACATGCGTCTCGTCCACGACGGGCTCCCGGATCAGGCTTTCCCCACTTCGATGAGGGCGAAGCCGTCCACCGTGGTGCCAGCTTCCTGGAGCACCTGGCCGACGGTCTTCTTGCTCTCCTGCACTGCGGGCTGGTCGAGGAGGACTGTCTCCTTGAAGAACCCGTTGAGGCGCCCCTCGACGATCCTCGGCAGCGCCTTCTCGGGTTTGCCCTCTTCACGTGCGGTCGCCTCGGCGATCCGACGCTCGTTCTCGACAAGATCCGCGGGGACGTCTTCGCGGGTGAGATAGCGGGGCTTCATGGCCGCGATCTGCAGCGCCACCGCGCGAGCGGCTTCAGCGTCGCCCGTGAAGGCGACCAGGACCCCGATCGCCGGCGGCAGATCCGCCGACCGGCTGTGCAGGTAGGACACGGCCTCACCGTCCACGCGGGCATGGCGGCCGAGTTCGAGCTTCTCCCCGATGATGCCGGACAGTTCTGACACCGTGGCTTCCGCGGTCTTGCCGGAGGGCAGCGTCATGGCGGCGAACGCGGCTGCGTCGGCCGGCCGCTGCTCGGCGACCGCGTCGGCCAGTTCTTGGGCCAACGCTATGAAATCGGCATTCTTGGCCACGAAGTCAGTCTCGCAGCGCAGTTCGGCCAAAGCGTTGCCGGCAAGGGCGACGAGCCCGTTGGTCGCGGTTCGCTCGGCCCCACGCTTGGCGGCCTTCGCCGCCCCCGAGATGCGCAGGATCTCGACCGCCCGATCGATGTCGCCGTCAGCCTCGGTGAGCGCCCTCTTGCACTCCATCATCCCAGCCCCGGTTCGATCGCGGAGCTTCTTGACGTCGGCAGCGGTGATTGCCATGGGTGTTCCTCCAGTTGGACCGGTGTGATCAGGACTGCGGTTCGGCAACGGCCTCCGGGGCCGCAGCCTCGATGGCCGCCTCCGGGGCCGCAGCCTCGATGGCCGCCTCCGGGGCCGGAGCCTCGGGTGCCGCCTCCGGGGCCGGAGCCTCGGGTGCGGCCAGGATCTCGGCTTCCCACTCGGCGAGGGGCTCGCTCTCCTCGCCGGTGGCGGCAGCGCCGGCACGGGTCTGCAGCCCGTCGGCGACGGCGTCGGCGATCACCCGGGTGAGCAGCGCTACCGCCCGGATCGCGTCGTCATTGCCGGGGACGGGGTAGTCCACCTCGTCCGGGTCGCAGTTGGTGTCGAGGATCGCCACGACCGGGATGCCCAGTTTGTGGGCCTCCTTGACGGCGATGTGCTCCTTGTTCGTGTCGACGAGCCACACCACGCTGGGAACTTTGTCCATATTGCGTATGCCGCCGAGGGTGGCTTCCAGTTTGTCCTTCTCGCGGCGCAGGGTGAGAAGTTCCTTCTTCGTCATCGATGAGCCGGCGACATCGTCGTAGTCGATGTCCTCTAGCTCCTTGAGCCGCTCGAGGCGCTGGTGCACCGTGCTGAAGTTGGTGAGCATGCCGCCGAGCCAGCGGTTGTTGACGTAAGGCATCCCCACCCTGGTGGCCTGCTGGGCAACGGCCTCTTGGGCCTGCTTCTTGGTGCCGACGAACAGCACTGTGCCGCCGTGGGCCACCGTCTGGCTCACGAACTCATAGGCACGGTCGATGTACGACAGGGATCCCTGAAGATCGATGATGTAGATCCCATTGCGCTCGGTGAGGATGAAGCGCTTCATCTTGGGGTTCCAGCGCCGGGTCTGGTGTCCGAAATGGACCCCGGACTCCAACATCTGGCGCATTGTGACGACAGCCACGAAGTGTCCTTTCGGCGCCGATCGCGGCGCAGTCGGTTCTTGACCCGCCCGATCTGGTGCGGGTCCCTGGCACCCCCACGCCCGCCTCCCGTGGGACCGACGGCGAACGCTGTGAGTGGAGCGCGCGAATTCCGGCCATACGGCCGGTGCGGCAAGTGTAACGCCCATCCGATTCACTGCGGCACCAGGCTGACCCGAACCCGGCCCAACATCAGCCGCGGGTCGATGTAGGCGCCGGAAACGATCAACCCCCAATGCAGACACGATCCCCCGCAGTGGCCGCCCTCCGGCGCCAGGGCACCGAGCTAGGCACCCGCGGCGACCAGGTCGCCCGGCGCGAGGTCGGACGAGACGGGCTGGTAGGTGGCGCGGGCGATTCCATGCCGGACCACCACCACCGGTACGGAGCCGACCAGTCCCACGAACGCGACAACGCCGGCTCGCGGGGTGCTCACCGGTTCACCGGGCTCGCCTGCCAGGTCTATCCCGCGGTGCCCCGGCATCCAGTCCGGGTCGGGCGGGTCGAATTCGGCCACCGTCCGCCCGGCCACCGGCGGCACCGGATCCCCTTCGGCCCCGGCGGGCGCGCCGACGGCGGCCGTCGAGAGGGCCAGAGCCGTCGCGGCGGTCACGGCCGCCGCCCGGCGCCGTGCAGGCGGTCGGTCGGCTGCGGTCACGACGTGCCCCAGCGCAGACCCGATTCGGGGGATTCCGGCGGCAGGGTGCCGATCGGCTCCAGCACCTCCAGCACGTCTGCGGTGTCGCGCACCAGCACGGCGCGGGAATCGCGGATCATGCGATGGGTGCCCCTGCTCGCCGGGCCGGTCACCGGCCCGGGAACAGCGAGGACCATACGGCCCACCGACTCCGCCCACCGTGCGGTGTTCAGGGCCCCCGACCTCTCCGCCGCCTCGACGACGACGGTGGCCCGCGTCAGCGCTGCGATCAGCCTGTTGCGGCGCAGGAACGTGTGCCGCTGCGGCGAGACGGTGCCGGGATGCTCGGCCACGACGAGTCCCTGTTCCGCGATCGCGGCCAACATCCGATTGCCCGGCCCCGACATGGTGCGCTCGATGCCACCGGCGACGACGGCCACGGTGCAGCCGCCACCGACCAGCGCGCCGCGGTGGGCGGCGGAGTCGATGCCGTAGGCCGCGCCCGACACCACAACCCAGCCCGCTGCCACCAGTTCGGCCGACAGCCGGTCGGCCACGGACATGCCGTAGGGGGTGGCGTTGCGCGAGCCGACGACGGCGACCGACCGCAAGGCCAGCAGCCGCAGGTCGCCGCCGCCGCGCACATGCAGCTCCCCGGGTGCGTCGCGGCGCAGATCGTCCAGTTGGGTCGGCCAGCCGCTGCCGGGCAACAGTTGCCGCACCGGCACGCTCATCCGGGCTCCTCGGCGCTGGTCTGCCGGAGCAGGGAGGCCTCGGCGACCTCGTCGGACCCCGGCCGGTCGATGCCGTTGAGATCGGCGATGGTCCAACTCACCCGGGCGATCCGGTCCATCGACCTCATGCTCAGTTGGCGTTTGCGGTACCAGCCCTCCAACTGGGCCATGGCCGCGTCCTCGGGCGGGAAGAGCCGCCGCAGCATCCCGCCGGGGATGCGGCAGTTCAACTCCTCGCCTATCTGCGCCAGTCGGCTGCGGGACCGCTCCCGCGCCGCAAGGACCCGCTGCCTCACCTTTTCCGTTGTTTCGGCGGGAGTGCGGCCGACGGGTGCGCTGACGGTGATGCGCATGTCCACCCGGTCCAGCAATGGACCGGAGATGCGGGTCGCGTACCTGCGCACAGCACCCGGCGAACAGCGGCAGGTCGAGGTTCCCGCATCGCCGCAGGGGCATGGGTTGGCCGCCAGCACGAGCTGGAACCTCGCCGGGACCCGCTCGGTGACTGCCGCGCGGGCAATGCTGACCACCCCGTCCTCCAGCGGCTGTCGCAGGGACTCCAGGGTCAGCCGGCTGAACTCCGGTGCCTCATCCAGGAACAGCACTCCGTGGTGGGCGAGGCTGATCTGGCCGGGCCGCGTGGTACCGCCCACGGCTCCGCCCACCATCGACACGTGTGTGGCGGAATGGTGCGGCGAGCGGAACGGCGGCACCCGGGTCACCGCATCGACGCCGCCATCGACAGCGTCGCGGATGGCGGCTACCTCCAGCGCCTGGGAGTCGCTGAGCGGCGGCAGCAGCCCGGGCAGACGCTGGGCGAGCATGGTCTTGCCGACACCGGGCGGCCCCGCCAGCATCAGGTGGTGGCCTCCGGCGGCTGCGATCTCCAACGACCGGCAGGCACGTCGCTGACCAAGGACGTCTGCCAGCTCGGGCGGTTCGCCGCCCGTGATCGGGGACTCGGCCACGGCCGGCGGGTCAGGTTCGGGTCGCACCCCTTTCATGATCTCGACCGTCTGGGATAGATCACTCACCGGCACCGCGCGGATTCCCGGTACGCGGGCGATCTGGGCCGAGGTCGCCGGGCTGGCGAATACCGCCGCGCCGGGCGTCGTGCGTGAGATTCCCAGCGCCATTGCCACCGCGCCGGGGATGGGCCGCACCGAGCCGTCGAGCCCGAGCTCGCCCAGGAACACTCCGGCTGCCGCCCGCTGCGGCGGCACCACCTCGGCCGCCGCCAGCACGGCGATCGCGACGGCCAGGTCGAGCCCGGAGCCCCTCTTGTGCTCGAACGCCGGCGACAGCCCCACGGTGATCCGTCCCACCGGCCAGTCGAACCCGCAGTTCGTGACCGCCGAGCGAACCCGGTCGCGCGACTCGCTGATGGACGTGTCCGGCAGTCCCACGATGGTCATGCCCGGCAGTCCGTTGCTGACGTGGGCCTGTACCTCGACGAGTTGGCCCATCATCCCCACGCACACCGCGCCGTGGCAGACCGTCACGGCCATCAGCTGATCCCCCGGACATGCTCCACCGTGAAGGTGCCGTCCGCCGCCAAGTGGATTCCGATGGCATCGACGCGCGCCGGCAGCCGCTGGCCACCCCGCTGCGACGACCAGAGAGCGGCCAGCCGGTACAGCCGCCGCAGTTTGCGCTGGGTTATCGATTCCAGTGCCGTGCCCGCGCGCCTCGAGGCGCGGGTCTTCACCTCGCAGACCACCAACTCGTCGCCGTCCAGCGCCACGACATCGATCTCCCCGGCGCTGCAGCGCCAGTTGCGTTCGAGGATGATCCAACCCCGCCGTCTCAGGTACTCCACCGCCAGGCCCTCACCTACTTGCCCGATCCGGCGATTGCCAGGCGCCCAGACGCCGTAGGAGGGGTTGTCAGCAGGTGAAGCAGCCATAGGTGCAGCAAACCGCCAGGGCACGCCGCCCCGGCGACCCGTTTCTCAGCTGTGGACGGCGGGCAGCGGCTCGGCAGTGGGGACGGCCGTCCCCCGACGTCCCCCAGCGGGAGCTTCACCGAGGGCAGCCAGCTGCCAAGACTTCCTGTGATGCTGCGAGAGGCCCTTGTGCCGCAGCGCCGCCCCATGATCCGCCGTGCTGTATCCCTTGTTCTCAGCCCAGCCGTATCCGGGCCACTGCCCATCCAGCTGCCGCATGATCCGATCGCGGGCGACCTTCGCGGCGACGCTGGCGGCCGCCACGCTGGAGCACCGCTGATCGGCGCGCACCCGCGTCACCACGGTCGCAACGGCCACATCCGGCCAAGGGGGCGCAGCGAGCAGCTGCTGGCTTTCCGCGCTGAGCCAGTCGTGGCTGCCGTCCAGGATGACGCTATCCACCCGGCCGCACTGTTGGAGAGCGCGCAGTGCAGCGAGCCGCAGCCCTACGATGATCCCCCACCGGTCGATCTCGTCTGGTCCCGCATGGCCGACCGCGCACTCCCGGGCCCATCGTGCGACCTTGGGCTCGAGCGCTTGGCGCTGCTTGGGTGTGAGCAGTTTGGAGTCGCGCAGGCCGGTGGGAGCGCTGCGGGTTTCGGCATCGACGACCACCACACCCACACTGACGGGCCCGGCGATCGCCCCCCGGCCGACTTCATCCACACCCGCCACCCGGAGCGCGCCACCGCGCAGCAACTCCCGCTCGTAGCGCAGGCTCGGCGCGATTCCCACCGCATCAGCCTACGGCTGCGACGGCTCCGCCTCATCCATCTGCTGCGCCCAGGCGGGTCGCGTGATCCGCTGCCACTGCTCGCGGGGCCAGATGACCGCGAACCCGCGCCCCAGGGTCCGGTCGACCGGCACGAATCCGCCGCCCGGGTCGCCCAGGTGTGAGCGTGAGTCCGCGGAAGCGCCGCGGTGGTCGCCCATCACCCACAGTTTGCCCTCCGGGACTGTGACGTCGAAGGGCGTGTTGCTGGGTACGTCGCCTGGATAGATGTACGGCTCGTCGATCGGCGTGCCGTTGACGCCGATCCGGCCGTTGCGGTCACAGCACCTGACCCGGTCGCCGCCGACTCCGATGATCCGTTTCACGAAGACGGTGTCCGGGGGAGGGACGATGCCGATGGTCCGGCCCAGCTCGGTGAGGATGTCCGCCACCGGCCCCTGGGACGGGGCGGCGGCGTCAGCGCGCACGAAGGAGTCGATCCCGTCGAACACGACCACGTCACCGCGCTGCGGTTCACCGACCCGGTAGGCCAGCCGGTTGACCGCGACCCGATCTCCGATCAGGAGCGTGTCCTCCATGGAACCCGACGGGATATAGAAGATCTGCACCAGGAAGGTCTTGACCACGAAGGCAAGGAGAACCGCGACGAGGACCACCAGCGGCAGTTCCAGCCACAGCGGCAGACCGCCGGATCTGCGCTTGGTCGGCGCCCCCGGGGTCTGTCGAGTCGAGGTCACGGCACTGCCCCCGGCGGATCAGGATGATGCGGAGTTGTCGCGCTTCTCCCGGATCTTCGCCGCCTTGCCGCGGCGGTCGCGCAGGTAGTACAGCTTCGCCCGGCGGACATCGCCGCGGCTGACTATCTCGATCTTCTCCAGAATGGGCGAGTGCACCGGGAACGTGCGCTCCACTCCGGTGCCGAACGACACCTTGCGGACGGTGAACGTCTCGCGGACGCCGTCACCGCTGCGGGCCATGATGAAGCCTTGGAAGATCTGGATACGCGAGCGGGTGCCCTCGATGACCCTCACATGGACCTTGACCGTGTCGCCCGGCCGGAAGTCTGGGATGTCGCTTCGCAGCGATACCGCATCGACGGAATCCAATTTGCGCATCATGCACTCTCTCTGCAGGCGCCGCAGGTCGCCCACGATGTAGGTCATGGGTCCGCGGCGGGAATCCCCGCTCCCCTGCGGCAGAGCCGGAGTGAAGACCGCGTCACCGCAGTATGCCCGAACGCACCGCCCAGCACCAAACGAGGCGCATGCGTGTGCCGGGGATCTCAGCCGTCTGGCCCGTGATGCCCGCCGGCGAGGTCTGGGCGCAGCTGGCGGGTCCGCAGCCGCGCTTGCGCGGCGCGCCATGACGCGATGCGGGCGTGGTCGCCGCTCAGCAGAACGTCCGGCACCTCGAGGCCGCGCCACCGCCGCGGCTTGGTGTACAAGGGCCCTTCCAGCTCGCCACCCTCGCGACCTGTCGTGAAGGAGTCGTCCACCGCGCTGGTCTCGTTGCCCAATACGCCGGGCAGCAGCCGCCCCACCGACTCCAGGATCGCCAGCGCGGCCAACTCACCACCTGCGAGTACATAATCGCCGAGGCTGATGCGGTCCACGGGGTGCTTCTCGCCGAAGTGGTGCCAAACGCGGTCGTCGATCCCCTCGTAGCGGCCGCACGCCACCACGAGCCCCGGTACCTGTGAGTAGCGCTCTGCGCAGCGCTGATCGTAGCGCACCCCCGCGGGGGTGGGCACCACGATACGCGTGCCGGCGGCTGCCCCGGCCAGGACATGGTCGAGCGCCTCGCCCCAGGGTTCCGGCTTCATGACCATCCCGGGCCCCCCGCCGAAGGGGGTGTCGTCGACGGTGCGGTGCCGGTCGTGGGTCCATTTGCGCAGATCGTGGACCCGCAGGTCGATCGCGCCGGAGTCGATCGCACGCCCGATCAGCGACAGCCTCGCGGGGGCGAGGTAGTCGGGGAAGATGGTGATGACATCCACCCTCATACCTCGCGCGCCTCCAAGTCGGGCTCCAGCAGGCCACCGGGGGTGTCGAGGACGATCCCGCTGTCGTCGACCCGGGTCACGATTGCGGCCACGAAAGGGACCAAGGCGTCGTGGCCGGCGGGGGTGCGGACGACCAACAGGTCCTGCCCGGGCAGGTGGTTCACACCCGCAACCTCTCCGAGGCGCTCCCCTTGCGGAGAGAAACATGTCAGACCCACCAGATCGCGGTCGTACCACTCCTGTGCTCCGGACGGCCGGGCGGTGTCGGCGACGTCGGCGAACAGTTCGGAGCCCCGCAGCTCTTCGGCTGCTTCTCGGCCCGACACACCCGCGAATCCCAGGATCCACCGCGGGCCGCTGCGCCGTACGCTGTCGAGGCGAAGCGGATTTCCGTCGCAGAACAGTTCGGCACCCGGGACGAACCGCATCTCGGGTTCGTCGGTCGCCACCTGCACCGTCACCTGCCCGGCGATCCCGAACGGTTTGCCGATCCGGGCCACGCGCACGCGCATCTCAGCGCGAGTTGCCGTCCACGAAATCCACCCGGACGCCGTCGCGGCCCGCCACTGCCGTGATGACGGTGCGGATCGCGGTCGCGGTGCGGCCGGCTTTGCCGATCACCCGGCCCATGTCCGAAGGGTTCACCCTGACCCGCAGCGTGGTGCCACGGCGCTGGCTGCGTTCCTTGACAGCCACATCTTCCGGGTTGTCGACGATCCCGCGGATCAGGTGCTCCAGTGCGTCGACGAGCACGTCAGGAACCCTCGGGTTCGGTGGTCTCCGCAGCCTCGCCCGTCTTTTCGGCAGCCGGCGCTTCAGGCCGCGACGAAGCGGCGTCGGCATCGTCGCCACGATCCTTGGCAGGAGCGGTGCGGGCCGCAGCGGCCTTCTTGGCCGCCTTCGACCTGGCTTCGGAGACCCGGTCCTTCTCGGCGCCGGCTTCCTGGGCGGCGGCGTTGAAGACCTCCATCTTGTCGGTCTTGGCCTCCGCAACCCGAAGCGTGCCTTCAGCGCCGGGCAGGCCTTTGAAGCGCTGCCAGTCGCCGGTGACTTTCAGGATGGCCAGAACCGGCTGAGTGGGCAGGGCCCCGACGCCGAGCCAGTACTGCACCCGCTCGGAATCCACCCGGATGAGACTCGGGTCCTTCTTCGGCTGATAGATGCCGAGTTCCTCGATGGCACGCCCGCCCCGGGCGGTGCGGGAATCCGCCACGACGATGCGGTATTGCGGGACGCGCACCTTGCCGATGCGCTTCAGTTTGATCTTGACGGCCACTGCTGTGACAACTCCTGTCATATGTCGGGCACCCTGGGGCGACGATGGTGGGGGTATCCCCGTCCCGGGTTTCGATCAACCGGGCGCCCCGTACAAAGATCAGAGGCGGCCGACCGCCCTAGTGTGCCAGATCGTCGCCCCGCGCCCAAACCTGCGGCCCGCGGGTCAGCCGCCGCCCAAGAGGTCCTTGAACTGCGGGGGCAACTCGACCGAACCGGGATCCACCAACGGACCGGTCAGGGCGTCCTTCTCCTGCTGCGCCCGCTTCGCGGGGTTGCCGGAGCGTCCCTTCTTCTGCTTGGGTCTGCCCGGCTTCCCCTTGGACTTGCGGGCACCTCCCGACGGCATCCCGGGCATGGCGGGCATCCCGGGGATACCGGGGGCTCCTTTGCCCCCCCGCATCTGGCGCATCATCTTCTGCGCCTCGCCGAAGCGTTCCACCAGTGCGTTGACCTGCTGGACCTCGACGCCGGACCCGCGCGCGATACGGGCCCGCCGGGAGCCGTTGAGGATCTTGGGGTTGTCCCGCTCCTGCGGGGTCATCGAATGGATGATCGCCGCAACTCGGTCGATATCTCGATCATCGATGGAATCCAACTGCTTCTTGACATCGCCCATGCCGGGCATCATTCCCAGGATCTTGGTCAAGGAGCCCATCTTCTTGACCGCCTGCATCTGTTCCAGGAAGTCGGTCAGGGTGAAATCTTCCCCCCGCTCGACCTTGCCGGCCATCCGCTGGGTCTGTTCGACGTCGAAGGCCTTCTCCGCCTGCTCGATGAGCGTGAGGATGTCCCCCATGTCGAGGATCCGGCTTGCCATCCGGTCGGGGTGGAAGGCCTCGAAGTCGCCGACCTTCTCACCTGTGGACGCGAACAGGATCGGCTTGCCGGTGACTCCGACGATGGACAGCGCCGCACCACCGCGGGCGTCGCCGTCGAGTTTCGTGAGCACGACCCCGTCGAAGCCCGCCTGCTGGTCGAACAGCACCGCGGTGTTCACCGCGTCCTGGCCGATCATCGCGTCGACGACCAGCAGCGTCTCGTCAGGGCGCACGGCGTCGGTGATGTCTCGCAGTTGGCGCATCAGGTCGTCGTCGATGGCCAAGCGCCCGGCGGTGTCGATGATCACCACGTCGTGCAGCTTCAACTCGGCCTCGGCCTTGGAACGTCGGGCGACATCCACGGGATCGCCCACCCCGTTGCCGGGCTCGGGCGCGAACACGGCCACATCGGCGCGTGCTCCGACCACGGACAGCTGATCGACCGCGTTGGGTCGCTGCAGGTCGGCGGCGACCAGCAGCGGCTGGTGGCCCTTGGATTTCAGATCGGCCGCCAGTTTGCCCGCCAGGGTCGTCTTGCCCGCCCCTTGCAGGCCCGCAAGCATGATGACCGTGGGTGGCGTCTTGGCCAGCCGCAACCGGCGCGTTCGGCCGCCGAGGATTTCCACGAGTTCCTCGTTGACGATCTTGACCACTTGCTGAGCGGGATTCAGCGCCCCCGACACCTCCGCGCCCAGGGCCCGCTCCTTGATGCGGCTGCAGAAGGCGCGGACGACGGGGAGGGCCACATCCGCGTCCAGCAACGCCATGCGGATCTCCCGGACAGTGACGTCGATGTCGGACTCGGACAGCCGTCCCTTTCCGCGCAGGTTCTTGAAAGTGGCGGTGAGTCGATCGGAGAGTGAGGCGAACACGATTCCCCTAGTGAGTTCGGCGGAGTTCTTGGCGCGACTCCCAGGGTAACCCGCTGGAAGATCTCCCCCGGGCTGTCACGAAGCGGTCGAACCGGCGACTTCGGCGAGCCGCTGGAGCACGGTGGCGGTCTGGTCGTAGTCGAGCAGTCGGCCGTCGCTGTTGCACATGTAGAACACGTCGATGACGTTGGACCCTATCGAGTCCGCGCGTGCAGCCATCACATGGATACCCGCATCGGCGATGGCCCGGGCCAGCCGGAACAGTCCACCCTGACCGTCGTAGGTGCGCACCTCGACCACGGTGGCCCGATCAGAGGCGTCGGCGACGACCTCCACCCGCGGCTCCAGCGCAGCGGATCGCGAGCGGTCCGGGTAGTCAGCCTCGCGCCGGCGCAGCCTGTCGGCAACGTCCAGCGTCCCTGCCAGCGCGCGGCGCAGATCCTCCCGCAGCCGGACCGCGTCGGGGGCGCCGCCGAAGGCCGGGTCGACGGTCCATTCCGACAGCGCCATCACCCCGGAGGTGAACGCCCTCGCGCCCCGCACATTGAGGCGGTTCAGTGCGAGGACGCCCGCGACGGTCGCCAGCAGCCCGACCTGGTCGGGAGCAGCCACGGTGACGCTCAACAGTTCGCCTGGTGCGTGATCCTCGATGAGGACGTCGGGCACCCCGGCGCGCACCAGCTCCTCTTGGGCCGGCCGCAGTGCGACGCGGGGCTCGACCCGCACCCCGGCCAGGACCCGGCGCACCCGGGCCACCAGATCTGCGATCAGCGCCGCGCGCCAGTCGCTCCACGCCGCAGGCCCGGTGGCGGCGGCATCAGCCCTGGTGAGGGCGTAGAGCAGTTCGAGGGTGTCCGCATCTGCCACCGCGTCAGCGATGGACGCGATGATCGCCGGGTCGTCCGGGTCGCGCCGGGTTGCGGTCTCCGGAAGCAGAAGGTGGTGCTGCACCAGGGCCACAAGAGTCTCGGAGTCGGCCGCGTCGAACCCCAGGTGTGGGGCGATGTCCACCATCAGGTCCACGCCCATCTCGGTGTGGTCCACCGTGGGCCTGCCCTTGCCGATGTCATGGAAGAGCGCGGCCACCAGGAGTAGGTCCGGTCGGCTGACATCTCGCTGGAACCGTGAGGCATGAATCGCGGTTTCCACCAGGTGCCGGTCAACGGTGTACCGGTGCACGGGGTTGCGCTGCGGCGCGCTGCGCACGACCCCCCAACCTGGCAGCAGCCGTTCGGTGATGCCCGCTTGATCCAGCGCTTCCCACACCGGCAAGGTGGACCTGCCCGCGCCGAGCAGCGAGACCAGCGCATCGCGAGCCGAAGCGGGCCAGGGAACCGGCAGCGGCGCAGACTCGGCGGCCAGCCGATCCACGGCATGCGGTGCCAAGCGCAGTCCGGCCTGGGCGGCGGCGGCGGCAGCCCGCAGCACCAGGACCGGGTCACGGTCGGGACGGGCCCCCTCGGCGAGGACGGCCTCACCGTCCTGGGCCACGACCCCGTCGGCCAGCGGCGTACGGCCGCTCTTCCCGCCGAGCCGGCGCAACGTTCGCCGCGAGGATCTTCTGGTGGCACGACCGACCTGGTACCACATCGTGTCGGCGGCGTGCCCGATCGCGCGGCCCGCCGCGGAGATCGAGCGCATCAGAGTTTCGGAGTCCGGATAGCTCATTGCGAGCGCCACCGGGTCCTGTTCCTGCATGAGCAGGCGGTCGCTGGCCCTGCCCGTCTTGCTGTGCAACGCGTCTCGTGCGTCCATCAGCAGGTCTGCCGAGGGGCGCAGCCCCGAACGGGGGATATCGGTTATCCAGGAGGCCGCCACCGCGCGCAGAACGGTGACATCACGCAGTCCGCCGTACGATTCCTTCAGGTCCGGCTCCAGCAGGTGGGCCACCTCACCGCTGCGCTCCCGTCGCTGGTCGACATTGGCGCGCAACTCGTCCATCCTCTTGGCGGCGAATCCGCGCCAGTCCGCGCGGACCGAACTGATGAGACGCTCCACCAACAGTTCATCCCCGGCCACCGCGCGGGAATCGAGCAACCCCAGGACAACCTTGATGTCGGCGGCCGCGAGCCGCCGCGCCTCGGAGATGGTGCGCACCGAGTGGTCCAGCGGGATCCGGCTGTCCCACACCGGGTACCAGATCCGGTCGGCCAGCTCGCCGATCTTGCTCTCGTGCAGCAGGAGCAGGTCCAGGTCGCTGCCGGGCGCCAGGTCGCCCCGGCCGTAGCCCCCGATGGCCACCAGTGCCGTGCCGGTGGCCCCGCCCCCTGCCAGCCGGTACAGCTCCTGCAGCCATTCGTCGGTCAGGGCGACCAGCGCGCGACGGCGCCCCGGACCGGGTGGTCCGGGGCGCCGCAGCAGTTCCGAGCGCGCTGCGACGAAGCCGGCAGTCGCCGTCGCGGAGTCCGCAGACCCCGTGATGGTGAACTGTTCGCCTTCATCGACAGCGGACACGGGATATCTCCTTACAGCGCGTCTGCGCCGCGCTCACCGGTGCGCACCCGCACGACGGTGTCGACCGGGGTGGTCCACACTTTTCCGTCGCCGATGCGTCCCGTCTGGGCGGTCTTGACGATGACGTCGACCACGGAATCCGCGTCGTCGGCATCCACCAGGACCTCCACCTTGATCTTCGGCACGAGGTCGACGGTGTATTCCGCACCGCGGTAGACCTCGGTGTGCCCCTTCTGTCGACCGTAGCCGCTGGCCTCGGAGACAGTCAGCCCGTGGATGCCGTAGGCCTCCAGCGCCGACTTCACCTCCTCCAGTTTGAACGGCTTGATCACAGCAGTGACGAGCTTCATGCCTTCACTCCTTCTCTCTCAGAGCGGGCCAGGCCACGCTCGCCTACGCCGGCGAACCCGCCGGCACTGGTCTCGGACAACTCGTATGCGGTCTCACCGTGGATGACCTTGTCGACGCCGGCCATTTCCACGTCCTCGTCGGCCCGGAAGCCGATTGTGAGGTCGAGGACCTTGGCGATGGCCAAGGTCAGCACCAGCGAGTAGGCCAGCACTGCGAACGCCGCGATGGTCTGGCTGAGCAGCTGCTCGGTTCCGCCGCCGTAGAACAGGCCGTTGACGCCGGCAGGCGCCGCCTCGGTGGCGAGGAAGCCGATCAGCAGGGTGCCGACCAAGCCGCCCACGAGGTGGACGCCCACGACGTCCAGCGAGTCGTCGTAGCCGAGCTTGTACTTCAGCCCGACAGCGAGCGCACACAGGCTGCCTGCGATCGCACCCAGGATCAGCGCACCGACCGGGCTCACCGATGAGCAGGCCGGGGTGATGG
This sequence comes from Micrococcales bacterium, assembly GCA_032127075.1. Taxonomy (GTDB): domain Bacteria; phylum Actinomycetota; class Actinomycetes; order S36-B12. Next base: position 29,564 of record JAQAZZ010000052.1, on the reverse strand, counting down.
CTACCAGACCCGCGACGACACCGGAAGCGGCACCGAGGCTCGTGGCGTGACCGTCGCGCAACTTCTCCACCAGCAGCCAGCCGAGGGCGGCGGCGCACGTGGCGGCGAAGGTGTTGACGAACACGACCGCTGCGGTGTTGTCCGCGGCCAGCGCAGAGCCGGCGTTGAACCCGAACCAGCCGAACCACAGCAGGCCCGCCCCCAGCATCACGAGGGTGAGGTTGTGCGGCTTCATCTGGGTCTTGGGCCAGCCGAGACGCTTGCCCAGCACCAGCACCACAGCCAGACCCGCGATACCGGCGTTGATATGCACCGCGGTTCCACCGGCGAAGTCGATGGCCGGAACACCGTTCAGCGGGCCGAGGCCCTCGAAGATCCAGCCGCCGGTACCCCACACCCAGTGCGCGACCGGGAAGTAGACGATGGTCGCCCAGATGCCGGCGAACACCATCCAGGTGCCGAACTTCGCCCGGTCCGCGATCGCACCTGCGATCAGGGCGACCGTGATGGCGGCGAACATCGCCTGGAACGCCACGAACGCGGTGACCGGCAGGCTTGCCTCCGGGTCATCGGTCATGAGGCCGCTCAAGCCGAAGAATTCAGTCGGATCCCCCCAGAATCCGGAACCGCCGTCGGTGCCGAACGCGATCGAGTACCCGTAGAGGATCCACAACACCCCCACGAGGAACAGGGCCCCGAAGACCATCATCATCATGTTCAGCGTGCTCTTCGCACGTGTCATACCGCCGTAGAAGAGCGCTAGGCCCGGCAGCATGAGCAGCACGAAAGCGGCGCTGGTGAGAACCCAGGCGGTGTCGCCTGTGTTCAACAGCGATTCCTCCATCGTTTGCTCCTTTCCCACCTCCAGGGTGTTTCCCTACAGGATGTCGCGATCGTGACGGGCGCTTGTTACTCCCGGCGCCTGTTCACGTTTCAGCGGTGTGACGTCTGCGGCATGCACGTTACGTTCTTGTTACGCAGCCCCCACATACCGGCTGCGCCGCAGTCGCATCGAGGGCTGCAGAACGGACAAGATGCGGACATGGCCTGGCCCGACGCTGCGAGCATCTACCAGATCTACCCCCGGTCGTTCGCCGATTCCGACGGCGATGGCATCGGCGACCTTCGCGGCATCATCGACCACCTCGACTACGTGGCCGATCTGGGGGTGGACACCGTGTGGATCTCCCCGTTCTTCAGCAGCCCGCAACTCGACTTCGGCTATGACATCACCGACTACACCGGGGTTGCGCCGGAGTACGGGACGCTGGGCGACGTAGACACCCTCGTGGCCCAGGCGCATTCCCGTGGCCTGCGGATCCTGTTCGATCTGGTGTTGAACCACACCTCCGACCAGCATCCGTGGTTCCTCCGCTCGCGGGGGTCGCGCAGCAACCCGAAGGCCGACTGGTACATCTGGGCCGATGGCCGCGGTCGGCGCGGCCGCCGGCCACCGAACAACTGGCGGTCGGCGCTGGAGGTCAGTTCGGCCTGGAACTACAGTCCGCAGCGGCGCCAGTGGTATCTGGCCAGCTTCCTGCCGTTCCAGCCCGACCTCAACTGGCGCAACCCGGAGGTGCGGGCGCAGATGTTCAGCGCGATCCGGTTCTGGCTGGACCGGGGGGTGGACGGGTTCCGCCTCGATATCTTCGGCTCGGTCATGAAGGACCCCCTCCTGCGGGACAACCCGGTGTCACCCCGCGTCGTCAACGGGCTGCCCCGTCTGACGAAACGGCTGTACACGGAGAACACGCCGGACAACGTGGCGTTGGCTGAGGAACTGCACAACCTGTGCGCCGAATACGGCAACCGGATCCTGCTCGGCGAGGTCTTCGGCCCCCCACAGGTGCTGCGCGGATACCTCGCTGACGGAGCGGGACTCGATCTGGTCTTCCTGTTCGACTTCCTTGCGTTCACCTACGATCCGGACTGGCTGCGCGACACCATCGGACGGTTCGAGGCTGCGTTTCCCCCACCGCTGCAGCCGACCTATGTGCTGGAGAACCACGATCGGTCGCGCAGCATCGACCGTGTGGCCGGCGACGTCGCCAAGGCGAAGGTCATGGCAGTGATCCAAATGACCGTGCGGGGGGTGGCCGCGGTCTACATGGGCCAGGAACTCGGGATGTCCAACACCTACATCCCGCTGCGCGACGCCACGGATCCGGTGGCGGCGTCGTTCTTCTCCTGGATCCCCGAGCCGGTCAACCGGCGGTTGGCCGAGCGGCTGAACCGCGACGAGGTACGCACCCCGATGCAGTGGGACGGCGGTCCGAACGCCGGATTCTGCCCGCCCGGAGTGCAGCCGTGGCTCCCGGTGAACCCCGGCTACCGCAGCGTGAACGCGGCGGCAGCGGCCGCGGACCCCGACTCCCTGCTGGTGCTGTACCGGCAGCTGCTCCGGCTGCGCCGCGACAACCAGGCGCTGCGCCGCGGCGATCTGCAACTCATCGGGGGCTTGGGTGCGGGCGTCCTCGGCTTCCGCCGCCGTGACCAGGCAAGCGGTGGGGAAACAGTCGTCCTGGCCAACCTCGGCTCCCGGCAGCGGCGGGTACCCGCCCCGGAGTCAGCGGTCGCAGTCGCGTGCGGGGATGCCGCGCTCGACGGATCGGCGGCGGTGCTGGGGCCGGACTCCGCTGTGGTGCTGACGCGCGTCCGCAGGTGACGGCCGGCCGCGGGGGTCACTCCCCCACGATGGCGTTGACGAACGCCTCGGGCTCGAAGGGGGCGAGGTCGTCCGGCCCCTCCCCCAGACCGACGAGTTTCACCGGCACACCCAGTTCGCGCTGCACCGACACGACGATGCCGCCTTTGGCGGTGCCGTCCAGTTTGGTCAGGACGATTCCGGTGATGTCCACGGCGTCGGCGAAGACCCGAGCCTGGGCCATTCCGTTCTGCCCGGTCGTGGCATCCAGCACCAGGAGCACTTCGCTCACCGGGGCTTTCTTCTGGATCACCCGCTTGACCTTGCCGAGTTCATCCATGAGCCCGACCTTGGTGTGCAGCCTTCCCGCCGTGTCCACCACCACGGTGTCCGCTTCACCTTCGACCCCCGCCGCCACGGCGTCGAAGGCAACTGCGGCGGGGTCTGCGCCCTCGGGGCCCCGGACCACGGGGACCCCCACGCGCTCGCCCCATGTCTGCAGCTGCTCGCTGGCCGCGGCCCGGAACGTGTCCGCGGCGCCGAGCACCACATCGCGATCCTCCGCCACGAGCAGGCGGGCCTGCTTCCCCGTGGTCGTGGTCTTGCCCGTGCCGTTCACGCCCACCACCAGCACGACCGCGGGAAGCCCCTCGGACCGCGCCGTATGCAGGTCGCGGTCCATGTCCGGGCCGACTGACAGCAGCAACTCCTCTGCGAGGATCTGCCGCAGTTGCGCGGGGTCGGAAACTCCCTCCACCCGGACCCTCGTACGCAGCCGGTCCACCAGCTCCGTCGTGCCCGGCACGCCGAGGTCGGCCAGCAGCAGCGTGTCCTCCACCTCTTCCCACGTGGCGTCGTCCAAGGTGTCGCGCGACAGCAGCGCCAGCAGCCCTCGGCCGATGGCGCTGTTGGATCGGGCCAGTCGGGCACGCAGCCGGGACAGCCTGCCTCCGGCCGGCTCGGGTGTCTCCAGTTCCGGCGCCGTCGGCACGGGCGGTTCCAGCACCGCAGTGCCGACACCCCCTTCGGCGAGCGGCACGTCCTCCACGTCGCGGCGCGGGGTGTCGCGCGGGGGTGAGGCGTCGTCGTTGACTCCCGGCAGGATCTCCGGTGCCCGCGGGGCCGGTGGGAGCTGCCGCCCCCGCCGCACGCGCACCACCACAACAACAAGCGCGACAACGAGGACGACCAGGCCTGCGACTACACCGATGAGAGGTTCCACGGTCACGATTGTCCACCCGGAACCAGCCGCGCGGTCAACGGGTGTTCCGTTCAGGCTGGCGAGTTCTGCCCGATCCGCGAGGATATGACCCGGCTGACGCCGTCTCCCCGCATGGCGACCCCGTACAGCGCATCAGCCGCTTCCATCGTCCGCTTCTGATGGGTGATGACGATCAGCTGGCTGTCCTGGCGCAGCTCGTCGATGACCTCCAGCAACCGTCCCAGGTTGGTGTCGTCCAGCGCAGCCTCCACCTCGTCCAGCACGTAGAAGGGGCTGGGCCGCGCCTTGAACAGCGCAACGAGGAACGCCACGGCGGTCAGGGATCGCTCGCCGCCGGACAACAGCGACAACCGTTTGACCTTCTTGCCCGGGGGCCGTGCCTCCACCTCGACTCCGCTGGTGAGGATGTTGTCCGGATCGGTCAGTTGCAGCCGACCGGCCCCTCCGGGGAACAGCCGGGCGAAGACGCGCTCGAACTGCACGGCCGTGTCCGCGTACGCCTCGGCGAAGACCTGCTCCATCCGGTCGTCGACCTCTTTGATGATGCTCACCAGATCGTTGGCGGAACTGTTCAGGTCGTCGAGCTGCGCGGAGAGGAAGCGATGGCGCTCCTCCAACGCGGCGAACTCCTCCAGCGCCAGCGGATTGACCCTGCCCAGCAGGCTCAGCGAACGCTCCGCCGAGCGCAGCCGGCGCTCCTGCTCGCCGCGCTCGAACCGATACGGCTGCTGCTGCGCTGCACCGTCCTCCTCATCGCCGGGGGCCCGGGGACTGGGCGGCACCATCACGTGGGGCCCGTACTCGGCGACCAGGGTGTCCCGATCCACGCCGTGCTCCGCCATTGCCTTGTCCTGCAGCTGCTCTATCTTCAGGCGCTGTTCGGTGCGGACCATCTCGTCGCGGTGCACCGAAGAGGTGAGGTCCTCCAACGTCTGGGTCGATTCGCGGATTCGGCCGCGCAGGGCCGCCAGTTCCCGGTCCCGCTCGGCGCGAGCGATCTCCTCGCGCTGCCGCAGCCCGTCGGCGGCCGCGACCAGCCAGCCCGCTCGCTGAGCGGCGGCTTCGGCGACCCCCCGGACGGCTTCGGCGGTCTGCCGCTGCCGTTTCCGCTGGGCCAAGATCCGCTCCCGCTCGGCTTGCGCCCGCCGCTCCCGCTCGGCGGCGGCAAGCAGTTCGGCGCTGCGCCTGGATACCGCCGCGGCACGCTCCTCCTCGGTGCGCAGCGCCAGGCGGACCTCGGTCTCCCGTGCGTGGGCCTCGCGCACCGCAGCTGCGAGCGGCTCACGACGATCGGAGTGGGGTTCCCCCCGGCCCGTATCCGCCTGGGCCAGGGAGAGCGCCTCTTCTGCCTCGGCGAGTGCTTTCTCGTCGGCGGCGACCGCACTGCGGGCGGACTCCGCGTCGTCGCCCAACCGCTGCGCCTCTGCGCGGGCGGACCTGACCTGGGACCCGAGTGCGCCCAGCTGGTCGGCCACCGCGGCCATGGCGGCGTCTGATTCATGCAGAGCCCGAAGCGCCTCAGCGGTCTGCTGGTGCGACGCCGCAGCGTCGGCGCGGGCCTTCTCCAGGGAGAAACGGATGCGGTCGGCCTTCGCCGACAACGCATCCGCCTCGGCAGCCGCCGCGTCGACCTCGGCGGCGAGCTGCAGGGCGCTGGCCTCCTTGTCGTCCCAGGTGACCAACTCGTGCCGGCTGAGCACATGCCCCGCTCGGGTCACCGCCCGGCGGGCCCCACGGGCGACGAGGTCTGCTGCCTCGGTCAGACCCTCGGCGACGACGGCGCCGGCGAGAAGGCCGGTCAGGGACCGGTGCAGCGCCGGGGCGGCCGAGATGACGTCATGCACCGGCCGGCCGGGCAGGCTGGCGATATCCGGTGCGCCGGCGCCGGAGATGACGAGGCGCAGGGATCCGCCGACGTCGTGGGAGTGGACGGCCAGGGCGTCAGCCGTGCTGCCCACTACGGCGGCATCGACGAGGTCGGCCAGCGCAGACGAGACCGCCAACTCCCAGCCGGGCTCGATCCGCACTTCGTCGCGCAGCAGCCCATGGACCAGTGGATGGTCGAGGATCGCCTCCTGCGCTCCGCCCCGGCTACGGGTTGCGGTTCGCAGCGCCTCCAGCCGGGCCTGGACCGCGGCCCGGGCCGATGCGGTCTCCGCTTCGGCCGCCTGCAGTTCTGCCACACGGTCGGAGGACTCATCGCTGAGCCGGCGGCACTGCTCGTACTGACTGTCCAGATCCGCTTCACCGTCGCCCAGACCCGACACCTGGCGTTCGAGGGCCGCGAACTTGCCCGCAGCCGACTCCTCGCGGCGCCGGGCGTCGGCAAGGCCGGCGTCGAGTCGCTTGATCTCGACCTGCCGCGCCTCCATCCGACTGCGGGCAGCGGCCGCCCGCCCGCTGAGGCGCGCCAATCGCTCCCGCTTCTCCGCGGCGGTGCGGTTGTGGTCCTCCACGCGGCGCTCCTCGGCGGCCAACTCAGCCTCTGCCGCCACGCGCGCCGCCGCGGCGCCGGACAGTTCCTGGGAACGCTCCCGCGCGGATGCGGCGTGCAGGGAATGCTCCTCCTGCAACTTCCGGGCCTGCTCCTCCAGACGCCGGGGGTCGGTCGCGCTGGGGTGGGTCTGATCGGCCTCGGCAGCGCTGCGCAACCGCTCCTTGGCGACCGACACCACCGCCCTGTGTCGCTCGTGCAACCCGGACAATCGGAACCACACGTCCTGATGCTGCGCCAGCAGCGGCGCCGCCTGCTCGGCCTGGGCCGTCAGGTCCGCCTCCCGGGCCTGGTCGGCCAACAGCGCAGATTCGACGTCGCGGCGCTGCTCCACCAGTGCGGTCTCGTCAGCCTGTTCCTGCGCCAGCGACTCGGTCAGCGCACAGTAGTCGTCGGCGAGCAGCCACAGCCGTGCGTCTCGCACATCGGATTGGATGACCACGGCTCGGCGTGCGACCTCGGCCTGACGGCCCAACGGCTTGAGTTGGCGGCGCAACTCGGCGAGCAGATCCGTGAGCCGCGTGGTCTTGTCCGCCAGCGCCGCCAGTTTGCGCTGCGCCTTCTCCTTGCGCTTGCGGTGCTTCAGCACACCGGCGGCTTCCTCGATGAAGCCGCGCCGATCCTCGGCCGTGGCGTGCAAAATCGAGTCCAACTGCCCCTGGCCCACGATCACATGCATCTCGCGGCCGATACCCGAGTCGGACAGCAGCTCCTGGACGTCGAGCAGCCGGCAGGCAGTGCCATTGATGGCGTATTCCGAGCCGCCGGAGCGGAACATGATGCGCGAGATGGTCACTTCGGTGTACTCGATCGGCAGGGCGCCGTCGGTGTTGTCTATGGTCAGGCTCACCTCGGCCCGGCCCAGCGGAGCGCGGTTCGAGGTGCCGGCGAAGATGACGTCTTCCATCTTGCCGCCGCGCAGCGTCTTGGCGCCCTGCTCGCCCATCACCCAGGACAGTGCATCGACAACGTTCGACTTGCCGGACCCGTTCGGGCCCACGACGGCGGTCACCCCGGGCTCGAACTGCAGGGTTGTGGGCGAGGCGAAGGATTTGAAGCCCTTCAGGGTGAGGCTCTTCAGATGCACGCGGACTCCTCGCGGTCGGTGACGACCTGATCAGGGGAAGCCCCAGCAGGTTAACCCGCGCCGGTGCTGCGCCGGCTCAACGGCGCGCGCCTCACACGCTGGCCGGCACCAGTCCGGTGTCCAGGTCCATTCCCGCCAACTCCATGCCCCGCTCGAACTCGAGCCGGTCCACGAGATTCTCCAGTTCTTTGACCCGCGCTCGCAGTCGGCCGATCTCGGCCAGAAGCCGCGGGTCGACAGCCGCCATGTGGCCATACAGGGCCTTCGCCATGCGGACTCCCTCCTCAGACGTGACGACGCCGCGCAGCCCGCCCCAGCGTCGCTTCATTGTGCCACCATGGCGACGGCTTCATGGTGCCACCATGGCGACGGAGAGTGAAACCCCTATGACGCTGTCCGGGCGGTGTCGCGCCCCCGAGCCTCGAGCGGGGGCGGCTGGCAGGCCGGGCAGCGGTGCGACGACCTGTTCGTGAACCGCTCCCGCACGATCGCCGCGCCGCAGCGCCGGCAGGGCTGCCCCGCGCGGCCATAGACGTCCAGCGACCTGGCGAACCAGCCGGATTCACCGTTCACGGCCACGTACAGCGGGTCGAACGACGTCCCGCCCGCTTCGAGGGCCTCGCCCATGACCTCGCGGGCCTGGTCGAGCACCGCCGCACAGCCGGCCACGCCGAGGGCGTAGCCCGGCGTGTCCGGATGGACGCTGGCCCGCCACAAGGATTCGTCGGCGTAGATGTTGCCGATGCCCGACACCATGGTCTGCGCCAGCAGCAGCCGCTTGATGCCCGAGGCGGATCCGGCGAGCCGCTGGGCGACGCCGGCGGGATCGTATCGGGGGTCGAAAGGGTCGCGGCCCACATGGGCCACCGGAACCGGCGTCCCATCCGCGGCGTAGCGGGCCACCAGCAACCATCCGAACGTCCGCTGGTCGCGGAACACGCATGTCCGCCCGTCGGCGAGGCTCAGGGTGACCCGGGCGTGGCGATCCACGACCCTGGTCTTGTCGGACATCCGGAACTGCCCGCTCATGCCCAGATGGGCGACGAGCGCGAGCCCGGCGTCCCCTGGTCCCAGGTCCAGCCACAGGTACTTGCCCCGCCGCCGCACCGCCCGAATGGGACGCCCGGATATCAAACCGGTGAATTCTTTCGTGCCGCCGGGCTGCCGCCGAACCGCTCTGCGGTGCCGGACTCGCGCGGTGCGGATCGTCGCTGCGTCGAGCGCTGCGGCCAAACCGCGCCGCACCGTTTCCACTTCGGGCAGCTCCGGCACGCCGTCAGCCCCCCGAATCGGCCGCGAGAGCCCGGAACGTCAGCCGTGCCGCCTCCTGCTCGGCGACTTTCTTGCTGCTGCCGCCGCCCCTGCCGTGGTCGCCGTCGGCCAGCCGGACAACGGCTGTGAAGGTCTTCTCGTGGTCCGGCCCGGTTTCGGACACAACATATTCCGGCACACCCAGCCCCAGCGTCGAGGTGAGTTCCTGCAGGCTCGTCTTCCAGTCCAGCCCGGCGCCCAGGCCCGCGGTATTCGCCAGCACCGGCTCCATCAGCCGCAGTATCAGATCCGACGCGGCGCCGAGCCCACCCGCGAGATACGCCGCGCCGAACACGGCTTCCAGCGAATCAGCCAGTATCGACGTCTTGTCGCGTCCCCCGGTGGCGTTCTCCCCCTTGCCCAGCAGTAGATAGGAGCCCAGCTCGAGTGTGCGGGCGACGTCGGCGAGCGCCCGGGCGTTCACGACCGCGGAGCGCATCTTCGCCAGCTGACCTTCGGCGACGTCGGGGTTGCGGTGGTAGAGGGCATCGGTGATGACGATGCCCAAGACGGCGTCCCCCAGGAACTCCAAGCGTTCGTTGGGGCGGAGGCCGCCGTTCTCGTAGGCGTAGGACCGGTGGGTCAGCGACTCCAGCAGCAGCCCGTCGGGGATCGCCGTGCCCAACCGTTGCCGAAACGCATCCAGTTCGACCGCGGTCATGGCATCAGACGTCGAGCACGGCCCGCTTGTTGTAGGTGCCGCACGTCGGGCAGGCCGCGTGGGGCAGCTTCGGCGACTGGCACCGGTCGCACTTCGCCAAGGTGATCGGCTTGGCCTTCCACTGCGACCTGCGCGCCCGGGTGTTGGCGCGCGACATCTTCCGCTTGGGGACTGCCACAGTTACTCTCCTTCGGCCGATTGGTCGGTCGCACGCCACTGCGCGAGTCCCGACCACCGTGGGTCTTGGTGTTCGTGCTTGTGCCCGGGATGCTCGGCGAGTCTGACGCCGCACTCCGGGCACAGTCCCGGACAGTCGGGACGACACGTAGGGGTCAAGGGTAGTGCCAAGAGGACTGCATCGCGAAATGCATCCGTCAGATCGAGGTCTTCGCCGCTCATGGGGACAACGTCGGCGCCGTCGACTCCGGTGTCGGCTTCACCCTGGCTCACGCCGGGGTAGGCGAAGAACTGCTGGAACTCCACAGACTGGATGCGGTGCACCTCCTCCAGGCAGCGCACACATTCGGCCACAATCGGGACGGTGGCTGTGCCGGTGACCAGGATCCCGTCGAGGACCGACTCCAGCAGCAGGTCGATCCGCAGGGATCCGGGCTCGGCGCGGGCGACGTCGTTGGCCAGTTCCGCGCCGGCCGCGACGGTCGCAGCCACCCGCAGCGAAGCGCCGGGCTGCCGATGCAGCGCGCGGCTGTCGACGACCAGCGTGGCCGGCTGTGGGGTCATCGGGGCTACCGGCCTTCGTCTGGCGCGTCCTGCCACTGGCCGGCCAGCTTGGCACGGCCGTGGGCGACCGCCTCCAGCGTCGCCTGCAGGGATCCCTCGAAAGCGGCGAGTTTGCCGTCGACGTAGGCGTCCACCTCGCTGCGCTTGTGCTGCGCCTCCGCATGCGCCTGCTCGACGATGCGCCGAGCCTCCTCGTGTGCCGCCAGCGTCACCTGGTCGGCGGCGACTATCGCATCGGCCTCCGCACGTGCATTGACCCTGATCTGCTCGGCGTCGGCGGCCGCTGCGTCGATGAGGGCGTCCCTTTCGGCCATCACCCCGTGGGCGCGGTGGATCTCCTCCGGGACGGACTGCTGGACCTCTGCGATCAACCGCATGGCCGTTTCGCGGTCGATGATGGCCCCGCCGCCCAAGGCCCGGGGCCGTGCCTCGGCGATGACCTGGGCCAATTCGTCGAGTGCCTGCGAGATTTCCACACTTCCTCCCCTCGACGGCCCGGGAGCGGGCCGTCGTCAGTTGCGGCCCAGTTTCTCGTTGAGCCGCGCCAGCACAGTATCGGGCACCAGCCCCGAGATGTCACCGCCGTAGGTGGCAACATCCTTCACCAGGCTGGACGAGAGGTAGCCGTAGACCGGGTTCGTCGACACGAACAATGTTTCGATGCCCGCGAGCCGGTAGTTCATCTGCGCCATCTGGAGCTCGTAGTCGAAGTCCGACACCGCACGCAGCCCCTTGACGATCGCCGACACGCCGTGGTCGCGGCAGTAGTCGACGAGCAGCCCGTGGAAGGCGTCCACCGTGACGTTGGGATGGTCCGCCAGGCATTCGCGCAGCATGTCGATGCGTTCGTCGACGCCGAAGAGGCTCGACTTCTTCTTGTTGATCAGGACCCCGACCGTCACGTGCTCGAACAGGTCCGCTGCCCTGCTGAACACGTCGATATGGCCGTTGGTGACCGGATCGAACGATCCGGGGCAGATGGCGGTGGCCATGGTGCTCAACCACCCAATCCGATCGAAGGCTCTGGCGACACCCGACCGTACCAAACCCGGGTGTCGCCGTAGTCGCGCGAATCGATGGGCAGCACTCCCGGCGGCCACGGCGTGCCCGCCGACCGTGCCGCTGCCTCCACCAACAGCATCCCGCCGTCTCGCACCCGGTGCCCCGCCACGAGATCGGCGAGGATCGCCTCGAGGGCGCCGAGGGGCATGTCGTACGGCGGATCGGCGAAGACGATGTCAAACGCGCAGCCGTCCGCGCTGAGGGAATCGCCACGGGCAACCGCGGCAGCGTCACGGTTGACCACAGTGGCCCCCTCGGCCGAAAGCGCGGCGATGTTGTGCCGGATGGCCCGCACCGCCGCGCGGTCCCGTTCCACGAACACTGCCGCCGCAGCGCCCCTGCTCAGCAACTCCAGCCCCACGGCACCGGAGCCGGCGAAGAGGTCGAGGACCTGCAGCCCGCCCAGCCCGCCGCATAGGTGTTCCAGCCTGTTGCACACCGCCTCGCGGACTCGTTGCGAGGTCGGGCGCACCCCTGTCCGCGGCACGTCCAGCCGCCGACTGCCCCACCGGCCCGCGACGATGCGCGTCATCGACGCCCGCGCAGACGCTTCATGCCTTCTCCAGATACTCCGAGGTGGCCGCAGCCTCGGCCGCAACCACAGCTTCGCGCAGGAGGGGCAGCCCGATCAGGTCCGGATCAGCGGCAACAATCGCGCTTGCGTCGTCGCGCGCCATCTCGATCAGGGACCCGTCACGCAGGACCGACAGCAACCGCAGCGACGACCGCCGCCCGGACTGCGCGGCACCCAGCACGTCGCCCTCCCTGCGCTGTTCGAGGTCGAGCCGGGCCAGTTCGAACCCGTCGTTGGTGGCTGCGATGTCCAGCAGCCGGGCATGGGCGGCGGAACCGGTCTCGGCCTGGGTCATCAGCAGGCACAGCGCAGGCTGGCCGGCGCGGCCCACCCGGCCGCGCAGCTGGTGCAGCTGCGACACACCGAAGCGGTCGGCGTCCATCACGACCATCATCGCCGCCCCCGCGATATCGACTCCCACTTCGATGACCGTGGTGCTGACCAGCACGTCCACGCCGTCGCCGTCGGCCGGCCCGGCAGCGAACCGGCGCATGACGGCGTCTTTCTCCTGCGGTGCCAGTCGCCCGTGGAGCACTCCGATGCGCAGCCCGGACAGCGGCCCGGCCGCCAGTTCGGCCGCCAGTTCCATCACCGCGTGGGTGGCCGCGGGAGGCGCCGCCGGGTCGTCGGGCGCCCCCGTGCCGGCCGCTTCGTCGTCGGAGTCGCTGATGCGGGGGCAGACGATGAACACCTGCCGCCCGGCAGCCACCTCCTCCGCGACCCGCTGCCAGGCGCGGTCGATGTGGGAGGGTTGCTCCCGCTCGGCCACGACGTGGCTGACAACGCGGGATTCGCCGGCCGGCCGCTCGGTGAGGGTGGACACGTCCAAATCCCCGAAGACGGTCATCGCCACCGTGCGGGGTATGGGCGTGGCGGTCATGACCAGCAGATGGGGTCGCTCCCCGGGGATCCGCTCCAGCAGGGCCGAGCGTTGTTCCACACCGAAACGGTGCTGCTCGTCGACCACGATCAATCCCAGATCGGCGTACTGCACCGAGTCCTGCAGCAGTGCGTGGGTGCCCACGATGATCCCCGCCTCACCGGTTGCGATCTCGAGCAGGACACGTCGCCGGACGGCGGCCGGGGTGGAACCGGTGAGCAGCGCCACCCTGGTGCCGTGGTCGGCGCCGCCGAGCAACCCTCCCTGCGCGAGCGGTCCGAGCATTCGGATCATGTTCGTGTGGTGCTGTTGCGCCAGGACCTCCGTGGGTGCCAGGAGGACCGCTTGGCCGCCCGCATCGACGACTTGCAGGATCGCCCGCAGGGCCACCAGCGTCTTGCCGGAGCCCACGTCGCCCTGCAGCAGGCGGTGCATCGGGTGGGCGCTCGCCAGGTCGTCGGCGATCCGGCGCCCCACGTCTTCTTGTCCCGCCGTCAGCGGGAAGGGCAGCCTCCCGTCGAAGTCACCGGCGATGCCGTCGGGCACGGCCGGCCGGGGCGCCGCCAGCAGGCCGGCTGCATGGTGGCGGCGTCGCGCCAGGACCGACTGCAGCACCAAGGCCTCGTCGTAGGCGAGCCGACGCCGGGCCTGCCGCGCCTCCTGCTGGTCGTCGGGCTGATGGATGGTGCGCAGTGCGGTGTCGAAGTCCATCAGTGACCGTGCGGCGAGTACCTGCGGCGGCATCGGGTCCGCCACCGGGTCCAGCATCTGCAGCGCCAGCTTCACTGTGCGGGCGATGACGGTGCTCGCCACTGCGCCGGTGGCCGGATACACCGGGATCAGTTCCCGCGCGAAGATCTCAGCCGCCTCGGCATCGTCGGCGTCGTCCACGAAATGGCATTGCGGGTTCGCCAACTGCAGTTTCCCGCGGTACTCGCCCACCTTCCCCGAGAAGAGGCCGCGTCGCCCGGGGCGCAGGTCCTTGGCACGCCAGGGCTGGTTGAAGAAGGTCACGGCAAGGCTGCCGACCCCGTCGGTGAGGGTTGCCTCGACCCGCAACCCGCCGCGGGTGCGGCCGGACCGGCCTCTGCCGCCCATGCCGACGGTGCGCACGCTGCGCACCTCCGCGATGATGGTCGCCTGCTCCCCCGGCACCAGTTCGGCGAGATCGGTGAGCTGGCCCCTCGTCTCGTACCGCCGCGGATAGTGCTGGAGGAGATCCCCGACGGTGTCGATGCCGAGATGTTCAGAAAGCGGCTTGGCCGAGCGCCCGCCCACCACCGCCAGCAGCCGATCGGTCAACTGCGCCATGCCTACCAGGGTGCCAGACGCCGCCGACGCGGCTATTCGATCCCGAAGATGAGCGGCCAGAGCGGTTGGCCACCCTCGTACACGGACATATCCACGCCCGGGTGGTGCGCCGCCAGGTGGTCGCTCACGCCAGCGACCAGATCGGCCTTCGCGTCTGCCCCGGTGACGATCGTGGCCAACTCCCCCCCGGAGGACAACAGCAGGTCGAGGGTGTCCTTGGCCACCTGCTGCAGATCCGCGCCGATCCGCAGGATGTCGCCGTCCACGACGCCGAGAACGTCGCCGGGGGCGCATCTGCCGGCCGTGGTCATCGCCTCACGGGTGGACACCGTCACCGCCCCGTACCGGGTGGCGCCGGCCGCGCGGGACATCCCGACCACGTCGTCGTCGAAGGCCAGTCCCGGGTCGTGCACCGCTATCGCGGCCAGCGACTGCACGATCGACCTTGTGGGCACCACGGCCACCCGCTGCCCTTGTTCCCGCGCGGTGACCGCCGCCGCCTCCGCCGATGAGTGGATGTTCTTGTCTCCCGGCAGGATCACCACCTCCCCGGCAGCCTGGGACAGCACCGCGTCGAGGACCTCCCCCGTCGCCGGCGCCAGCCCGGGTTGCGCCGACACGGGTGTTATCCCCATATCGGTGAGCAGTTCCGCCATCCCGGGGCCGTAGGCCACCGCGACGATTCCGCGCCCGGTCCGGTGGGCGTGGTCGGCCGCACCTTCGAGCAGCCACGTGATCCGGACCCGGTAGGGCCGGCCGGCCCGCATACCGGCTTCCACCGCCGCGCCCGCATCATCCACATGCACATGGATGTTCCACAATCCTTCCCCGCCGACGACGAGCAGCGAGTCGCCCAACGCTCCCAGTTGCTGCTTCAGGTCGGGGATGGCCTCATCGGCGGCCTCGAGCAGATACATGACCTCGTACCCGGGCCCGCCGTAGGCGCCGTCTTGCGGACCCGTGGGGATCGGGACCCGCTGGGTGGGGGCCGGCGGCGGGCGGCGTTCCCCGGTGACGACCTCCTGCAGTGCCGACAGGATCACCACGATGCCGCGGCCGCCGGAGTCCACCACTCCCGCGCGCCGCAGGGCCTCGAGCTGCTCGGTGGTGCGGCCCAGCGCTTCTTGCGCGTACTCGGTCGCGGCCCGCACGACCGAGCCCAAATCGTCGGCCTCGCTGGCGGCCGCACCGTCGGCGGCTTTGCGGATGACTGTGAGCATCGTGCCCTCTTTGGGATCAGCCACCGCCGCATACGCCATGTCGGCGCCGCGGCGCAGCCCCAGCCGGATGGCCTCACCGGCAGGACGCAACTCACCGGCGACCAGGGGTGCCACGCGGACCATTCCGCGCAGGATCTGCGACAGGATCACCCCGGAGTTGCCGCGGGCGCCGAGCAGTGCCTCGCGGACCATCACCTCGGCCACCTGTGTGAGCCGGTCGGCGGGATCGGCATCGTCGTCCAGGGATGGCTCGGATTCCGCCATGCCCCGTTCAGCGGCCTCCATCGTGAGGTACATGTTCGTCCCGGTGTCACCGTCGGGCACGGGGAACACGTTCAACGCGTCTATTTCCGCCCGGGCCTCACCCAGGGCCGCCACGGCGGTGCGCACCCAGACACGCAGCAGGTCGGCATCGACAACCTGGAACATCGCCCTCCTGCCCGCACGCACGGTCCGCCCCACCGGCCGATCCGCACACTTGCCGGGATTTCACACTAGCGCGAGCCGTCCGTTAGAGTGGTGGTTCGTCCGGGCCCGGCTCGGCGCAAGGTTGTTGGCAGTTCCCAGTTGGATCCCATTCGGAGCGTGTGACGTGGCAGCGAAGTGCGATGTGTGCGGCAAGGGCCCCGGCTTCGGCCACAGCATCTCCCACTCCCACCGCAGGACCAAGCGCCGCTGGAACCCGAACATCCAGTCGGTGCGCACTGTCGTCGGCGGCACGCCGAAGAAGATGAATGTCTGCACCTCCTGCCTCAAGGCCGGCAAGGTCTCCCGCGCCTGATCCGGAGTAGGGGCCGCCGCCGAGTTCCCACTGGCCGCCGTCTCCCTACTTGAAGTGGTCGTGGCCGCCCTGGCCGCTCCAGAACCTGCCATCGACCGACACCCCCGGTCCACTGCTGCCTGCTGCAACGGCATGCCCGATCGTGGTGAACATCTGCGGCAGTCCGGCGTCGCCGGGGAAGGTGGCCACCAGGGCGTGATCGTCACCGCCGGCAAGCACCCAGGTCAGCGGGTCGACGTTGAACGCCGACGCGGTCTCCAGCAGCTGGTCGGCAACCGGCACCAGTTCGGAGTCCAAGTCGATCAGCACACCCGACGCCCTGGCGAGGTGCCGCACGTCGGCCAGCAGTCCGTCGCTGACGTCGATCATCGCGGTAGCACCCGCCGCCGCCGCTGCGGGTCCGCTCGCGTAGGGCGGGTGGGGGCGCTGATAGGCGTTGACGAGGGCGCGGGGCGACCGGAATCCACGCGACAGCACGGTCAACCCGGCCGCGGCCCATCCCTGCCGGCCGGCAATGGCGACAACGTCCCCGGGCTGCGCCCCGCCCCTGGTCACCACGTCCTGCGCCTCACCCAGCGCGGTCACCGAGATCATGATGGCGTCGGAGCGGCTGATATCGCCCCCCACCACATCGGTGTCCACCTCCGCGGCTTCGTCGACCATCCCCGTCACCAGGTCCAGCACCCACTGCACCGGGGTGGCCAGCGGCAGCCCCAGCGCAACGAGCAGCGCCCTCGGCTTCGCGCCCATGGCCGCGATGTCGGCCAGGCTGGCCGCCGCCGCCCGATGCCCGATGTCCTCACCGGACGCCCAGTCGGGCTTGAAATGGCGACCCTCGATGAGCGAATCGACACTGGCGACCAGCCGGCCCCCGATGTCCAGGACGGCGGCGTCATCGCCGACGCCGATGCCGTGGCCGGACGCTTCCGGCACCAGTTCCCGGATGCGGTCGATCAGGCCGAACTCGCCGATGTCCGCCATGGTGTCGCCCACTGGTCCTCCTTCAGCAGCCCGCGCTGCATCGCCTAGCCTGGACAACGGTAGTGGAGGAGGACCGTGGTCGGGAAACCGCTCCCACTGCTCGCTGCGGCGGCGGTGGTGTCAATGATCACCGCCGGCTGCGGCCGTGCGGTCATGGTGACGCCGCCGGAGGTCTCCGACGCGGTCGGCGCCCAGTGCGAGCGGGCAAGCGCCCTGCTGCCCGGTTCCCTCGCCGCCGAAGCACGCATCAGCACGATGCCCGATCCGACCCTCACGGCAGCGTGGGGCGCGCCGGCCATCGTGTGGCGCTGCGGCGTCGCCGCGCCGCAGTCCTACAACCGCACCTCGCAACTCGTCACGGTGGACGGGGTCGAGTGGTACCCGGAGCAGCTGAGCGCGGGTACCCGCTTCACGGCGGTGGCCGCCGAGCCGATGACCGAACTGACCGTCCCGGCCCGCTACGCCAATGCGGCGGGGGTGCTGGCGGAGTTGCAGTCGGCTATCGCAGGCCCGGACGGCGCAGCAGCGCCTCAGTGACCAGGGTGTCGATCAGCGTCGGGTAGTCCACCCCGGATTCCGCCCACATGCGCGGGTACATCGAGATCGGGGTGAAGCCGGGCATGGTGTTGATCTCGTTGACCACCACCGCGCCGTCGGGTGCGACGAAGAAGTCCACGCGCGCCAGCCCCTCGCAGTCCATCGCTGCGAAGGCGGCCAGGGCTGTTGAGCGGATCTGTGCAGACAGATCCTCGGGTATCTGCGCCGGGACGATGAGATCGCAGCTGTCATCGAGGTACTTGGCAGCGAAGTCGTAGAACTCGTGACCCTCGCGCACGCGAATCTCGGCGCACCTGCTCGCGCGTGCCACCCCGTCAGGGCCGACCAGGACACCGCATTCGATTTCCCGGGCCCCCTCGACGGATGCTTCGACGATGACATGCGGATCATGGGATCCGGCCTCGTCGATGGCGGACTTGAGGCCCTGCTCGTCGTGGGCCTTGGACACTCCGACGCTGGAACCGGCGCGCGCCGGCTTGACGAACACCGGCCAGCCGAGACCCTGCACGACCTCCATGTGCCCCGGCTGCCCCCACTCGCGGTGGTGGAAGGCATGCCACTGGCCGGCTGCGATTCCGACGGAGTCCAGCAGCCGCTTCGTGTGGCCCTTGTCCATGCAGGCCGCCGAGGCGAAGACCCCGCTGCCGACGAATGGCAGCCCACCCACCTCGAGCGCGCCCTGGATTGCCCCGTCCTCGCCGAACGGCCCGTGGAGGACGGGGAACACGACGTCGACGGGCTGCCAGGTGCGCTGACCGTCCGGGCTTTCGAACCACACTCCCTTGCGCTGCGGGGACAGCGACAGGTGGACCCGGTCGCCGGTGGCCTGAACGTGGGGCAGGACCCCGTCGCACAATCGGAGGGTCTCGGTATCGCCGGAATGCCGGTACCAGTCGCCTTCGGCAGTGATCCCCACCGGGACGACCTCGTACTTGTCGGCATCTATGGCCTCGAGGATGCTGCCCGCGCTGACGCAGGAGATCGCGTGTTCGCTGCTGCGGCCGCCGAAGAGGACGAGGACCGTGACCTTGTGCATGGGGTGACCCTACCCAGCGGACCCTCGCCGTCCCAGGCACGGGGCGGGCGCGTCAGTGCGTGTTCCAGGCGCGGATCACGTGCTGCTCGTGCTCGAAGCCGAGCCGGCTGACCGCACCTGCGTCGAGCTCGAACAACCGGCCGTCGATCGCGGGCAGTCCCAGCCAGGTGGCGGTGAGGATGCGCAGCAGGTGCCCGTGGGCGACAAGGGCGCATTCATGGCCGGCAAGCAGGTGCGGTTCGCAGCGGGCGATGACGCGGCGAGCTCTCGCGGAGACCTCTTCCGGCTGTTCGCCCGGTGTGTCGCCCGGGGGGATCGGGTCCCGCCAGATCGTCCAGGTGGGGTCGTCGAGGTCGGCACGGATGTCCGCCGTGCGCCGTCCCTCGTAGCCGCCGTAGTCCCACTCCATGAGGTCGTCGTCGAGGCTGCCGGTGAGACCGGCCAGCCGGGCCGTCTCCCGCGCCCGCAGCAGGGGCGACACGAGGACCTCGGCGAAGGCGCTGCCGGCGAGACCGCTGGCCAGCTCGGCGGCGGCTGCTTCACCCGCGTCGGTGAGCGGCAGATCGGTACGGCCGGTGTGCCGTCCGTTGCGGCTCCATTCCGTCTCCCCATGGCGGATGAGGACGATGCCGCCGCGGTCCATCAGGAACCCTGTCCCTGTTCTTCCCTCGTCGGCCGTGACATCAGTTCGGCGAGCATCTCGGCGGGACGCATGCCGTGGTGGACAACATTGACGACCTGCTGCGTGATGGGCATCTCCACACCCGCGTCATGCCCCATCTCCAGGATGGGCTGGCAGCTCTTCACGCCTTCGCAGGTCTGCTTGGTGACCGCGACCGTCTCGTCGACGCTGAGACCCTTGCCGAGGTTCTCGCCGAAGGTCCTGTTGCGGGACAGCGGCGAATTGCAGGTGGCGATGAGGTCCCCGATGCCGGCGAGTCCCAGGAATGTCAGCGGATGCGCCGACAACGCCGCGCCGAGGCGGGACATCTCCGCCAGCCCCCGGGTGATCAGGGCTGCTTGGGTGTTCTCGCCGAAGCCCTGCCCCACGGCCATGCCGTTGGCCAGTGCGATGACATTCTTCACCGAGCCCCCGATCTCGGTTCCGACCACATCGGTGGTGAAATACGGGCGGAAGTACGACGTGCTGGCCGCCTGTTGCAGTCCCACCGCCCGCTGCTCGTCCACACACGCCACAGTGGTTGCGGCCGGTTGGCGCTGGACGATCTCCCGTGCCAGGTTCGGCCCGGAGACCACGGCCACGCGATCGGGACTGACCCCTGCCACCTGCTCCATGACCTGCGACATCCGCATCTTGGTGCCCTGTTCGATCCCCTTCATGAGGGTCACCAGCAACGATCCGTCTGCCAGGGAGTCCTTCCATGCCGTGAGGTTCTCCCGCAGCGTCTGCGCGGGTATGGCGAGCACGACGATGGTGGCATCCCGCAGGACGTCCTGCGGTTGCGTGCTGCACCACATCGACTCCGGCAGCTCCAACCCCGGGTGGTACATCTCGTTGCGGTGGTTGCGGTTGATGTCATCGGCGACGGTGTCCTCCCGCGCCCAGATCCCGACCTCGCCGCCGGCATCGGCCATCACCATCCCGAAGGCGGTACCCATCGATCCCCCGCCCATCACCGCGACGCGCGCCATACGAACCTCCTGTAAGTTGCCCTGCCAGCGACGCTAGCCGTTCCGCGGGGCGCTGTCCCCCCAGTCGCCGACACCGACCGGGTCCCGTCAGTCGTGGGGCAGCGGGTGGTCCACGACCACCCTTCGTCCCTGGCGAGGATCCCACCGCCCCTGCGGCGGGCGCTCCCGGCGCAGAAAGGCCAGCTGTGCGGTGATCGCGTCCATGATCCGAGCGCTGGCCTCCCGCAGCACCTCCGCGCCGGGCGGCATCTCCCGCAGGTCGTCCAGATCCACTGGTGGGCCCACGGACACCATGAGTCTCTTGCGGGGCACGACGTGGAACTCCTTCTTGTAGGGGCCCATGATCTCCTGGGCTCCCCAATGGGCCAGCGGCACGACGGGCTTCCCGGACGACAGCGCAATACGCGCGGCACCGGTCTTGCCGGTCATCGGCCAGAGATCCGGGTCGCGGGTGAGGGTGCCTTCCGGGTACACGACCACCGCCTCGCCGCCGCCGACCGCGCTGACGGCGGCGCTGACGGCGCCGGAGGCGTCGGCGGTGTGCCGATAGACGGGGATCTGCCCCGCCCCGTCGATGATCTTGCCGAGCACCGGGATCTCGAACACCGAGTCTTTGGCCAGGAATCGCGGCATCCGGTCGTTGTCGTTCATGATGTGAGCGATGACCAGCGGATCGAACCAGGACATGTGGTTGGCGGCCACCACCAGGCCGTCTCCGGGCCGGCCCAGGTTCGCCACACCGAACCATCGTCGCCGGGTCATCGCCATCATGGGCGGCCACAGCAGTCCGAGCGACAGCGCATACCAGGGCCCGAGGTGCTGGTGGGCGGGTATGGGGCGCACTGCCGACTCCCTGTTCGACCGAGCGCCGCGGCGGCGCCCGGTGTCGATCTTGCCCGAGGCCGGGCCCTGATGCCAACGGTCCCGGTGACGGCCGTCGTTCCGTTGAAGCCCACGGTGAGGGCCAAGACCCGCCTAGGATTCGACGCCGGCACGCGTGGCCGCCTTGCTGCCGCTTTTGCCGCCGACGTGATTGCCGCCTGTCGCGGGTGCGGCGAAATCGACCAGACCGTGGTCGTCGGGGCCGTCCCGCCGGGGGTGGGGATCGACCCTCTCGCCGACCCGGGCCGAGGGCTGAACGCGGCGCTGCGGTCGGCAGCGGCACACATCGACAACTCCGGTCGGGTGTTGGCCATCATGGGTGATCTGCCCTGTGTACGGGCTGCGGACGTCGCCGACCTGGTGGTGGCGGCAGAGGCCGCACTCGTCGCCGGCGACGCACCGGGTGTCTTCGTCGGCGACACGGCCGGCACCGGCACAACCTGTGTCTACGCCCCCGTCACCGGCTTCCACCCCGCTTTCGGCCGGCGTTCGCGCGCCCGCCACCGCGCGGCGGGATTGGCCGAGCTGCGGTTGGACTCGCTGTCACGCTTGCGACGCGACGTCGACTCCCTGCCCGACCTCGCCGATGCCCTGCGGATCGGCGCGGGACCGAATACAACCGCAGCAGTCGCGGCCCTCGGCCTTGCCCTGTGATCCCCAGAGCTGCCGCGGCTACTCCCCCGATTCCGGCGAATTCGCCGGGGGCTGCTCGGTGTCGGGGGCGGCATCCGCATCGGTGCGCGACGACACGGCCTTGCGGGCGCCTGCCACTACCGCCTTGAACTCCGCGCTGGGCCGGAACCGCGGCACGCGGGTGGCCTTCACCTTGATGGAATCACCGGTGCGGGGGTTGCGGGCGGTGCGGGCGGAGCGGGAGACGCTTTCGAAGACACCGAGACCCGTCAAGCGGACATCCTCGCCGCGGGATACGGTGCTGCGGATCTCGTCGAGCACGGCGTTGAGGACCTTGTTGGCCTCGGCCTTGTTCATCTCGAGGCGGGCAGCCAGATTCTCCACAAACTGACTTCTGTTCACTGGGTGGACCCTTCATGATCTCGTTTCGGCTGTGGATGTCCCTGAAGGTAGTCGTCGGCGAAACCGTTGCCCACCCCCGCCACGCCTACCCCGACACTCCGGCAGTCAGGGCTGGCCGCTGTCAGCCCAGCGTCGTCGGCTTGTGGTGAGGGCGATGTCGCTCGTAGTCGCTGATCCGGTCGGCGTGCTCCATCGTCAGCGCGATGTCGTCCAACCCCTCCAGCATCCGCCCGCGCACGTGGGAGTCCACCACGAAGCCGGTGACCAGGTCGCCGGCCGTGATCTGCTGTTGATGCAGGTCAACCGTGATCTCGACCGTCGGGTCCGCCTCCACGATGTCCCACAACTGTTCCACGACCTCGTGCTCGACGAGCGCGGGCAGCAGACCGCTCTTGCCCGCGTTGCCGCGGAAGATATCGGCGAAGCGCGCCGAGATCACCACCCGGAAACCGTAGTCCTGCAATGCCCACACGGCATGTTCCCTGGACGAGCCCGTCCCGAAATCGGGACCGGCGATCAGCACGGTGGCTGCGCTGTGGTGCTCATGGTTCAGCACGAAGGACGGGTCTTGGCGCCAAGCCGAGAACAGGCCATCCGCGAAACCGGTGCGGGTTATCCGCTTGAGGTATTCCGCGGGGATGATCTGATCGGTATCGACGTTGCTGCGCCGCAGCGGCACCGCTGTGCCGGTGTGGACGGTGAACTTGTCCATGGGTTCCTCCTCAGCCCAGATCCGCGGGCGAAGTCAGCCGCCCGGCTACCGCGGTCGCCGCCGCCACCTGCGGCGACACCAGATGTGTTCTGCCGCCCGGTCCCTGCCGCCCCTCGAAGTTGCGGTTCGACGTCGACGCCGCCCGCTGGCCGGGTTGCAGCTTGTCGGGATTCATCGCCAGGCACATCGAGCAGCCCGCCTCACGCCAATCCGCCCCCGCGGCACGGAATACCTCGACCAGGCCTTCCTGCTCGGCCTGGTGCTTGACCCGTACGGATCCGGGCACGATGTACATGTGCAGGTCGTCGGCGACCTTGCGGTCGCGCAGGACATCGGCGACAGCACGCAGATCCTCTATGCGGCCGTTCGTGCACGAGCCCACGAACACGACGTCCACCCCGATGTCGCGAAGGGCGGTGCCGGGCGCCAGATCCATGTACTCCAGGGCGCGCTCGGCGGCCACCCGCTTGTGCTCGTCGACGAAGTCCGCGGGGTCGGGCACGGATGCTGACAGCGGCAACCCCTGGCCGGGGTTCGTCCCCCACGTGACATAGGGGCTCAACTCACCCGCATCGATGACTACTTCGGTGTCGAAACTGGCGTCGTCGTCGGTACGCAGGCCGAGCCAGTACGCCACCGCGGCGTCCCAGTCGTCGCCGACGGGGGCTCGGGGGCGTCCACGCAGATACTCCAAGGTGGTGTCGTCGGGGGCGATCATCCCCGCCCGCGCGCCGGCTTCGATCGACATGTTGCAGATCGTCATCCGGCCTTCCATCGACAGCGCCTCGATTGCGCTGCCGCGGTACTCGATCACGTGGCCCAGGCCACCGGCGGTACCGATCTTCGAGATGACGGCCAGGATGATGTCCTTGGCCGTCACTCCGTCCGGCAGATCGCCGTCCACCGTGACCGCCATCGTCTTGAACGGCTTCAGGGGCAGGGTCTGGGTCGCCAGCACATGCTCGACCTCGCTGGTCCCGATACCGAAGGCCAGCGCCCCGAACGCGCCGTGGGTGGATGTGTGCGAATCGCCGCACACCACGGTCATCCCCGGCTGGGTCAGCCCGAGCTGGGGGCCCACCACGTGGACGATCCCCTGTTCGTCGTCACCCAACGGGAAGATGGGGACTGCGAACTCCGCGCAGTTGTTGCGCAGCGCCTCCACCTGGGCCCTGCTCGTGGGGTCCGCGATCGGCCGGTCGATGTTGATCGTGGGCACGTTGTGATCCTCGGTGGCCAACGTCAAGTCGGGTCGGCGCACTCCCCGCCCGGACTGCCGCAGCCCCTCGAACGCCTGCGGACTGGTCACCTCATGGATCAGGTGCAGGTCGATGTAGAGCAGATCGGGTTCGCCCTCTGCTTGGCGGACCACGTGGTCCTGCCACACCTTTTCGGCCAGAGTCCTGCCCACAGTCTGCCTCCTGTCTCACCAAGTGAGATGCTATTCTCGCTTAGTGGACAACGGTAGCAGAGTCGGGGTCGTGGACAAGTCCGCGGCGATCCTCGCCGCCCTGGAACTGCGGCCCCACTCCCTGAACGACCTGGCTGAAGCGACCGGAATCGCCCGCCCGACTGCCCATCGGCTGGCAGTGGCGTTGGAGGGCCACGGGCTGTTGGCCCGCGATGGTGAGGGCAGGTTCCTCCTGGGGCCGCGCATCGCAGAACTGGCGGCCTCGGCGGACGCCGAAGACATCGCCGTACGGGCGCGGCCCGTCCTGCGGCATCTGCGCGACGCAACCGGGGAGAGCGCGCAGCTGTACCAGCGATCCGGCGATGCCCGGATCTGTGTTGCGGCATCGGATCTGCCGAGCGGCCTGCGGGACACGGTCCCCTTGGGGGCATCTCTGACAATGTCTGCGGGCTCAGCCGCGCAGGTCCTGCTGGCATGGGATCCGGCAGTCACGCCGCAGGCTCTGCGGCCGGCGGCCTTCACCGCGGCCACGCTGGGCACCGTGCGGCGCCGGGGCTGGGCGGCGAGCGTGGGCGAACGGGAGCCGGGTGTCGCCTCGGTGTCCGCTCCGGTGCGCACGCCCGGCGGCCGAGTGGTGGCGGCGATATCGATCTCCGGACCGGTGGAGAGGCTCGGCCGCGCCCCCGGTCCCAGGTTCGCCGAACCCGTCGTCAGCGCGGCGGGGGCGCTGTCGCAGCGCCTGCTACTTGGGCGATGAACCCACGAAGGGAGGCTTCACGACCTCGGCGGCGACGTGGCGGCCACGGATGTCCACCGTGACCGCGTCTCCCGGCCCGAGGCTGGGATCGAGCAGAGCCAGGGCGATCCCCGTGCGCAGCGTGGGAGAGAATGTCCCAGAGGTGACCACACCGGCGTCCCGGCCGGCGGCCAGGACCGTCATACCCGGCCGCGGCACTCCCCGGCCCTGGAGCCGGACGCCGCGCAACCGCCGATCGACTCCCTGTTCTCGCTGGCGCTGCAGAGCCGGACGGCCCTGGAACGGCCTGTCCCAGGCGACGGCCCAGGAAAGCCCGGCCATCACCGGGGTGATCTGCGCCGATATGTCCTGGCCGTGCAGCGGGTAGCCCATCTCGGTGCGCAGGGTGTCCCGGGCCCCGAGCCCGCACGGCGCCACATGGGGCTGATCCACGAGGTCCTCCCACAGCTGAGCCGCGATGCTGTTCGGGGCCAAGAGTTCGTAGCCGTGTTCCCCGGTGTAGCCGGTGCGCGACACCAGAACCGGCTCGCCGAGGACGTCCGCGGACCGCACGGTCATGTAGTCATGGGCGGTGGGTATCCCGAGGCCGGCCAGGGCTGCCCCGGATCCCGGTCCCTGAACGGCGATCAGACTCCTGGAGCCGGCCAGATCGGTGACTGCATCGGAACCCACCTGCGCCTCGACCGCACTGCGCACCGCATCGGTGTTGGCGGCGTTGGGGACGATGAGGTGCCGGTCTGCGGCGAGACGGGTGACGAGCATGTCGTCCACGACGCCGCCGTCGTCGTCGCAGAGCAACGTGTATTGGACGTCGTTCGCCGACAACCGGTCGAGGTCGTTGGTCAGGATGGCGTTCAGCGCCGCCGCGGCGTCCGCACCGGCTACCTCCAGCGTCCCCATGTGCGAGACGTCGAACAGTCCGCAGCCGCCGCGAACGGCGCGATGCTCCGCCACCGTGCCCGCGGGGTACTCGATGGGCATGTGCCAACCCGCGAAGTCGGCCATCTTGGCTCCGGCGGCGACATGCCACGCGTGCAGCGCAGTTGTCCGTGCTGCGCTGGCCGCACCGGCGATTCGACCCCGAGGATCTTCAATCGACATGTGCCGACGCTAGTCCACGGGCGGTAGCCTGCCACGAAGCACTCCCCGCACAACCCGAGGTGATCCCCGTGACAGAGCTCCGGCTGGCCGCCACACCGCCTGCCGCCACGCCGGCCGATGCGCTCGTCCTCTCGGCGCACTGGCGCGATGATTCCCTCTCGCTCCTGCCCGGCAGCGGCCTCGGCGCCAAGGAGCGGCGCCGGATCGCCGCGGCGGCCACCGCCTTGGCGGCGCCCGGGTCCGTCGAGCCGGTGCGGCTGCCTTCGCCGCCAGGGATCGAGTCGGCCACTGTGATCGTGGCTGTTGCGGGCGGCGACTGCGACGACGAACAGGTGCGGCGGGCCGTGGGTGCAGCGCTGCGAGTGGCCCCGGCCGGCTGTTCTGCCGCGGTGGGCGCCGTCGGCGCGGACCGCGGTCGGCTGCGGGCCTTGGCCGAGGGTGCTGCCCTGGGCGCGTACCGCTTCAACCGCTACCGCAGCGACGCGCCGCCGGCGCCCAGCCGGGTGACCCTTGCCCTCGGCGTGAAACCGGATGCCGCCGCCCGGACGGTACTGCGAGAGGCCGCTGCGCTCGCCGACGCGGTGCAGCTCGCCCGGGACCTCGTCAACACCGCCCCCAACGATCTGCCCCCCGAAGAGTTGGCGCAGGTCGCCCGGGACACGTTCGCCGACACCGATGTGGGCGTCAAGGTGTGGACGGAAGCGCAACTGCGCAGAGGCGGGTTCGGCGGCCTGGTCGGGGTGGGGCAGGGCTCGGCCAACCCGCCCCGCCTCGTGCGGCTGCGATACCGCGGGCCCAAGGCGACGTCGCATGTGGCCCTGGTGGGCAAGGGCATCACTTTCGACTCCGGCGGGCTGTCGCTGAAACCGGCCAAGGCCATGGAATGGATGAAGGCCGACATGGGAGGCGCCGCAGCGGTGTTGGCCGCGGTGAAACTGGCCCACGACTGGAAACTGCCCGTGAACGTCACCGGCTGGCTCGCCGTGGCCGAGAACATGCCCAGCGGCAAAGCGCAGCGCCCCGGCGACGTCATCACGATCCGCGGCGGCAAGACCGTGGAGGTCCTCAACACCGACGCGGAGGGCAGGCTCGTCCTGGCGGACGCACTCGTGGAAGCCGCGAAAGGCCGCCCGGACCAGATCATCGACATCGCCACATTGACGGGCGCACAACTCGTCGCACTGGGGCCCAGGGTGGCGGGAGCCATGGGCAACGACGACAACCTGCGTGCCGCTGTCGTGGCGGCAGGTGAATCCGCCGGTGAGTCGCTCTGGCCCATGCCGCTTCCCCCGGAACTGCGCCCCTCGCTGGATTCACCGGTCGCGGACCTGGCCAACATCGGCGACCGCAACGGCGGCATGCTGACCGCGGCGCTGTTCTTGCAGGAGTTCGTGCCGGACGGGACGGCCTGGGTTCACCTGGACATCGCCGGACCGGCCTTCAACGAAGGCGCTGCGTCCGGTTACCTGCCAAAGGGTGGAACCGGATTCGGCGTACGCACACTTGCGGAGCATCTGCGGGCTGTTTCGCAGTAGGGTCCACAACGACCGCCTTCCCAGTGCCCAGCCGCCCCGCAGGTGGCAGGATGCTGTTGACGCGCATTGGAGGCAGACAGTGTCCGCAGAGCCGTTCGACATAGTCATCCTCGGCGGCGGCAGCGGCGGGTACGCCTGCGCGCTGCGCGCCTCGCAGCTCGGGCTCAGCGTCGCGCTCATCGAACGCGACAAGCTCGGGGGCACCTGCCTGCACCGGGGGTGCATCCCGACCAAGGCGCTGCTGCACTCCGCCGAGGTCGCGGACACTGCCCGCGAATCCGGCGCCTTCGGGGTGAGGGCCACCCTGGATGGTCTGGATATGGCAAAGGTCAACTCCTACAAGGATGCGGTGGTCTCCCGGCTGTACAAGGGCCTGCAAGGGCTGGTCAAGGCCCGCGACATCACCTACGTGACGGGCACGGGCACCCTGACCTCCCCCACAACCGTCACCGTCGATGGTCAGCCGTACGTCGGACGCAACGTTGTGCTGGCAACGGGGTCGGTCCCGCGTTCGCTGCCCGGTCTGGAGATCGGCGGGCGGATCATGACCAGCGACCAGGCCCTGCAGCTGGAGTGGATCCCCGACTCGGTGATCGTGCTCGGCGGCGGTGTCATCGGCGTCGAGTTCGCGAGCGTGTGGAAATCGTTCGGATCTGAGGTCACCATCATCGAGGCCCTGCCCCGCCTCGTCGCCGCCGAGGATCCGGCGGTGTCCAAGGCGCTGGAACGGGCCTTCCGCAAGCGCAAGATCAAGGCGATGACCGGCGCCCGGCTTTCGGGAGCGTCCGCAGACGACACCGGAGTCACCGCCACGCTGGAAGACGGCAGCACGGTGCGGGCGGACTTGATGCTGGTCGCCGTCGGGCGGGGGCCCAATACCGCCGGAATGGGCTACGAGCAACAGGGGGTCGCCATGGACCGCGGGTGGGTCTTGGCCGACGACCACCTCCGGACCAACATCCCCGGCGTCTACGCCGTGGGCGACATCGTGCCCGGGCTGCAACTGGCGCACCGCGGATTTGCGCAAGGCATCTTCCTCGCCGAACAGCTTGCCGGTCTCGCGCCGCAACCCATCGACGAATCCGGTATTCCGCGGGTCACCTACTGCGAACCTGAAATCGGCTCGGTGGGACTGAACCAGGATCAGGCCGAGGAGAAGTACGGCGCGGAGAACATCGAGGCCTATGAGTACAACCTCGGCGGCAACGGCAAGAGCCAGATCCTTGCCACGGCGGGATTCGTCAAACTGGTGTCGGTCAAGGACGGCCCAGTCGTGGGCATCCACATGGTCGGCTCGCGGATGGGCGAGCAGATCGGCGAAGCCCAACTGATCTACAACTGGGAAGCGTTCCCCGCCGACGTCGCCTCCCTGGTCCATGCACATCCCACGCAGAACGAGGCCCTCGGCGAGGCGCACCTCGCGCTGGCCGGCAAGCCGCTGCATGCCCACGCCTGACGACGCAATGATGGGGCTCAGGGATCACCCGCCAGCCCCGGTGAGGAGATAGTTGTGCCGACACCCGTCACGATGCCCGCCCTGGGTGAAAGTGTCACCGAGGGAACTGTCACGCGCTGGCTGAAGCAGATAGGCGACAGCGTCGAACTGGACGAACCCCTGCTCGAGGTCTCCACCGACAAGGTGGACACCGAGATCCCCTCCCCGGTGGCAGGAGTCCTGGTGTCCATCGACGCACCCGACGACGCCGTCGTCGAGGTGGGGGCACCGCTGGGAACCATCGGAACCGCGGACGAAGCCAGCGCCTCGGCCCAGCCCGCCGCGCCACCGCAGTCAGCGTCCGACGCCTCGCCCACGCCTGCAGCCCCTGAACCAGCACCCCCCGCAGCGCCCGCGCCCGCACCTGCACCCCCCGCAGCGCCCGCAGCGCCAGCCGAAGGAGAATCCGGGACCGAGGTG
>JAQAZZ010000051.1:0-4069 GCA_032127075.1 Micrococcales bacterium | reverse complement strand
TATCCGGCTCCGGCGTGGTTGGGCGCCGGATTGCTCGCGGCACTGGTGGCGGGGCGGTTCGGGGCTGCGGCCGTCGTCGCGGGCGTGGTGGCGCTGGTGCTCCTGCCCTGGGCCCGTTCGTGGCGTGCCGTGTTCGGATTGATGGCTGTTTGCGCGGCAGCGGCCTCGTATGTCTGGTGGGCTCCCGCCGGCCGGGTCACGACGGCCGCGGCGCTTGCCATGGGAGCGTTGGCGGCCGTGGCTGTTCTGGGAGCCTGGCGGGACCTGTGGCAGGAGCGGCGTGCTCGTAGCAGTGGGGCGCGCACCGATGTGGTGAATCTGGCGGCGGTTACGGCGCTGCCGGCGCCGCTGTGGTGGGGCGTATTGGGGCTGCTCACCCTGGCAGCCGCATTTCCGGTGGCGTGGGCCGCGGGCGCGATCCCGGCGGCGCTGACGTGAGCGCAGAGCGCCCACTCGGCCGGCGGGTGCCGTGCAAGGCGTCCCGACAGGGCTGAGGGACGTCTGTTCCGGAGGCTGGGCAGGGAGTGGTGAGACGACCTCGCGGTACCAACTGGCGGGCTCGGGTCGGAGCGATATCCCGGATCCTGGTCGGGAGTCGGTTCACGCCATCTGGATCGAGCGTTTCGCGAAGCCCATTTGGAAGTCGTCGATCACCGTGGTGGGAGCGGCGGGTGCCGTCGCGGCGCCGAGTGTGATGAACAGAGGCGTGAAGTGTTCCGCGGTGGGGTGGGCGAAGGGCATGCCCGGGGCGTGGCGGAAGCGGGCCAACTCGTCCCAGTCGACCGTGGTCAGCGCGTGTGCGGTCCAGGCGTCGAACTCCGATGACCAGCCGGGAACAACGTTGTGCTCGAACATCGCCGGAGTGGCGAAAGGCAGTCCGTGGGTCATGAAGCCCGATCCGATGATCAGAACCCCCTGATCGCGCAGTTGGCGCAGCCGCCTGCCGAGGGCCATCAGCCGCGCCGGTTCATGGGTGGGCATGCTCAACTGCAGCACGGGCACGTCGGCCAGCGGGTACATGACCTTCAAGGGCACCCACGCACCGTGGTCCAGGCCTCTCCCGGCGGCGATGTGGACCGGTTCGCTGTCGGGCATCGCCGCCGCGACCCTTTCAGCCAACCCATGCGCCGCCGGGGTGGGGTAGGTCATGCGGTAGTAGCGCTGTGGGAAGCCGTAGAAGTCGTAGACCAGTGCGGTTGCGGCCTCCGGCGAGGACAGCATCACCGGAGCGGCTTCCCAGTGTGCGCTGACGATGAGCACTGCGGTGGGCTTCGGCATCGCGAGCGCCCAGTCGGATAGTTGGGCGATCCAGTGCGGATCGTTGAACAGCGGCGGTGCGCCATGGCTGAGATACAGCGACGGCATGGGCCCGTCGGCTGGCGTCCAGGCGATGTGCCCGCGGCTCTCGTGGCCGCGCTGCCGCAAGAAGCTGTCGAAGGCGCCGGCCTCGACTGCGGGATTCATGATGCTGGGCATGCACCCGACTCCTCAACTCCCCCACGATGAGCCTACGAGTCATTGCTTGAGGATTCAAGGAAAGAGTCGGCCCCAGTGGCAGGGAACTCCCACTGCGTCCACAGCGGCGGAAGACTGTCGGACCCGGGCGATATGTCTGATTCATGGCCATTGCTGGCGACCGACCGGGTGATTTCGGCGGATCTCGCTCACTGAGGATGCATGACGAGCCTCACTGCGGGGGATACGTCCCGCAAGAGTCCCGAAGCAGCCACGGGTGCCACCCAGGAGGACCGAACATGACGGTGAATACCCCGCCGATCCCTGCTCAGTCGCTGTACTCGATCCCCTTCCTCTCGCCCTATCAGTTGCCGGAGCGGCTGATCGATGAAGTCGCGCCGGGGCTGTTCCAGGGCGGTACACCAGACGACGATTGGCGGCCGACCCACGAGATCAACCTTGCGCTCCAGCCTTCCCGAGACGCGGCTATGGAGGCATCCATCGACGCCGTCGTGACGTTGTTCGCCAGGGCGACGCCGTGGGGATCGGGTGTGATGGAACTGCGCTACGGCTTCCCTGACGCCCGACCGTCGGCCGCGACCCTGGAACAGGTTGTCGAAGCCGCTCGGTGGGCGCATCGGCGGTGGACGTCGGGTGAGCGGGTGCTCATCCGCTGCCAGGCGGGTCTGAACAGGTCGGGGCTGGTCACCGCGCTGGTGCTGATGATGGAGGGCTCGTCGGTTGCAGAGGCCATAGCCGCGATCCGGTCGGCGCGAGCCGGTGTGGCGCTGTGCAACACGCACTTCGTGGACTGGCTGGTCGCGGACGCTGCCCAGCTGCTGCCCGGCGACCGCGAAACCGCGGTGGCGGTGGGCAACGCCGCCTGATGCGCCGCGGCGCCGGTGCAGCCGCAATCTCGACCGGGCAACCTCCCCAGGCGGAGATGGGGAGCGAAGGGAAGTCCTCGTCCACCTGTGCGGAGTGTGCCTGCTGCGGCGCCACAACGGCGTGCTTGCGCGTACTAGCCGTTCTCGAGGAAGAAACAACTGGAGAATGGCGTTCCCAGGATGTAGATGGACAATCTCGGACAAGCAGGGCAACCCGACGGCAGACCGCTGCTGTTGTTGGATATCGACGGCGTGCTGAATGCCTTTCCCGCGTGGACGTCGCGCCGGGACTACGAGCGCCACGAGATCGACGGCTACCCGATCAGCTTCCACCACGAGGTCCGCGAAATGGTGGGGGAGCTGCGGAAGCACTACGACATCTCTTGGTTCACTCTCTGGAATCACAAAGCCGCGCCGCTGATCGGCCCTCATGTCGGGCTGGAAGATGCCCCCTTCCTCGAGACGTCGTGGGATCGCGGCGCCGACATCCTCATGGCACAAGGTGTGGAACCCGAACAAGTCCGCCTCATCATGTACGCCAAGACGCCGCTGCTGACCGAGTTGGTCGACAATTCGCAGCGGTGGGTGTGGATCGACGACGCGCATTCCGACAGGGACCGCGACTACTTGGAGTCCCAGGGCTTCGTTCCGGAGAACTTCCGGTTGATCCGCACCGACGGGAACCCCGGCCTCACCTGGATCGAGGTCCAAGAAGCGGTCACGTTGGCCCGGGCGTGGGCTGCCGGGGAGGCTCCGGAGGCGACATCCCCCGCGGATTCCGGCGCCTCCGGTGCACCAGACATCCGCCCCGGTTCGATCGCTGGGCGCTCCGACGCGGTGGAATGAGCGCGGGGGAATGGCGCGGCTCGCTGACTGCGCCGCATCGAGTGGGGGCCATGTCCGGCCACCTTGCGGAGGCCCAGAATCCTGCAGCGTGTGCATTGGCGGCCGAATGTGGCTGCTTCGCCACAGACCCTTGCGATTGTGGCCGCCAACTCACGGATTTCCGGCGCGATCGCCGGTGTGACGACAGTGTGGCGTTGGTGCGACATGCGGCTTCACGCGACCTTCGTCCCATGGCAGCGGGCCCTGCGGCATTCACCGGCGACGGCACTCGAGGACCGCGGCTCCTGGCTGCAACGCGGGCCATTCACCGGGCGTAGAGTCGAAGTGAGGCGCGGAGCCTCCTTCGGGGGGAGGAATGATGAATACCCTCCGGAAGACAACAATCACAGCGGTCACGGCAGTCGCTCTCGCAACCGTCGTCCCGTTCCCCGCGACCGCCGAGGTGGTCGGAGTTGACGCTCCGGACACTCCCGCAGCCGCCGCACCCAAAGCCGGTCAGTGCTTCAGGCTCACCAACCGGCAGAAGAACACAGGGGTGTTCCCGAACAAGCCGAAACCGGTGGATTGTGCAGTGGCGCACGACTTCGAAATCGCCAAGGTCTACCGTGTGCCGAAGAAGATCGCGAAGTATGGGTTTGGGTCGATGGCGGTCAACTCGTGGGTCCAAACCAAGTGCACGGTCAAGTATGTCCCCGGCTACGTGGGCCGCAAAGCGCCGACCCTGGATTTCCTGCCGGTGGTCATGTTTCCCAGCGCCAAGAAGTGGCGGTCCGGTGACCAGAACGTCTTCTGCGGCGGCGCGACCTTCGACATGAACGGTCGCCCTCAGCGTAGTACCGAATCGGCGAAGGACCTGCCGGAGTATCGGGACGTCTGCTGGC
>JAQAZZ010000050.1:0-15923 GCA_032127075.1 Micrococcales bacterium | reverse complement strand
CAGTTGTCCAGCGAGTACGGCGATGGGTACTCCGTCAAGGACGCCACGTGGGCCGTGGCCCAGTTGAACGTCGACTGGAAGGAGCAGGCCGTCGGTGCCGGCGAGGACTACCTGGAAATGACGCCGTTCTCGCGCGACGGGCTGATCGAGCAGCTGTCCAGCGCATACGGGGATCAGTTCACCGTCCAACAGGCGACATACGCTGCAGACACCTTGGGCCTGTGACCTGACCGAGCGTCGAGCGCCCCGTCGCCGGCGGGGCGCTCGCTTGCCGTCGGCAGCTCCACCAGCCCCACCGGACCGCCGGGGACCATCGCCGGCGCTGGCTAGGATGCCGTGGTGACCTCCGTGCGCGATCGGGCCCTGTCTTGGGCAGGTCCGCTGGCGGTCACCGCGCTCGGCGGTGCGCTGCGCATCGCGGATCTGGGCAATCCGAAAGCGTTCGTCTTCGATGAGACCTACTACGTCAAGGACGCCTGGTCGCTGCTGCAGAACGGCTACGAACAGTCGGCGGTGGACGGCGCCGACGACAAGATCCTGGCAGCCGCGGACCCCGGATCCGTGACGGTCTTCACCGACTCCGCGGCGTTCATCGTGCACCCGCCGGTCGGCAAGTGGCTCATCGCGGCGGGCGAGGCCGTGTTCGGGCTCAATCCGGCGGGCTGGCGGGTGGCTGTTGCGGTCCTGGGAACGCTCAGCATCCTGATCCTGGCCCGTGCGGTGCGGCGGATGACCGGAAGCACCCTGTGGGGCACCGTCGCGGGGTTGCTGCTCGCCATTGACGGGCTAGGGATCGTCACCAGCCGGGTGGCGATCCTCGACGGCCTGCTGATGTTCTTCGTCCTGGCCGCTTTCGCACTGCTGCTCATCGACCGGGACCGGTCCCGCGCCGGCGGTTTCGCGGGGCACTGGTGGCGGCCCTGGCGGCTGTGGGCGGCCGTGGCGCTGGGGCTGGCGTGCGGGGTCAAGTGGAGCGGGCTGTGGTACGTCGCGGCATTCGGCCTGCTCACCGTCGCATGGGACGTGAGCCGCAGCCGGCCGCGCGGCGTCGCACGGTTGCACGCGTGGCTCGCCGATGGCATCCCGGCGGCCCTCACCATGCTGGCGGTCGCAGCCGCCACCTACATCGCGAGCTGGTACGGCTGGTTCGCCAGCGAGGATGCGTGGAGCCGAAACTGGGCCGCGGAAGGCGGGATGTTCGATTCGTTGCGGTCGCTGAACCACTACCACCAGGAGATGCTCGACTTCCACAACAACCTGGACACCGAACACTCCTACCAGTCGTCCGCCTTCGGCTGGCTGGTGCAGGCGCGGCCCACCTCGTTCTACTACGAGACTCCCGGCGCCGAGCAGTGCGAGTCGGGCGACTGTTCCGCGGCGATCACGGCGCTGGGAAACCCGATCATCTGGTGGGCGGCCGTGCTTGCGATGCTGCATCAACTGTGGCGCTGGATCGCCCACCGCGACTGGCGCTCGGCCGCAGCGCTGGTCGGTGTGGCGGCCGGGTGGGTGCCCTGGCTGGTCTACCCGGACCGGACGATCTTCTCCTTCTACTCCATCGTCTTCCTGCCGTACCTGATCGTGGCGCTGACACTGTCCTTGGCCGTGGTGGCGAATCCGGATCAGGGGCGGGAACGACCGCCGGACCGTCGGGTCCGCTGGGTGGTGGTGGGGATCTTCCTGCTGGCGTGCATCGCGGTGTCCTGGTACTTCTATCCGATCTGGTCGGCCGGGATCATCGACCAACAGGACTGGTCCGCCCGCATGTGGCTGCCCTCATGGATATGACCGGCTCGGATGCGATCTACCCTTGAACATGGCCATGCGAACCGTCGGGCGGCCCAGGGCCGCAACCGCCATCGTCATCGCCCTCGCCTGCTGCATCGCGCTGGCGCTTCCCGGCATCGCGGCCGCCCACTCCTACCTGCTGTCCAGCAACCCCGCGGACGGCGCCGAGCTGAGCAAGCCGCCGAA
Organism: Micrococcales bacterium; assembly: GCA_032127075.1. Classification (GTDB taxonomy): domain Bacteria; phylum Actinomycetota; class Actinomycetes; order S36-B12. Next base: position 13,949 of record JAQAZZ010000050.1, on the reverse strand, counting down.
GCGGGTGCTGCTGACGTTCTCCGACCCGCTGATCGCCTCCGGCGCGGCCCTGGCGGTGAGCGGCCCCGACGGCGGCGGCAGGCTGGCGGCGGCGGTCTCCGGTCCCCGGCTGACAGCCCAATGGCCCGCTGACTGGCCCTCCGGCCGCTACCGGGTCAACTACCGGGTCGTCAGCGAAGACGGCCACGTGATGAACGGCGCGCTGTCGTTCCGCATAGCCGGGGGAGCTGCCGGCGAAACCGGCCAGGCCCCGGAGCAGTCGTCGACGGCCGCGCCGCAAGCCGTTGTCACCGGCGAGGACTCGACCGCCCCCGCCGCGGTTCCCCCCTGGGTCTGGGCACTCGGCGGCGTGGCGGTGCTGGCCGCACTGGCCGTGCTGTATGCCACTCGGGGGCGCCGGTGAGCCACAAGGTACAAGCCGGCCCGGCCCGGGCGACGAGCACATGGGGCTGGCTGCTCATCGGCGCCGCCCTCGCGGGCTTCGGCCTGCTGGTGGGGCTTTTCCTGGGTGGCGGCGCGTATGTGCCGCCGGAACCCGGCATCCCCGATCCCGGTGCCGTGGTCGGGTGGGGGCTGCCCGTGGCGAAGTTCGCGGCCATCTCGTCGGCGACGCTCACCGTGGGATTCCTCACCAGCGCCGCCTTCCTCATGCCCTCCGCAGGCCGTGGACTGGTGTCACGCGCCGGCAGGCGGGACCTCGTTGCCGCCGCATGGAGTGCGGCCGCGTGGGCGGCGGCGGCACTGACCACAGTCCTCTTCAGCAACGCCACCGTCTTGGGGATGCCCCTGCTGGAATCGCTGCAGCCGACTGTGTTCTTCACCTACGCCTTCGAGATCCCGCAGCACGAGGCGTACGTGTTCAGCGGACTCCTCGCGCTGGTCATCGCCGCTGGGGCTGTCTTCACGGTGCGGACCGGCGCCGCCGCCCTATGGCTGGGAGTCGCGGGAATCGCGCTCATCGCACCGCCGCTGGCAGCCCACGGCAGCGCACTCGGCGACCACTCGTTGGCCATGACGGCGGGCGCGATCCATGCCCTCGCTGCCGCGCTGTGGGTTGGCGGGTTGGTGGCTGTCGCAGTCCACGTGTGGCGGCCGGACCCTGGCTCCGGGATCGCCGTCCGCCGCTTCTCCCGGCTCGCCTTGGCCTGTGTGATCGCGCTGTTCGCATCCGGGGCAGCCAACGCCTACACCCGCTTCAACTCACCGGACGATCTGCTGACGTCGGGCTACGGCTTGCTCGTCCTGATCAAGGTGGCGCTCATCGTTTCGCTCATCCTCATGGCACGGCGGACCCGGCAGGTCGCCCTGGCGGAGGAGGTGCCGACACGGGGACCCCTGCTGCGGTGGCTGGTCACGGAGGTCCTGGTGCTCGCAGCCACGATCGGAGTCGCGACCAGCCTGACGCTCACCGCCTATCCACGCGTCGAAACGCCACTGGCCTCATCCGGCGAGGAGCTGCTGGGCTTCCCGTTCCCCCCCGAGCCGACGTTCGCGACCGTGTTCGGCGGCTGGTACCCGGATGTGCTCTTCCTGTTGTTGTGCGCGGCCATGCTCGGCCTCTATGGGACGGGCGTGGCGCGCCTGCTGCGCAGCGGCGTGCGCTGGCCGTGGGGTCGCACTGCAGCGTGGACGGCCGGGGTGTTGTCCCTCGGCTGGACCACCTCGGGCGGGATCGCCGGCTACGCGCAGCTGTCGGTCGAATGGCACATGGTGCAGCACATGGCGCTGGGAATGCTCATCCCCATCCTGCTGGTGCTGGGCATGCCCGCCACCCTGGCCCTCCGCGCACTGCGCCCCGGGCAGGGCCTCGACCGCAGCCCGCGGGATTGGGTGCTGTGGGGGCTGCACTCGCCGTACTCGCGCTTCATGACCCACCCCCTGGTCGTCCTGGCACTGGGGACGTTCGGCTTGTACGGGATGTACTTCACACCGCTGTTCGGGATGGGCATGGCCTCACACGTCGGACACGTGCTGATGGCGGTTCACTTCCTCTTCGCCGGGTTCCTCTTCTACTGGGTGGTCCTCGGGCTGGACCCCGGGCCGCGCCAGGTGCCGCCGTGGGCCCGGCTGATCCTGTTGCTCGTCTATGTGTCACTCCACGGCCTCTTCGCGGTGGCGATCATGAGCCAGACCCAACCGCTGGCGCCCGAGTGGTTCGCCCAGGTGCAGCCGCCGTGGATCACCGATCCGGTCACGGACACCATCGATGGCGGCGGTGTCGCGTGGGCGTTCGGGGAGATCCCCACGTTGATCGTCATGCTGGCGGTGGCGGTGCAATGGGCACGCAGCGACGAACGGGCGGCTCGGCGGTTGGACCGCCAGGCGGATCGCGACGATGACGCAGAACTGAGGGCGTACAACGATCGGCTGGCGCACCTCGCCGCCCGATCCGACTCACATGAATGACACTTTGCCGCCGTCTTTGGGCAGCAGCGCGATCCAGGTCTTGCCGGGTGGCACCGACACGACGAGACCATCCTTGGTCGTCAGCCGATAGGGGGCCTCCGCACTCGCCTTGCGCCAGCGAATCACGTGAACCGTCTTGCCGGTCAGCAGGAACCCCGCGCCCTTGGCGGTCACCACCACCTCTGGGACGGCGCTGCCCGCAGCATCCCTGAGGCCGGTGTCGCGCAGCCGCACCCCCAGAATCAGCAGATTGTCGGCGGAGAACGCGCGCTCATCGCCCGTGCGCCGCCATCCCCCCGAACCGCTGTAGCCCCACGAGTCTGCTGCGGCCGGGGAGAAGGTCAACTCTACCTGAGTGACATCCCGCCCCGGGGGGAACTCGAAATCGCCGAAGGCCAGCAGCAAATCCCGAGCCGGCCGAGCCTTGGGCCCACCGCCGAGAGCAGTGGTATCCACATAGAGGTTGTACGGGGCCAGGCGCTGCGGGTTGCGCACGAACGCATCGTCGGATTCATCCACCAGAGTGACACCCGCCGCCGCGAACGCACTCAGCGAAGCCGGCGAACCCCCGGACGCCACCATCGTGGCATTCAGCGGCAGCACCAGCGGCAGGTCCGTGGTGCGCACCGATCGGACCGGGCCGACGGAATCGGGCCGTTTCGATTCGAAGAAGGCCATCAGCCGCGTCAGTCCGCCCTCCACCGGCTCTTGGACGACGAGGTCGGCTTCAGCCACACCCTGCTGCGGCCGACCAGCCGCGGTGTCGTCAACCTTGACCGCCAGCACGGCGCGTGGTGTCCGGCCCTCCGGCACGGTACGACCGGTCGTCGCGTAGGTGGCCGCCGGCGTGGGTCGAGTATCACCCGCGGGCTGGTCGGGGGCGGGCGGGCTGGAACAGCCGCTCAACCCGACCAGGCCGAAGATCACGGCCACTGCCGCCGCCCCAAGGACACCGCCGCGGTGCTGCATCCGGCGCCCGCTGCTCTGTTGCATAGTGTGGCGACGGTACCCAGGTCCGCTGCTCGCCGTGCGACCACCCCCGGCAATCGGCAGGAACACCTCGGGGGTCGGTGTTATGTGGAGCTGAGGGGAGCCGTCGCCCGCCCACGACGGGCTCCTCCCGAGTCCCCCCGTGAACAAACCCAAACACGACAGAACCCCCGAGGGAACACCTCGGGGGTTCTGTCGTGTGGAGCTGAGGGGACTCGAACCCCTGACCTTCTCATTGCGAACGAGACGCGCTACCAGCTGCGCCACAGCCCCTTGCGAAAGAAAGGATAACAACCCTGGGGGCCGGGTTTGGACCTACTCGTTCACGGCACGGCGGTAGTAGTCGCCGTTCTCGGCGTCCGGGTAGGCGTAGTCGGCGACTTCCTGGTCCTCATCGGGCGCCACCACGGCGAACTCGCGCTCGAACTGCTCCTGCAACTCCGGCGAACCTTGGCGGCGTCGCGCCTCCTGGACCATGTCGGCACCCGTCCAACCCTCTCGGGTGAGATCGATCCTGCGGGGGATCCTCGAGGCCTTCGGCTTGCTGACATACGTGGGCAAGGTGGTCTGCAACGGTTCCCAGGTGGACCCGGCCCCGGAATCGTGTTGGACGACCCGGACGCCGTCGGTGGATGCCGATGCGGCCCGCCCGGCGCGCACGGCCGGTTCGGCGACCGCGCCGCCGGCAGTAGCGGAGCGGCCCACCTCGCCCCGACGCACCTGGGTCACCACAGCGGCCACATAACCACCGAGGAGGACCGCGGTCACCACAGCCAGGAATCCGGGGAGGACGCCGAGAACAGCGCCGGCTACCGACACGGTCATGGTGGTGCTGAGACCGAGGACGATGGTGCGCCTGCGTCGTGCGTGCCGCCCCTGCGGCGCACGGACCTGGCCCACCAGCACCGAGGCGTCGACGTTGGTCAGGGAACGAAGGTACTCGGCCCAACTGCCCGCCCGGTGATCCGACTCATCGCCGGCGAACGTCGCCTCCGGGGCGAGTGCGGCTTCCAGCCGCTCGGACTCCCGGCGACGACGCGACTCGTCATGATGCCGGATGAAGCGCGGCACCAGCACAACGACCCAAACTGCGATGAGGATCACATAGATGAGGCCGGTCACAACGACTAGATTAGAGTGGCCCGCAACACATTCAGGGGACTGACTCGCCCGTGTCGCGGGCAGGTTGCGACGCTCCGCCGGACTGCTCCCCGCCGGGCTGCTGGTCGAGCCAGCCATGCTCGCGGGTGTAGCGCAACAGCCCCCCGGTCGGGCGCTCCTCGGCCAGCATCACAAACGACAGATGGTCGCGCCAATCCCCGTTGATGTGCAGGTAGCGGCGGCGCAATCCCTCGTAGCCGAACCCCAGTTTGGCCACAACCCGCCGCGACGCCTCGTTCTCCGGTCGGATGTTGATCTCGATGCGGTGCAATCGCAATGCGTCGAAAGCGTGGTCGGTGAGCAGAGCAACCGCCGTCGGCATGATCCCTCGGCCCGCCCAGGCCTGCGATATCCAGTAGCCGATATACGCCGAGCGCAGCGATCCCCAGGCCACCCCGCCGAGGGTGATCTGACCGACGAGAGCCCGGTCCGCTTCGATCCCGAGGGCGAATGCCCTCCCGGCACGGGCGTCCCGGCCCTGGGCGCGGATCATCCGGCGGTAGCTGCCCGGGACGGCCGGGTCGGGGGCCGGAAGTGTGGCCTCCCATTCCCGCAGCCATTCGCTGTTCCCGCTACGCAACGCGTGCCAGGACGCCGAGTCCCTGCGCTGCAGCGGCCGCAGGACGACGTTTCCGCTGCGAAGCGAGACAGGCCATTCACCGCTCATCGTCCGCAGCTTCCGCCTTCGTCCGTATCGCCGGGATCTTCGTGCCGGGCGCCACCGTGCCGTGACCCGGCAGGATCCGTACGATCGCGTCTGCGGCAGCGTAGTCGGCCAATGTCGGCGTGAGCCGCATTATCGGGTCCGCCGCTCCATCCGGCGTCGTTCGAGCGAGCAGGAGCGCGGTTGTCTCGGGCAGGCGCTGAACCTCCACCGAGAGTGTGAGGTTCAGCGGCCGCAGGGGCCCAGCGCCCCGCATCGCGCGGATCATCGGAACGGCGACAACCTCGAACAGCATCGCCGCGCGGACCGGATGGATGGGCAGCGCAAGTATGGGGATGCGGTCCTCGCCGACAACCCCGTGCCCGAAGGGCCCCAGGCTGGTGGAACCCGAGTCGTAGGACACCGTCTGCAGGCCGGTGAGATACTCCCGCACTTCGGGTTCAGCCGTTTCGCTGCCACCGCTGACGACGACGAGATCGGCCCGGATCAGTTGATCGTCCAGCGCCGACCTGATCGGCCGGTCGTCGGCGGGCACCGGCCCCACCGTGGATGACATCGCCCCCGCCCGTGCCGCCGCGGCCGCGAGTATCGGACCCGCGGCGTCGAAGAGCAGGCCGTCCGTGGCGGGTCCGGCTGCACGGACCACGCCGTTGCCCACCGTCACCACCACTACCCGGGGCTGTGGCCGCACCGGAACCCGCGACACCCCGGCGGCGGCGACCAGACCCACCGCGGTGGCGTCCATGGTGCGCCCCGCGCGCAAGAGCACAGCGCCCCGCGACGCTTCCGCGCCCGCGGCGATCACACCGGATCCCGGCGGCACGGATTCACCGAAGACGGCGCCGTCCCCCATTCGGTTCGCCCCGCTCCAGGGGACGACGGCATCTGCGCCCCTGGGCAGCATCGCGCCCTCATGGACAGCCACACACACCCCGGCGTATACGGGCTGCGAAGCGGTGAAGCCCGGGGCGACCTCGTCGACAACCTTCAACGTGGCCCCGGGGCCCAGATCGGCGCTGCGCACCGCGTAGCCCGACACCTCACACACCGGGAAATGGGGGACCGGCCTGGGGGCGACTACGTCGGCGGCCAACTGTGATCCGACAGCAGCACTGAGCGACACGTCCATGGGCGACAGTGCCGACAGGCCATCCAGCAACTGGGCCAGATGCTCGGCTAGACCCACAGCACTCCCTCGTTCGGTCTCATCTATTCGGACTCGCCGAGGCCGCGTTCGATCATCAGCGCGGACAGCCACGAATTGAAGTCCGCACCCAGCTCGGGGTCTTCCAGCGCCAGCGTCACAACCGCCCGCAGGTAGGACTGTTTGTCGCCGGTGTCGTAGCGCCGGCCCCGGAACACAACCCCGTGCACCCCGCCGCCCCGGTCGTGGGGAACGGTGACCAGCGTCCGCAGCGCGTCGGTGAGTTGGATCTCACCGCCCCGGCCCGGCGGTGTGTCGCGCAGGACACCGAAGATCGCGGGATCCAGCACATACCGGCCGATCACGGCCAGGTTGCTCGGCGCCTGGTCGACGCGTGGCTTCTCCACCAGATCCGTCACTTCGACGATGTCGTTGTCGTCGGTAGCCCGGACTGCCGCCGCACCGTACAACGACATCGACTCCGGCGGCACCTCCATCAGGCACAACACCGAGCCGCCGAACCTGCGTCGCACGGACATCATGTGCTGCAGCACCGGGTCGCGCCGGTCGATCAAATCGTCGCCCAGCAGAACGGCGAAGGGCTCATCACCCACGTGCTGCTCGGCCATACCCACCGCGTGCCCGAGCCCGAGAGCCTCGCCCTGGCGGACCGAATGGATGCGGGCGAGTCGGGTGACCTCATCGATCGCCATGAGGCGCTGCTGCTCGTCCTTCGCAGCCAGCACCTGCTCCAACTCCACGTTCCGGTCGAAGTAGTCCTCGATCGACTGCTTGCCGCGCCCGGAGATGAGCAGCACGTCGTCCAACCCCGCCGCCGCGGCCTCGCGGACCACGTAGTCGATGGCAGGGCGATCGACCACCGGCATCATTTCTTTGGGCACCGATTTGGTGGCGGGCAGGAAACGGGTGCCCAAGCCTGCCGCGGGGATGACTGCCGTGCGGACCTCGTCCATGTCCCGACCCTACGCGACGGGCGTGCGCAGCGTTGCGCCTGAGCGGGCGTGGGGACATGCACCATGCTGGCCCTGTGGTGGACAAAGGTGCGATCCGGGCCAGGATCCGCAAGCAGCGACAGGAAGAACCGCATGCGGCGGCCACCGGACGGGCGCAACGGTTGCGGGGCCACGCGCCGATGCTGCGGCGGGCCGCCCGCGGCGGGACAGCCGGCTACCAGCCCACCAACCATGAGCCGGACATCAGCGCGTTGCTGCGCGACCTGTCGCTGGTGGCCCCCGTGTACCTGCCCAGGGTCGCGGGGGAACACCTCGACTGGGTTGCCGCAACACCCGCCGAGCTCGTGGGGGGCCACCGCGGCATCCCCTCGCCCGTGGGCAGCCCGGTCGCACGCGGTGGCGACGTCGTCACCGTGCTGGCGGCGACGCTGATGCTGGTGCCCGCGCTGGCGGTGGACCCGCGTACGGGGGCGCGGCTGGGGTATGGGGCCGGTTTCTACGACCGGTTGCTGGCCGATGTCCCCGACCGCCGAGCGGTCCTGGTCGTGGGGGTGTGCCGCGACGCCGACGCCGTCCCGCTTCCGGTGGAGGCGCACGACCAGCCGATGGACGCGATCCTCACCGAATCCGGGCTGCACCGCTGCGGCGCGACACTCGCCGACGGCTGATCCCGGCCGGAACGGGCCTCATTGCTGCTGCGGGGTGAGCGTCAGCGTGTCACTGGCGGCGTCCCTCACCGCCGACCGGGTGAACGGCCAGGCGAACTGCTCACCCTCGACCCAGGCGTCGAACTGATCGACGTAGTTCGGGTGATAGGCGTGGCCGCTGTTCCCGGTGAAGTTCACCCACGTGGACCGGTCGAGATCGGCCAGATCCACCACCTGCCTCATCGACGGGATCCACGTGACTCCGTAGCCCTCGCTCGGCTCCCAACCGGTCGCGAGCGGGATCGACGAACCCCCGCCCACGGGCAGCGGGCCCCGGTTGAAGATCCGCTCCACCACACCGATGCCCGACTCCCCCAGGGTGGCGTTGCGTGCCTCCACCAGATGCAGCTCGCCCCAGTTCCAGGAGGTGGGATCGTCGCCCTGAATATCCGTGAGTTCAGCGGCGGCGGCGTCGAGTGCGGCGGCGACGGTGTTGTTGCGGCGCTGTTTGCCCTGCACGTCGGGGTCGTCCCACCAGGGGTTGCGCGGCTGGGACCACAGCACCCTGATCACTTCCCAGTAGCGGTCCCCCGCGTTGGGGGCGACGGCATCGTCGGCCCCGAGTTTGTCGGTGAACATCACCTGGGTGAGGTTCTTGTAGAAGGCGTTGAAGAACGCGCCCGCAGCTGAGTCCTCGGCCTGTTGGTAGTCCCAGCCGTCGAACAGGTCCATCGCACCGGCGGTCGACTCGGCCACGTCGATGCGCCGCAGCTTCGGCACCAGGAACTCGGCAAGATCGTTGCCCGCGTCGAGCTGGACGGCAGCCATGTCGGCAGCCGTCAGTTTGGCACCGGATTCCACGAGATCGGCCAGGGCGATGTTGATCCGCTTGGCGCGGGCGCCGTAGGAGTAGAGGTCGGATTGGACCGGCTGCGGGTAGCCGGGGGAGACGACCGCTTGGTTGGCGGTGGTGATCCACCCCGCTGGCGGATCGGTGATCGAAGGCAGTTGGCCGAACGGGATGTAGCCCTGCCACTCGAACTTCGAGTCCCAGCCGGGCACGGGCCACTTGCCGTCGTAGCCCCGGCGCACGGGTATCACCCCGGGAGCCTGGTAGCCGATCTCGCCGGAGGTGTCGGCGTACACGAGGTTCTGCGACGGCACCGCGAACTGCGCGGCGGCCCTGCGGAAGTCCGACCAATCCTGCGCCCGGTTCATCAACGGCACGGCGTCGAATGTTGGCCTCGGGGTCAATGCGGTCCACTTGAACGACACTGCGTAGCCGTTGCCGCGCGGCACCTTGGCTGCCGAGCCCTTCTGCCCCGGGGCGGGGGCGGGGGCGTCCTCCCCCACCGCCGTGTAGGTGTCCGCGCCTTCGGCGTCGGAGATGATCGGCCCGTTGGCGGTCGCCCGGATCGTGATGGGCACCTCGGCGCCCCCGGCGACCTTGATCTTCTCGCGCCGGATCAGCAGCGGACGCCTCTTGCCGTCGACCAGATACTTCTTGCCGCGCACCTTCTCGAGCACCAGATCGCTGACATCGGGCCCCAGGTTCGTCAACCCCCACGCAACCTTGTTGTTGTGGCCGATGACAACGCCGGGAAGCCCGGCCATGGTCCAGCCCGACACGTTGTAGGGGCATGTCTCGGTGTTCTTCCGGCAGTGCAAGCCCGCCTGGTACCACAGACTCGGCATGGCAGGCGCCAGATGCGGATCGTTGGCCAGGATCGGCTTGCCCGACTCCGTCAAGGAGCCGTCAACGACCCAGGAGTTCGAGCCGATCCCCTCCCCCACCGGGCCGAGCACCCCCTCAAGCCGATCAGCGGCAGCCGCGGCGTTGCGGAACTGCATCCGGGCTGCGGGTTTCGCGGCGGCGGCCCGCGCGGCTGCGCCCGCCGAGCCAGCCTCGTCGGCGGCGAGGTTCTTGTTCCGGGCGTCGTCGATGATGGTGCCGTTGCGGTCGTACGGGTAGGGCGGGAACAGGGCCTCCGCCTGCTCGATCCCCACCTCGGACGCGGCCAGGACCCGGGCGATCTCCTGGTCGTAGTTGCTGTTGAGGTCCCACGCCAGCGCCTTGAGCCACGCCACCGAATCCACCGGGTCCCATTTCTCGATCCGGTAGTCCGGGTTCTGCACACCGAGGATCACGTATTCCAGCGAGATCTCGGCGCTGGAGCGATCCGCCAGATAGGTGTTGACCCCCTGGGCGTAGGCGGTGAGGATGTCGCGCGACTCGTCGCTGAGCAGTTGGTATTCCTGTTCGGCGACGCCGCGCCAGTCCATGGTTCGCAGGAAGGCGTCGGTTTCCACCTGATCCGCGCCGAACATCTCCGACAAGCGGCCGGACGTCACGTGGCGCCGGAAATCCATCTCGTAGAAGCGGTCCTGCGCGTGGACGTAGCCCAGGGCGGCGTACAGGTCGTCGGACGTGTCGGCGTAGATGTCGGGGACGCCGCGCTCATCGCGGATCACCGTCACATCCGCGCTCAGCGCGGGCAGTGTTGCAGCACCGTCGGTCTGCGGGAAGGACCGTCGTACAGTCCACGCGAACAGCCCTGCGGCGACGACTCCGAGCACCAGCGCGAACACGACGACGACCAGGACAATCCTGCCAAGTATGCGCACGGCCCAAAACTACCCGCCGACCCAGCGGGATCCCCCGCGGCGCGCTCAGGCCGAGGCGTAGCGCTCCCGGCCGGCCTGGGCGCCGCTGAACCACGACCCCATGTCGAACAGGAACGCCAGCGCGACGAAGAACCAGGTGAATCCCTCCACTTCGCCCAGCCAGACGAACAGCACGACGTAGGACAGCGTGGTGTACGGCAGCAGGATCACCCCGAGCAGCGGCAGGATCCACTCACCGGTGAAAGCACGGGTCACCCAGTCGGAGAACAACCAGATGAGGACCAGGGCGATTCGGGGGAAGAAGGCCCCGAGTCCGACTACGAAGCATCCGCACATGACGACCTCCTGCGGGCACTCACCCTGCAGCCGGGGAATCCCCGTCCCAGTGTGTCAGCCGCGGGCCTCGTTCGCGTGATCTGCGCCGGCCAGCCACGAGCCGACTGCGAGCAACTCCGCCAGCAGCCGATCGCGCAACACCGATGCACGCTCGGCCAGCCCGCGCTGCATGGCGGCGTAGTCGCGGCGCCCGGATGCGGTCTCGACGGCGATGGGGTGCAGTCCCCATTCGGACAGGTCGTACGGGGAGGCCCGCATGTCGATGTCACGGGCGGTGCGCGCGAACTCGAAGCAGTCGGCCACCAGGTCGCTGCTGATCAGCGGCAGCGCCTGATAGGCGTAGCGGTACAGGTCCATTCCGGCGTGCAGGCAGGCCGGCTGCTCCAGTTGCACCTGCGACTGCCGGCTCAACGGCTGCTGCAGCGGGCGGGCGGCCTCGGTGAAGAACCGATAGGCGTCGAAGTGGGTGCAGCGCAGCCCGACGGACTCCACCGTGTCCGCGATTTGTGTCGGCGATACCCGCAGCGGCACCTGCTCGTGCCGGATCCGGTCCGTGCGGTAGAGCATCGCCCACTCGTGCATGCCGAAGCACCCGTAGCCACCGGGGCGGTCCGCGGTCGCGCGCAACATGTCGGCCGCTGCGTCGATGGCGGGGCCGAGTCCGGTCCAGGCTGCAGGATCGGCGCCGTGGCCGATTGTGCGGCGCCGGTAGCCCTGGCTGCCGGACAGTCGCGGGTGGTCCACCACCTCGTAGCGCCAGCCGGGGTGCCATGTGGCCAGCTGCCGCGGTCGCAGCCGGTAGTACTCGAACAGGAAGTCGTCCACCGGGTGGCGCAACCCCTCCCGACGCCGGTCCAGTCGGGGTTGCACCCAGGGCAGCACCCGTTGGAGATAACCCTCCTCGAGCGCCCGCCACTGCTGCGGCATCAGGACTGCCGGTCCGGCGGGGTCAGTCGACATCGGCGATACCGAGGGCCAGGCAGCCACCGGCGAGGGCCTCGAAGCCGAAGGCATCCACCGGCCCGAGAGCCCCGACGGCGCTTTCCGCGCGCCGGGCCATCATCCGCGCACCCCAGGTCAGCAGCGCTGCGGTCATGTCGTAGGGGTTCGGGCCCTCCACGCGGACTCGGCCGACCTCACCGCCGTTGCCGTTGCGGCCCACGGCGATCACCACCGACCTGTTCCTGCTGCGCTGGTGGTCCGTCGGACCGGTGGCCGACGACCCTCCCAGCGCGGTGCGGACGACCGCGCCCATGGCCGCCCCGACCCCCGGCACTTGGACGGCGTTGCCCGTCAGCGCACCGGCGGCGGACAACGCCCGCGACCAGCGCCCGATCCAGCCGACATGGGTGTTGACGGTCTGCAGCTGTGGGTTCAGCCGAGGCAGCGCGAACTGCTCCGAGCCGCCGATGCTCATCGCGTCGCGGGTGTGGCCGTCAACCTCGAAGGACATCGTGTGTGCGGCTGGACGCTCCGCGCGGATGCGCCCCTGCCTGAAGCTGTAGGAGTGGTCGAGTGCCACTTCTGCGGCAGTCGCGATCGTCCCGCTGCTGGGGGTGAAGCCTCCGGTGACGAAGTACCCGATATCCACCTGCGCGATACCCGCATCCGGGTAGCGATCCAACAGGATTGCGCCCGCGAGATTCCCGGGAACGTAGTCGAACCCGAACGCCGTCAACAGTCGCGCCCCGGTCCGCTGCGCCCTGGGCCCGTAGCTGGTGAAGATGTCGCTGATGAACGCGGGCTCCCCGCAGGAGTCGATGTAGCCGCAGCCCGCGTCGATGGCCGCCGCCACCGGGACCCGTCCGAGCCGCGTGAAGGGCCCGACTGTGCTCACCAGGACACTGTCCTGGGAGTTCAGCAACCTGCGCAGCGAGGCGGGCTTCTCCACGTCCACAACCTCGATGGCGGGTTCCCCGCCGCCGGGGGCCAGCCCCACCAGCTCCTCGGCGAGGATGCGGAGCTTCTCCCTGCTACGACCGAGCAGGACCGGCACCACCCCGCTGCGGACCAGTTCCCTGGCCGTCAGCCGGCCGGTGTATCCGGTAGCCCCGAGCAGGAGGATCCGATTGGCGACGGTGCTCATGGCCCCAGGGTATTCGCCATGATCTTGGGGTGCAGTCAGGTGATGGCCACGCTGACGTGGTCCGACCCCCGGATCGCAGCAAGGCCTCGCGCCTGTTCCGCCGTGACTTGGAGCAGGACCATGGAGCCGGACCGCGCCAACGCGGACCCGGGCCCGCTGTCCGCCGGCGCGGTCACCGTGAGGACCTCCACCCCGCCGGCGGCCGTGCGGGGCTTGCCCTCGTGCAGCGAATCAGGGGTCACGATCACATCGACCCGGTCCCCGGCGACCAGCAGGTCGGCGATGCGGGTGTCGGCCAGGGCGAGCGGGAACACGACGGTCCCGGCACCGGTCGGGACGCTGCGGCCCGGGGTGAGGCGGGAAGCAGTCAGCGGTTCACCCGCTGCCACCGGGCCCCGCACCGATTCGCCCACGAGTTCCGACGCCGCGGGGGTGGACAGTCCCAGACTGTCTTGCGCCGTGGCGAGGTCGTCTTCCGCGATCACACCGCCGGAGGGGATGTCGCGGGCCGCAACCACCACCGGCCGCAGATCGGCAGGGTGCTCCGCGCCCGCCCAGGAGCCCAGCGCCACCAACAGCAGCACCGCTGCCGCACCGGCCCGCAGGGCCGTGGAATGCCGCCAGAGGAACGAACTGGTCCGCTGCACCGATGCCATGCCCGCAATGTAGGAGCCGATGGCCGGGCCGGCGACTGGTCATCCACAGGCAAGCCCCGGTCCGATCAGTCCGAAGCGGCCGATCCCTTGCCGGCTGCGGCTGCGGCCTTGGCGGAACCGGCGGCCGCCGTCCCCGATTCACCCGAGGCAGCGGACTTCTCGCCCGTCTTGGCCGCGGCGGCGTCCTTGCCCGCGGCGGCGTCCTTGCCCGCGGGGGTGTCCTTGCCCGCGGCGCCGCCCTTCCCACCCGCCTTCGCGGC
>JAQAZZ010000049.1:0-5216 GCA_032127075.1 Micrococcales bacterium | reverse complement strand
GGGGCGGTCACCGTCAGCTGGAAGGAGGCCTTCAGGTGGGGTTGTTCGAAGCAGGCATACATGCGGCGGGCATCGGCGGTCTCGAACTGGCTGTAGAGGTAGGCCTCGTCGTCGACCGGGTCGACGAACCGGTGCAGGCCTTCCCCGGTGTTCATGTAGGCGCAGTCGGCCACGACGGTGACCACGTTGGCGGCGGTCAGCCCCGTCAAGGGGATCCGGCGGCCGTCGAAGGAGTCCACTGGGGCGTCCGTGCCGTTGACCGTCACCCTGATGAGTCGGGGCGCGATCAGGTCGAGCCAGGTGGAGTTGGTGTCGGCGGTGAACCGCACCGTCGTCGTGCTGCGGAAGGTCGTCGCACCCGTGGTGAGGTCGAGCTCCACCTCGTAGGAATCCACCTCGAGGTGACCGGCCCGCTCGCGGGCCTCTGCCCGGGTGATGTTCGCGCTGTCCATGGGTTCCCTCCTGTGCCGCGATCCTCCCACGCGGTCTGCGGCGCGTCGCCCCCGGACCTGCGCCGCCGCGCCTCTGTGCGGGAGGTCAGGGTGCTGGGTAGGTGCCGGGATCTGCCGCGGCGGGGCGGCCGCCGGTCCACGGATGCAGGATCCCCGGGTGCCCGACGGGCAGGGTCCGGCGGATCAACCACCAGGACACCGCTATCACTGCCAGGACCATGGGCCATCCGAGGACGAGCCGCGCCACACCGAGGCCGACCACGTTGTCCGACAGCCACAGCGGAAGCTGGACACCCGCTCGCACGACGAATGAAGCGGCCCACACCCACGAGGCCACGGAATAGGCGCGGACGACGTCCGGGTCCGTGCGCCACGATGTGCGCTGTTTCAGTGCGAAGCCGAGGATCACGCCGAGCAGCGGCCATCCGATCATGATGGACAGCGACCAGGCGAGCGCCGAGATCATGTTGGCCAGCAGGCTCGGCAGGAAGTAGTCGGCCGCATCGCCGGTGCGTGCGGCGACCAGTGCCGCGACGCCGACGGCGAGCAGGCCGCCGACAACTCGCACCGGCCGCTCGCGAGCGATCAGCCGCAGCACCGCCAGCACGGCTGCCGCGATCAGCGCGGTTGCGAGCGCCGCAGTCAGGTTGCTCCCGCTGACGACGAAAGCAACGGCGAACAGCACGCTCGGCGCAGCCGACTCCACCCCGCCGCGCCAGCCGCCCAAGAGGCGATGCAGTGGGTTGTCGGCGGAAGGCACGCTTCCATGATCCCGCGCTGGCTGTCGCGGCGCGATCCCGCCGGACAGCGCGGGGGCGACGCCGGATGCTACTGCGCGCGGTTCTCAGCGCTGGGGCGGTAGGCCATCTTCCGGGCCCGCATCACCTCGCCCAACGGACGATGCTCCGCCAGGGCGGCCCAGGGGTCGAACCGGTCGGCGTCGATCTGCTCGGCCAGGGCGCGGCCGGCCGCGGAATCCATGTCCTGCTGCTCGATCTCGAGAAGCCCCACGGTGTGGAAGGGGCTCTTGCTGCGCGGCCAGGTGGAGCGGAGGTCTTCAATGGGTGTTGTCCGCTCGTCGAGGAAGAACTGGGCCTGCACTTCGTACCGCAGCGGGCCGCGGCGCAGCCGGTCCGCGATATCGCGGGCCCAGTCCTGGGGGGCCTTCGGGTTGATGCGCGCACCCCGCGGCCGTGCGCGGATCATCGCGGCATAGGGCCCGAAGGCGATCGGCGCGGCGCTGTAGAAAGTTGTCGTGGCGAACCCGAGGAACGGCCGCATCATGTCGCCCATCAGGCGAGCCATCTCGATCGGTCCCTTGAGCGGCCCGTAGGTGTCGATGAACATTCGCGCCAACGCCACCTGCCCCTTCGACGAGGGTCCCAGGAGGGCGGCGAATCCCCGGCTGTCGTGGAATCCGAAGGCGGGGCGGTTGATCAGCAGGAAGTCCTGGCGATCCGTTTCGCCGCCCAGCGCGCCCGGTCCGGAGACCCCGCGGACGGAGATCGCCAACCCCCGGATGTCGGGGATCACGTCCGCCTGGCGGCGCACGGCGCCATTGGACATACGCACAACCGCCGGCCGGTCACCCGGCTCGGCGAAGACACCCTGGCGCAGTTCCGGTTCCCCGGCGGTGACGGTCAACGTCGCGGACAGGCCGGCTATCTGTTTGCGGTGGAAAGCCCTGCCCGGGTTGCCCTCGCGCCGGCTGACGCGCCGCTGCAGTGCCACGATTTCCTCGGCGAAGCGGCGGTGCCGCTCCTCCTCGTCGGGGGCGACGCTCTCCGCCCAGTCCGTAGCGGGTGCGGGTTGGAGCATGGGGTCCTCCTCTGGTGCGACGGCCGCTACAGGACGGCCTCGGCGGCGGCTTGGCCACGCTCGATCTGTGCGGCGAAATACTCATCGTCGAACAGCACGTAGCTCAGCAGCTCCCGGGGGCCGCCGCCCTCCCCGATGCCGCGCAGCAGCCGCTGAAGCGCGAACGTGTCGGATTCGCGCAGCGCGGTCCGCCACCAGTTGCGCCGCTTGTCCGCCACAACCGAGTCGGCCAGTTCGCCCAGTTCACCGGGCCGCGGCGAGACGGTTGTCACTTGGAGTTCGCGGTAGACCCGCCCGCTGGGGCTGGTCGTGCCCAGCCCCAGCCGTGCCCATTCGTTCCTGGCCTGTAGGTCGCGCAGGTCAGCGATCATCCGGTCGGCCAGGACGCTCTGCATCGTCAACGCCGCGGTGTCGGCGACATCGGGCCAGGGGCTTTCGGAATCGGCAGGACCCACCGGGGTGGGGTAGCTGGTGGAGTCGGCGGCGATGACGATGATCCGTGAGGCGCCCAGCGCCACAGCGGGACGCAAAGGTGCGTTGAGCCGGACCCCGCCGTCGACGTACCATCCGGCGGCTGCCGGCGGAGAGTCCACATGAACCGCCGGGAATGCCGCGGGGATGGCCGCGGAGGCGAGGATGTGGCTCGCGTGGATGGGGCCCGGCGCCAAATCCAGGCCACCGTCCGGGTCGGCGACACCGCCGGTGGGAAGTGTGGTGTCGAGGAACACCACACACCGGGCGCTGGCGATGTGCTGCTCGCCCGCGGGAGCGCGTGTGGCTACCACCCCCACCGCAGCAACCGTGCCGCCGCCGATGTTGGCCGCCAGCTGACCATGGTCGAAGACTTCATAGGCGGTGCGCTGCAGCGGCGACGTGTCCAGCAGCGCGGGCAGGCCACGGCCAATACCCGCGATCGCGCCGGGAAGCAGACGGGCTCCGTCCCACAGGGCCGACAGCGCCGGATGCCGCAGGACTTGGGGCCGGTCCATGGATCGCCAGACGCGCAACAACAACTCCGCCGCGCGCGCGGGGGGCAGGTGGGCCAGCGACCCGGCGAGTGCGGCGTTGATCGCGCCGGCGCTGGTGCCCAGGTAGATCGAGGGGCGGATGCCCTGCTCCGCCAATGCTGGCAGCAGGGTCGCCAGCGCGCCCGCCTGGAAAGCGCCGCGGGCGGCCGCTCCGGTCAGCACAACCGCGACAGCGCCCTGCGAGGTTTCGTCCGCGCCCGCTGCAGGTCCGTTCACATGCCGACGGTAGCGCCCCGAGCTCCGTTGCACGCGCAGGGTCGGCCTGCAGCGTCCTCGGAGGTACGCTCGAGAGCAGCAGCGGGCACACCGGCGGAACCCAGCGCCGCAGCCCGCGTCGGAGGCGGATGAACACGCGACTCGGGTTGGGGCTGCTGACCATGGGCATGGTCGGGGTGCTGGTAGCGGCCGCCGTGTCGTCGCAACCGTCCAGCGCTTCAGCACAGCTGCGGCTCACGGCCGCCGGAGACTACGGCGCACGTGCCGCCACGGACACGGTCCTGGCCCAAGTGCGGGAATCGGCCCCCGACGCCCACCTCGCTCTCGGCGATCTCGGCTACGGGGATGTGCCCACCGAGGCGGATTGGTGCTCGTACGTGGTGTCGAAGGTTGGGCGGTCCCTGCCGTTCCAGCCGATAGCCGGCAACCACGACACCCTCGACGGCGCCGACGGGGAGATCGACAAGTACTCGGCATGTCTGCCGAACAGGATTCCGGGAGCCACGGGCACCTATGGGCGGGAGTACTACTTCGACCTCCCGGCTGGAGCCTCCCCGCCGTTGGTGCGGGTGATCCAGGTGTCACCCCGACTTCTGTTCGACGAGGGCCGCTGGACCTACGCGGAAGGAACCGACCACCATGCGTGGCTCGCGGCGGCGATTGACGGCGCTCGCGCCGAGGGCGTTACGTGGGTCGTGGTGTCAGCCCACATCCCCTGCTGGTCTGTGGGCATCTACGAATGCCCCGCGACCCGCGACTTCTACGACCTGGTGGCGTCGAAGCGCGTGGATCTGGTGCTGCACGGCCACGAGCACGCCTACATGCGCACCAAGCAGCTGCGCTCGGCGGTTCCCGGCTGTCCCCGGATACCCGCGGGGTCCTTCGACCCTGATTGTGTTGCTGATGCGGACAACTCCTACCGGGCGGGGCGGGGAACGGTGTTCGCCACTGTGGGCACCGGCGGGATACAACTGCGCGATGTGTCCGCCTCGGATTCGGAAGCGGGCTACTTCGCCGCCTTCCAGGGGGCCAACCGCAGTCCCGCATTCGGCCTTCTCCAGATCGACGTCACCCGGACCTCGCTGGCCGCTGACTTCGTGCCTACTTTCGGGTCCTTCCGAGACTCCTTCGCAATCACGATGCCCGGCGCTGCTCCACCGCCGGATGATGCCCAGCCGTCCGGCGATCCGACCCCCACTGCCACTCCCGCCTCGCCGGCTGCCCCGGCGGTCCCCACAGCCGAGCCCCCCGCCACGGCCTCGGGACCCGGCGTGGCGGGTAGGCCGGGGAAGGTTCGCCGGCTGCGCGTTCGAACCAGGGGACCCCACCGGGTCCTGGCCCGATGGTTGCGACCGTCCGACGGCGGCGGCTCGCCCATCAGGGGCTACCGGGTACGGGTGTCCGATGCCGGGGGAGATTCGTTCCGCGCGTGGACAACCGTCCGCAAGCGCCACAAGGCGTTTCGCAAGATCCGCCCCAGGTCGAAGCATGTGGTCCAGATACGGGCAGTCAACGCCGAAGGCGCTGGCAAGAAGGTGACGAAGAGCTTCCGGATCAAGCGGCGCTGACGGCCGTCGTTGCGCAATGGTTGCCCGGCCGGGCCCGTTGCATGTGCCGTTGGGCGGCGGGACGATGGAAGAGCGGTGCGAACAGCGTTTCTGTTCCGCCGCGGTGGAGGCGATCGTGGCCGATCAGACTTGTG
>JAQAZZ010000048.1:0-2962 GCA_032127075.1 Micrococcales bacterium | reverse complement strand
CGGCCACGGCCCGCGACGGCCCCTCGCGAGGGAACCCCTCGCTGCCCGGGATGAGCGGCCCCGGCCGGCGATCGCGCCCACTTCGGCAACCAGCCCACGAACGCATCGGTGCACCATCCTCGCCCGCCCGGTGCACCCCCGGAGGGCCAAGCCGACCGCACCACCACCCGAACGAGTGGGCTTGGGCGGCGCACGGTGGCCTCCGCCTCGGACAACCAGTCACAGGCCCACCGGCGCGATGGTGCTGCCCAGCACGACTCACAGGCAACCCCGTCCAGTCCCTCCGCTCGGGGATCCCCGTTGTTCCAGGGCACGGGTGCTGCGACGCGCGCGAGTGGTTCGTTCTTGTAGCTGTGGAACGGGTTCAAGGTGGCCAGCCCGATGCCGTCACGGAAGGGGAACCGACTGACGAAGGTCCCAGACTCGATTGAACTGCGTGAGGGCTCCTCGGATCCACAGCCAGGGCGAGTTGGGGTCGTGCACCGCCAACGCCGGGGTTGCGCTGCTTGAGTATGCGAGCGTCAGGCGTTCGGCGGGATCTGGGCGCGTCACGCGAGCTCCCGTACAAGGTCGCCCGCAACCTCATGGGAGAGACGGGTGCCTCGTTGTCGGCTTGTTGTGACGGGTCTGACGTCCGGTGCTTTGGACTGGACTAGCGGATGGTGTGCCACCTCGAAATGCTGCATCTTCTCGGCAACGTGCAGGTCAACCCGACCGCCGGGCCGTTGTCGGAGCCGCGCCTCGGGGGGAGTGTCCCCATTGGCACGACTCGCTGCTCCGTCGCGGTTGTCACGTGCTCCCGCGATCCCCTTGGGGGCATTGCGACCCATCCTCGGGGGCGGGAGCATTCGGGATAGCGGGTTCGTGATGAACCCGTCGGGCGCGAGGAGCGGAGGTCGCCATGCAGCGCTACTTCTATCGGCGCGGTGAGAGGGTACCGGTCGAGGAGATCGACGGGGTTCTGGCAGTCCGAGTGGACGAGGCTCAGCGGTCGCCATCGCTGCGGGGTGCCTTCGGCGCTCCGGCAACCGGGGAGCGTTCGGTCGAACCACCCCTGCAGATCGATGCTGACGAAGCGAAGGCGCTTGCCGATTCGGGCTGGCTCTTGGTCCGGCCGACTCCTGCAATCCGGTCAGCGCACGGCACTCGGGACATGCCTGACCAAGTCGGTGATGTGGGCGCCGTCTACCAACTCGAGGACGGCCACGTCCTGATTGGGAGCCAGTCCCTGACCGTTCAGTTCGATCCACAGATGCCCGCCGGCGAGGTGCAGGCCAAACTCGCCGAGGCGGGCCTAACGGTTGTCCGAGAGTTGCGTTTCGCCGCGAACCAGTTCGAGGTGTCCATCCAGGTTGGCGCAGACCTGCTGGACGTCGCCAACACGCTACAGGAGGGTGCGGGCACCGTGCATGCAGAGCCCGCGTTCACCGAATACATCGGTCAACGATTCACCCCCACCGACCCCACATACGCCCAGCAGTGGCACCTGAACAACACCGGAGGCGGCGGCGGGACGGCGGGCGCCGACATCTCAGCCGAGCAAGCGTGGGACTTCACACACGGTGCGGGTATCCGTGTGGCTGTCATCGACAATGGCTTCGATGTGGCACACGGCGACCTGTCCACGGGACTGACGGATGAGACCGGCTTCTTCGACGGTACGGGGACCTTCCGCAGGACCCTGACGAACTTCCCGGACAATGATCACGGCACCTTCTGCGCCGGGATGGTGGCCGCCCGCCACAACAACGGCGTTGATGGATGCGGATCGGCGCCGGAGAGCGAGTTGACCCTCGTAGCCACGAGAGGCGACCAGGTGGGCACGCAGGCGACCCTGGCCCGGGCAGTGGCCTATGCCGCTGACCCCCGGATGGAGACCCCTGCCGCGGATCCGTCCGCGGGAGCCGACGTGATCTGCTCGAGCCTGGGCCCGAACGGCGCGAACTGGGCGCTGACGACTGTCCTGCAGAACGCGATCGTGTTCGCCGCCAGACAAGGCCGCAAGGGCCGGGGCACGCCGGTGTTCTGGGCGAGCAGCAACGGCAACAACGTCGACATCGCCTTGGACCAGGTGGTGTCCCACCCGGATGTCATCGCAGTGGGGCGATCCGCCCGGAATGACACCGAGAACAACAGCGCCCGCGGCGAGGAGTTGGACTTCCTGGCACCTGGGGTCAACGTGGTCTCCACCGCGTCCGGCGGGGGAACCCGAACAGGCACGGGAACCAGCTTCGCCGCACCGCTCGCGGCGGGGGTCGGCACACTGGTTCTGAGCGTCAACCCGGACCTCAGAGCCGGCGAGGTCGCCCAAATCATGCGGGACACATGCGACAAGATCGGCGGAGTCAGCTACGACCGCACGGGCCATCACCCTGACTACGGTCATGGGCGAGTCAATGCGTTCAGGGCAGTGATCCATGCCGTGCACTCCCTGACGAGGAACGGCGTTCCCAACACCGATGTCGACGGCGACGGCGTCCACGAGATCCCGGTATCGAGCCCGTGGGGAATCGGGACGCTGAAGTATGCAGCCGGGACTCTGTCCGCACAAGCGATGGCCAGCAATGGCAGCCGGTTCAACGGATGGCTGCTCAACACGGTCGACAACCGCTTCCCGCTCACCGGCGACGTCGACGGCGACGGACAGGCCGAGATGCTCGTGACCAGCCCTTGGGGCATCGGCGTTCTGAATGTCTCGGGCGGTTCCTATGCGGCGTCGGTGATCGAGCCCAACGGGACCCGGTTCGGCGGATGGCTGCTCAACACCGCTGACAACTGGTTCGGCCCGGTCGGCGACTTCGACGGTGACGGACACGCGGAAGTCCTGGTGCGCAGCCCGTGGGGGATCGCGATCCTCAAGCAGTCGGGCGCCACGTTCCAGACCGTGATGATGGCCCCGAACGGGACCCGGTTCGGCGGATGGCTGCTCAACACCGCTGACAACTGGTTCGGCCCGGTCGGC
>JAQAZZ010000047.1:0-4050 GCA_032127075.1 Micrococcales bacterium | reverse complement strand
GGCCTGGTTCAGGTTCAGGTCCTGGGGTGCCACTGTGTAGTAGCGCTGGGCGGCGGCGTACAACCCGTAGGCCTGGTCCCCGAAGTAGACGGTGTTGAGGTAGCTGGTCAGGATCTCGTCCTTGGTGAACTTCTGGTTGGCCACGACGGCCAGCTTCGCCTCACGCAGCTTGCGACCCCACGTCTGTTCCGTGGCCGCCTCGATGTCCTCGTCCTCGACGGCTGTCGTCGCCAGGACGTTCTTCACCCACTGCTGCGTGATAGTCGATCCCCCCTGCAGCTGGTTGCCGCTCGCGTTGCTCAGCATCGCCCGGCCCAGGGCTTGGATATCCACTCCGGAGTGCTCGAAGAAGTTGGCGTCCTCCACCGCGACGATCGCATCGACCATCACCTGCGGGATCTGTTCCCGCTCGATGGAGACCCGGTTCGTGGTGGAGAACTCGGCGAACTTGTCACCGTTGCGGTCCAGGAGCTGGGTGCGTCCCGGGATGCCGGTTGTGTCCGGGATCTCCACAGGCATGGATTCCCAGATCCTGACCGCGACCTGGGCACCGGTGGCGCCGATGATTGCCACGCCGACGAGGGCCCCTATGACGAAGAACGCCGCGATGATCATCCCGAGGCGGGGTTCCGCATCCTGCGCGGAGCCCTCCCGGAACAGCATCGACAGCGGCAACTGCTGTCCCGACCCAGCACCGTGGCCGCGCCGTCGCCCGGAGTTCCCGTCAGCCATTCAGACCCCACTCAATCAACCAGCCTGCACCCGGGGAACGGCTCGGCACCAATCCCGCGGGAGTCGCCCCTCACACGTGCAAGGGCCGAGCTCTCTCTCCGAGTCCGGCGTATCAGGTTCCCGCAATCATCTTCGGGCGCACTTGACGGTAAGAGATTCCTCGCGTCGGAGCTCGCATTGGGGGGCATGTCGCAGTCACGGATATTTCCCGCACCGGATTCCGGTGGCCTGCGGCCGGTTCCCCGTCGGGCTCGCGGCCGGCAGCCGACCGGGACACCACCTGATCTGAATCCGCTGCCCGTGGGCGGCCCGGCCCCGGCACAGTCCCCTCGGCACAGACACGGTGTTGCGATGGACGGCCACGGCCGATCGGCAACCTATGCTTCTGACAAGACAGTGGGGAGGAGTTGCCGTGATTCCGCAGTCGGCGATTCCTATCCTCGCGTTGGGTGGTGCGGCACTGGTCGGGGCCAACCTTGCGGCGGCGACGGAGTACCTCCACGTGGTCCGAGCGCCGGCTGGGCCGGTTGTGGCGCAGGTTGCGGCGCAGGATGCAGGCCCCGAGGCAACCCCCTCCGTCGACACCCCGGGCAATGCGGCCGCGAAACGGCTCATAGGCAAGCCGTTGGCCAAGCAGGTGAGGGTCCGGGCTGCCGCACAAAGGGGCGCCAGCGACATCCTCAATTTCAACTGCGGGAAGGATTCGGCGGATGCTGCCGCAGTCGCATACCAGCGTCACGTGGCCATCGACCGAGAGCCCTTGGTGGCCGGCGTGGAGTTGTGGCCGACCGGCTACGGGGCGGCAGCCATCGACGCGATCCTGCAACGCGCTGCGGCATGCGCGGGGCGCGGCGGACAGGTCACAGCTGTGAAGCGCAAAGTGGCCGGCTACCCGGCCGTTCTGGTGACCATCCTTGCTGGAGCCGACACCATCCGGACGCTGCGCTGGGCTGTGGGAGACATCACCTTGTCGTTGACCGGCAGGGACATCCCCCTCGACGACGCAGCCATCAAGGGATGGTCGCGCCGGGCAACGGCTCTGTTGCAGCCGATCTGTGCGGACCTCAAGCCCTCCGTCAAGGATGCCCGGCGCTCACCGTGGCGAGACCCCGAGCGGTACCGGGGGCTCAGCGACCGGGCTACGGTCAAGGCAGACCTGCCAGCCATCACCGAGGAACTGCCGCCCAAACGCCGGAAACTGCTGGGCCTTGCCCCGGTAGAGCGACCGGGACCGCCGACCGGGGTCCCGTACTGGCCTGCGCGCCTGCCGGTGAAACAGTCGCTTCCGGAGCAGCCGGACCGCCCGGAGCGCCCGCCCACCAAGCGTTCGGTCAGGTTCCAGATCCCCGACCCCACCGGCCCGGGGTGCGGCTGGTCGTTCACAGCCAGCCCCACGCCCACGTTCACACAGGCCGAGTCCGACGAGCAGCGCGACGAGCGGTTGGCAGAGACGGCCCAGAAGCTCGACGAGGATCTGGCGCGTTGGGCCGCGGCGGAAGCGCAGTGGTGGGGCGCCATGGTCGACTACTACGTCGAAGCCCTCGCCTACCGCGAGTACGCCGAGGAAGTCGCCGCCGTGGACCGGGCCTGGGATTCGATTCGCGATGACTGGAGTCGCTACTACCTGCGTGTCTCCCAGCGACAGCAAGCGATCGCGCAGCGGGAGCAGTGGCTGGCGGCATCCCAGGCCTGGCAGACCAACCGATGCCCTCCCAAGACCCAGGGGCCGAAGAAGGCGCGCGGTTCCGCGAACAACCAGCAGCCTCCGGCCGCCTCGGGCTGCTTGTCTGCTGTTCCGGAGATCCTCTGGAAGCCGCTGCCGCAGATCCCCCCGCAACCCGCCCCTCCTGCTGATCCCCGGCCGCCCAGAGCGCGGTAGCCACCTGCCGGGGTTGGCGATGCGCCGGATCGCGGACCTGCACCACGGCAGGCCACGACCGATGCCCGCGACGCGTCGTGATCGCCGATGCCGCCCGCGCGTTGCCGCACACCCCGGGCTCGACCGACATCGCCGGCGCGGCGATGGCCGCTCAGGCGGGTGCTGCCCGGCTACCACGATCTGCGGGACCAGGCCACTGCGGGGGTTGCCGGCGGTCCCCATCCCGCCCCTGATTGCAGTTGCGCCGCCCTGGCGGACCGCCGGACGCTTGCATGGCCCGGGCAGCGGTGCTTGGCTGACATCGTGGGCCTGTACGACGCGATGTACCGGCTGGGCTACACGCCGTGGGAGCACCCGGGCGGGGCCTGGCTGTCGCAGCTCGCGGAACGGCTGGACACCGAGGAGGCGGAACGGACCCAGCTGCTCGGCCGGGCACTCGACCTGGGCTGCGGCCGGGGGCAGTACGCCGGGGAGTTGGTCCGGCGCGGATGGGAGGTCGTCGGCATCGACTACGCCGCCCGGGCCATCGACGAGGCTCGGCGCCGGGGAATCGCGGGGGCCACCTTCCTTGTCGGCGACGTCAGCGACCTGCCCGTCGATGAGCTGGGCGCTTTCGACTTCTTCTTCGACGTCGGCTGCTTCCAGCACTTGGACGCCGACCAGCGCACCGGCGCCGGGCGCGGCATCACCGCGGTGGCCAACCCTGGTGCCACGCTGCTGATGATGGCGTTCTCCCGGCCCACGCCGATCGGGTCCTTCGTTGAGGGCGTGTCCCCCGACGATGTGCGGGCGGCCTTCCCCGGCTGGGACCTGCTCAGCATCGACGACGCCGACACCGGCGGGATGGACTTCCCGATGCGGCGGATGCAGCCTAAGTGGACGCGACTGCGGAATCGGTCCTGACGACCCCGACAGCCACGACCCCGACAGCCACGACCGCGCCCGTGGCGGTTCTTGCCGGTCATGCGAACCGCCGGGGGTCCCAGCGGTTCAGCGCCTCGATACCGTCGAGGTCAGGATCGGGGCTGACGATCTGCGGGATGCCGTGCACCAGCGCCGTGGCGGCATGAACCGCGTCGCGGCCGCCGACGCCGTGCCGCTCGATCAGCGCCGGCGCCATTTCCAGCACGACCCC
This sequence comes from Micrococcales bacterium, assembly GCA_032127075.1. Lineage (GTDB taxonomy): Bacteria > Actinomycetota > Actinomycetes > S36-B12. The sequence goes on along the minus strand of JAQAZZ010000047.1, from coordinate 304 downwards.
GTCGAAGGGGTACAGCCGACCGGCCCGCCTTCAGCCGGGCTCGATGCCACCCACAGGTGCATGCTCCCCCAGGCTCCCACGTCGCGATGGGCCACTTCGAGGCCACGCTCGGCCAAGAGGGCGTCTATGTCGCGCACCAGATCCCCCGCGATCATCCACAACCGGACCGCGGCGGTGCCCAGGCAGTTCCCATCGCGCGGGTAGCCGACATCCACGATGACGATTCGGCCGACTGGATGGAGCAGGAGCAGGAGCGGGGGATCACCATCACGGCCGCCGCGACGACCTGCTTCTGGGCCGACCA
>JAQAZZ010000046.1:0-6159 GCA_032127075.1 Micrococcales bacterium | reverse complement strand
CGCATCCGGGATGGCCACGTTCGAGTCGGCCGGGGTTTCGGAAGCCACCTCGGCCGGCGGAGCCGCGGCGCACGAATGACCGCCACACTGCGGCTGTCCCTCGGACTGTTCACCGCCCTGCCCATCGCGTCCAAAGGTGAGCTCCAGCCGAGCAGGCAGCAAGTCAGGTGGGCTGTCCTGCTCGCCCCAATCTCAGGGGTTCTTGTGGGCTCCGCGGCGGCTGCGGTCCTGTTGGGCATGAGGCTGTTGCTGCGGGGCGAGCCCGAACCGGCGGCAGCCACCGCGTTGGCGGATCTGCTGTCGGCAGCCCTGGCGCTGGCCCTGGTCCAACTGTCCGTCGGCGGCCTGCACCTCGACGGGCTCGCCGACACCGTCGATGGCATGGCCGCACGCGGCGGCCGAGAGTCGGCATCGTCCGTCATGCGCCGCTCGGATATCGGCCCGATGGGTGTCACGGCCCTGGTATTCACCGGCCTGATCCAGGTGGCGGCTCTCGCGACGAGCGTCGTGAACGGCCATGGCACAACCGCAGTCATCACCGCTTGCCTCGCCGGCCGTCTGGCAGCGGTGTGGGCTTGTCGACTGCCAGCGGCCCGGCCCGATGGTCTGGGCGCTTGGGTCGCGGGCAGCGTCTCCACCCTCCAGGCCGTGTCGGTGACCGTGCTGGCACTGGGGGTGCCAGCGGCGCTGGTGGCCTTCGACGACGATCCGGCGGCGCTCCCGCAGACCCTGGCTGCGGTCGTACTGGCGCTGGTCGTGGCGGGGCTGTTGCAGCGGTGGTGGCGCCGCCGGATGGGCGGTATCACCGGGGACACCATCGGAGCCGGTGTGGAAGTGGCGACGACGGTCGCCCTGGTGGTGTTGGCCACGATCCGTTGAGTTGATGCCGCCCGGTGCGAATCGGGGCGCTGGGTAGCATGACCGGCACGTCAGACGAACCGCAAGGAGGTGGCTGTGGGCTTCAGCGTGCTACGCGCGGGTGGCGCGGTCGTGATCGTGGCTGCCCACTTGGTGGGCAGCCCCGCCGCGACGGCTCAACCCGCAGCGCCCCAGGTGGTGGTGGCCCGCACGCCGGACCGGCTCGCCGCGGGAGCGTCGGAACTCCGATCCACGGCGACGGGTCCGCCTTTCGCGGTCGCCGCGGGACTGCGACTGCTGCCCCCGGCCCGCAAGGTGGTCAAGTACACCTACCACGAGTCACTGTTCCGAACTGCCATGGCGCTGCGGCCCCGGGGACGGGCCGAGTACATCGGCAACACCCGTTTCCGCAAGCCCACCGACAGGCGCGGACCCCGCTACATCGTGTTGCCCTCGCGAGGCCGCGGGACTGGTGCGGCAACCGCTGCCGATATCGTGCTGCGCCGAGGCGCGCGGGTGCTGTCGCCCACGGACGGCCGCGTCACCTCAGTGACCGATTACCGGTTGTACTGCGCCACGCCGGATTCCAGGATCATCATCAAGCCGCGGGATCGCCCCGGGCGCCGGGTTGTGCTCTTCCACGTCGACCGGGTCGTGGTTGAGCGTGGCGACGTGGTGACGGCAGGCGAGTCGGTGATCGGCCGCGTGCGGTTCTTCCCGAACAGCCGTGCGCAGTACGACGACTTCGTCGGCGGGGACCACCCGCATGTCCACGTGGAGGTGGAGCGCCGCAACGTCCGTCCGTTGCCCGGCTGCCGCGGCTGACGAGCGGCTGACCAGCCCGCGACGAGCGGCTGACGACGGTGCCAGACAGCGACGAGGGTGGCCTCCATTCAGAAGACCACCCTCGCAGATGTAGCCCCGACGGGATTCGAACCCGCGCTACCGCCTTGAGAGGGCGGCGTGCTAGGCCACTACACAACGGGGCCAGCGTGAGACCGGTAGACCGGTTTCGCTGGGGTACCAGGACTCGAACCTGAACTAACTGAACCAGAATCAGTCGGGCTGCCAATTACCCCATACCCCAAGAGGCGTTGCCGACGAGTATAGCCCGTTATGACAGCGCCTCGACACTGCGCTGCAGCCGCAGCAAGGTCGACTCCCGGCCCAGCAACTCCAGGGATTCGAACAGGGGCGGCGACACCCGCCCGCCGGTCACCGCCACTCGCACGGGTCCGAACGCCAGCCTCGGTTTCAGGCCGAGGCCTTCGATGAGGCTCGAGCGCAACGCCTGTTCGATGGCTGGCAACTCCCACTGCGGCAGAGCCGCCAGCGACTCCCGCGCGGCCGACAGGACGGGGCGCGCGTCGGGTTTCAGGATCCGCGCGGCATCGTCGGGATCAACGTGGAAGTTGTCGTCGGAGACGAACAGGAACCGCAGCATCGGGGCGGCCTGGTCGAGGCGGTCCATCCGGGTGTGGATGAGCGGGACCACTGCAGCCAACAGCGCCGCCTCCCGGTCTTCGGGCGGATCGGACATGAGCCCGGCGGCGGCAAGGAAGGGGAGGAGCCGGCGTCCGATCTCGTCGGCGGGCAGGGCGCGGATCCAATCGCCGTCGATGGCCGTGCACTTCTTCAAGTCGAAGCGAGCGGGGTTGGGGTTCACCCGGCTGATGTCGAAGTGTGCGGCCATCTCCTCCTTGCCGAAGAACTCCCGGTCCTCGCCTATCGACCACCCCAGCAGTGCGAGGTAGTTGACCAGCGCCTCCGGCAGATATCCGGACTCGCGGTACATGTTCAGCGAGGATTGCGGGTCCCTCTTCGACAGCTTCCGGTTGCCCTCCCCCATCACATAGGGCAAGTGACCGAACTTCGGCGTCGGTCGGTCGGTGATCCCGATCTCGCGCAGCGCTTCGTACAAGGCGAGTTGGCGGGGGGTCGAACTGAGCAGGTCCTCGCCCCGCAAGACATGGGTGATCCGCATCAAGGCGTCGTCGACGGGATTGACCAGCGTGTAGAGCGGCTGGCCGCCCCCGCGCACCAGCACGAAGTCGGGGACGTGATCGGCGCCCACCGTCATCTCGCCGCGGACGAGGTCGTCCCAGACGAAGTCGGTGCCGGGCATGCGGAAGCGCAGGGCGGACTTGCGGCCCTCGGCCCGCAGCGATTCGCGCTCCGCGGCCGACAACTTGCGGCAGTGCCCGTCGTAGCCGGGCGCCCGACCCGCCTTGAGCGCTGCCTCGCGGCGCTGCTCCAACTCCTGCGGCGTGCAGAAGCACGGGTAGGCGTAGCCCGCCTCCTCGAGAAGGCGAGCGACGTCGGCGTAGATGTCGAGCCGCTCCGACTGCCGGTACGGTCCGTACGCGCCGCCCACTTCGGGGCCCTCGTCCCAGTCCAGGCCGAGCCAGCGCAGCGCAGCGAGCAGCGCCTGGTACGACTCCTCGGAATCGCGTGCGGCGTCGGTGTCTTCGATCCGGAACACGAATGTGCCGCCGTTGTGTCGGGCGAACGCCCAGTTGAACAGCGCCGTGCGCACCATGCCCACATGCGGGTTGCCGGTCGGTGACGGGCAGAACCGCACGCGGACAGAGGGGTCCGCAACTGCGGCGACGTCGTCAGTCACTCAGAATCACCTCGTTGTCCAACGCTCCGATGCCGGAGATCTCAACCTTGACATGGTCCCCGTCATGCAGAGCACCGATGCCCCCAGGTGTTCCCGTGAGGATCACATCCCCCGGCAGCAGCGTCATCACCGACGACACCCATTCGACGAGCGTGGGCACGCCGAAGATCATGTCCGCCGTGTCGCCCTCTTGCCGCAGGTCCCCGTTCACCGTGGTCCGGATGGTCGCCCGTGCCGGGTCCAGGTCAGTCTCGATCCACGGTCCCAGGGGGCAGAACGTGTCGAACCCCTTGGCCCGCGCCCACTGGTTGTCGCGGGCCTGCAGGTCGCGGGCGGTCACATCGTTGCCGCACGTGTAGCCGAGGATCACATCAGCAGCATCCGCCGCGGCGACATGGCGGCACATCCGGCCGATCACCACCGCCAATTCGCCTTCGAAGTCGACGCGCTGCGACTGCTCGGGGATCCGGATCTCGTCGCGGGGGCCGACAACGCTGGTGCTCGGCTTGAGGAAGACCAGGGGCTCGGCGGGGTGTTCGGCGTCCATCTCGGCGGCGTGGTCTGCGTAGTTCCTGCCGACCCCGATCACCTTCGTGGGCAATACCGGCGCCAGCAGCCGCACCGACGATAGGGGCAGTGCCAGGTCGAGAAGGTCCGGTTCACCGTAGGGGTGCCCCCGCATGGGCCGCACCGTGCCGGAGAGCGGGTCGAACTCTTCGCCCTCGGCAGCCTCGAGCAGCCCGAACGCGACGGTGCTTTCCAGTGAGAAGCGGGCGATACGCATGGTCCCTAAGCCTAAGGGTCGCGACAACGGCGCTGTCGGCGGTGCAGGACCTCGGTGCGCCAATGGAGCCCGCAATCGCCTTGGCCGTCGCTCGATCTGCCTCGCTGCCGTCGGCCCGCGCGATTCTGCGTGGGCGATCTCGCTCTTCCACCGCGCGCGCGATCGAGCTAACCTACAACCAAATGGTTGGATATGAAGTATTGCGAGCATCGCTGCCCGAGGACGAGGTGGACCGGATCTTCTCCGCCCTCGCCGACAGGACGCGGCGCGACATTGTCCGACGCACCCTTGTCGGCGAGGCCACCGTGTCCCAGCTGGCCGGCAGCTACGACATGTCGTTCGCAGCAGTGCAGAAGCACGTCGCGGTGCTCGAGGGTGCGGGCCTGGTGACCAAACACCCTCACGGCCGCGAACGCCTTGTCCGCGGCAACCCCGAGACCATCCGGCGCGCGCAAACACTGCTGGACCGGTTCGAGCAGATCTGGGCCGACCGGATGGACCGGCTCGACGCGCTGCTCGCCGACGACACCCCGCCACCCCCGCATCCCGACGAGTAGAAGGAGAACGTCATGCCCATCACTTCTGTCAGCAAGGACTCCGCCGCCCTGACGATGACCGTCGTGGCCGACTTCCCGGTGCCCGTGCAGCGGCTGTGGGATACCTACGCCGACCCGCGGCAGCTCGAGCGGTTCTGGGGGCCGCGAATGTGGCCGGCCACGTTCACCCGCCACGATATGCAGCCCGGCGGCCGGAGCGACTACTTCATGACAGGCCCCGACGGCGAGGTCTCCCGCGGCTACTGGGAGTACCTCACCGTGCAACCGGCGCAATCGTTCGAGGTCCGCGACGCATTCGCCAACCCGGACGGCTCACCCAACCCCGACATGCCCACGCTGAGGATGGTGGTCACCTTCACGCCCACGGACACCGGCTCGCGGGTGTCCACCACCACGTGGTTCAAATCCGTGGCCGAACTCGACCTGCTGATCGAGATGGGCATGGAGCAGGGTATGCGCGAGGCCGTAGACCAGATGGACGACGTCCTGGCCGACCTCACCTCCTTCGCCGCCGGACGGGCGTGCAGCGCGCAGATCCTCAGCGACACCCAGGTACGGATCGCCCGGGTCATCCGGGGTCCCGTGGACCAGGTGTGGCGCGCCCATCACGACGCGGAGCTCCTGCAGCGGTGGCTGCTCGGCCCGGATGGCTGGGTCATGCCGGTGTGCGAGGTGGCGGAGAACGTGGGCGACACCTACCGCTACGAATGGGAGACCATCGACGGTTCGCAGCGCTTCGGATTCACCGGCCGGCTGCTCCAGAGCGCTCCCCCGCACCGGACCGTCACCACCGAGGCGATGACCGGCATGGAGGGCAGCCCGACGACCAACGAGTTGACCCTGACACCGGTGGCCGGCGGCACACTGCTGTCCATCGTCATCACCTACCCCAGCGCCGAGGTCCGCGACATCGTGCTGGACACCGGCATGACCGACGGCATGGAGTCCAGCTACGTGCGCCTGGAGGAGCAGATCCTGACCCCGGCCTGAACCGCCCTCGCCGTCGCCGGCGTGATTGCTACCGCCGTGAGGACAACCGACGCCCCAGGTAGACGGCGAGGTGAGAATGGGTGATGTTCACTGCGAGGACGCTGGCATGCGCCCCGGAGCGGACTTCCGATCGCCGCTCGGTGCGGTCGATATTCAGCATGTAGATCCGAAGGCGCCGGGCAACTGCGCGCCGGCCCCAGGCCCCGGTCGGCGACCTGTCACCGCGGTGTTCCTCGCTGCAATACTCGGCGCATGGACAGCAACAGCCGAGGCCCGGGGTGCGAGTAGCGCTGCTTCGTCGCGGACAGCGGCCGGCCCCGGCCCGCAGGGGCCGCCATTGCGGCACC
>JAQAZZ010000045.1:0-2598 GCA_032127075.1 Micrococcales bacterium | reverse complement strand
GCCGCGTCACGCTGCCGCCGGCGGACGCGGGTCGGTCGTGCGGGTCGGGGCTAGCGTCGCGTGTGTCCGGGTGCCTGGCTGTGTTGGCGGCGGGCGGACCTGCCCCTCTCCGCGAGCGCGGTCAAGTCGCCGAGGGGATCGCGCAGAGTCCTGCACATACCCCGCCCCGCAGGCATTCCCGGACGAGGTGCTACTCGCGGTACGACCACAAACGCTCTACATCCAGGGCGCCGCAACACAACACTGAGTGCCGACAGGCAGGGGCTGCGACCCCCCATCAGCCCGCTCACCGTCGCAGCGGACGGTCCGGTTCAACCCAAAAGCTTCGCCTTCTGGGCCGCGAACTCCTCGTCGGTCAACACACCCGCCTCGTGCAACTCCCCCAGCTGCTTGAGCTGGGCGATCTTGTCGTCCATACTCTCCGCGGCCGGCGGTGCGGGCTGTTCATAGGCGGCGGGGGCTGGCTGCGGCGGCGGTGCCTGCTGCGCCGCCTGTTGCTCCCAGCGTCCATATTGCCGACGCGAAACCCGATTGGACACCGCCGTCGCGGTACCCGCCACAACAGCGGTCCGGGCCACTCCTCGCAGTAGACCAGGCATCAGCCGTCCTCCTCTTCACTTTCTTCCAGGGCTGCCAGCAACGCGTTGACCGGGATGCGGCCCTGGGCCACGAGTTGGGCACCGGCGCGCCGCAGGGCGCTGGCGAATCCTGCTGCCCACGTGTTCTCGTAGACCAAGATCGCGCCGATCGCACCCGGCGTGAGCACGGCACCGGCCTCGGCAAGGTCGAGGTCGTCGAGGATTCCCGTGGCGGCGCCGTCGAAGACCGAGAACCCGCCATCACCGCCGGCGGACCCATCCCCCAGCGAAACCCCGCTGATCGCGCCGCCAGCATCTTTGGCAAGCAGCGCCACATCAAGGATGCGGATCAGGCCGCGGTCCACCAGGTCGATCAGGTACGGCAAAGCTTCGCCGGTGGGCTGGCCATCCGGATACTCCACCACCAGGTAGTCGACGGGGCCCAACTCCACCTCGTCCGCCGATGTATCGATATCGGTCATGGCTCTCCTTCCATCAGGGGCAGTCTTGCCTGGGCCCGGGGTCCGGTGCCGCCGAGCCGCGGCCCGGCGATCCCGGCCTCAGGTCAACTATGAACTCTTCAACTCCTTGCCGTGGACAATGACGGCGTACAGGACGAGCACATCGATGGTGATGACCACGATCGCCCAGACCGGGAACACCGGCTGCCACAAGAAGTCGACGACGATGCTCAGCGCGGCCAGGACGATAGCCACGATCCGCCCGACCAGGCTCCCCGCAAGCAGGAGGAATCCGGCCAAGAGCATCAGGCCGCCTGTACTCGGTGGTAGTCACCGGTCCTCCCCAGGCCACTGGGACCCTGTTGTCCGCAACACGCGGGCAACTCCTTGCCCGCGACCTCACGCTAGAAGTGCTGGCACGGCAGCGACATCACCCGCGAAGGGGGATAGTGGTCGCCCCGCACCGACGCGGCGGGCTGGTCGCCGCAATCCCCCGTCGCGGGCGATGCATCGCCGCCCGGACTCGGCCACACTCACTCTTGTTATGTCCGCTCGGGGGCTGGCCCTGAGAGCAACTGGCTGGCCGAGGGCCTTTGGTGCCGCTGAAGTTGCACCTCGCGGATTGGATCGATAGGAGGAGCCATGGGTGATATCGCGCGGAGGCTGAGCGTCGCGGAGCGGATCGAGCGGGGCAAGGAAGCGCGCAAGCGGGTCCCTCGCACCCATCATGCGGACTGGGCCCCCGACCCCCACCGGTCTGACCCCGTGGCCATCATCTCCGCGCAGAACCAGCAGCGCGTCCAATGGCTGGTACCCATCCGGCACGCGCGGATGGGCGTGTCACCGTTCACGTTCTACCGCGGGGCCGCTGCCGTGATGGCTGCGGACCTGTCGACAACTCCCGACAGCGGGCTGTGGGTCCAGGCGGGAGGTGATGCCCACCTGTCGAACTTCGGCGCCTACGCCTCGCCGAACCGGGAACTGGTCTTCGACGCCAACGATTTCGACGAGACCCTGCCCGGCCCCTGGGAGTGGGACTTGAAACGTCTGACCGCCAGCCTGGTCGTGGCCAGCCAGCACCTGGGCTTCCCCACCACATCGGGCCGCAAGATCGCCGCCCATGCTGTGCACTCGTACCGCACTGCGATGTCCCAGTACGCGGACATGGACGTCACCGACCTCTGGTACGACTACTTGACCGTCGATTCGCTGCGGGACTCCTCCGGCTTGTCGAAGGACGAGCTGGCGATGCGCCTGCAACGCTTCGAGACGAAGGCGAAGAGCCGTACCAGCCTGCAGGCGCTGCAGAAGCTCACAACCCGCGAATCGGGGTCGCTGAAGATCCGCAGCCAACCCCCGCTGCTGGTGCCCCTGGCCGAAGTGCCTGATGTCGACCCCGAGGCGGCCACGGCCACAGTGCACGCAGCCTACGAGCAGTACGTGCAATCCACGGCCGACCACATCCAACTGCTCTTGTCCAGGTTCGCCCTCATCGACATCGCCATGAAAGTGGTGGGCGTGGGCAGCGTCGGCACCCGTTGCTGGATCCTGCTGCTGGA
>JAQAZZ010000044.1:0-35440 GCA_032127075.1 Micrococcales bacterium | reverse complement strand
CCGAGGTGGTTGTCGCCACTGGTGGCCTTCACTTCGACGATCCCCTCGCCGATCTCGAGCAGGGAGACGTCAAAGGTGCCGCCACCGAGGTCGAAGACCAGGATCGTCTGCTCCTTGTCGCCCTTGTCCAAGCCGTAGGCGAGCGCGGCTGCCGTAGGTTCGTTGATGATGCGCAGCACGTTGAAGCCGGCGATCTCGCCCGCCTCCTTGGTGGCTTGCCGCTGCGAGTCGTTGAAGTAGGCCGGGACTGTGATCACGGCGTCGGTGACGGACTCGCCGAGGTAGGACTCCGCGTCGCGCTTCAACTTCTGCAGCACACGCGCGCTGACCTCCTGGGACGTGTAGTCCTTGCCGTCGATGTTGACGGCCCAGTTGGTGCCCATGTGCCGCTTGACGGAGCGAATGGTCCGGTCGGCGTTCTGCACGGCCTGCCTCTTGGCGACCTCGCCGACGAGCACCTCGTTGTTCTTGGAGAACGCCACGACAGAGGGGGTGGTGCGCTGCCCCTCCGAGTTCGCAATGACCGAGGGTTCCCCACCCTCGAGAACGGCCACGACGGAGTTCGTCGTGCCGAGGTCTACGCCGACTGGACGGCTCATATGTCATTCCTCCTGGTCTGAGTGGTCCTCGAGCAGGGCAATCGACCCTGTCGAGCATGTACATAGCCTGCAACACCATGAGGGAATATGTCTATTCCCATATGAGAAGACTTGAGTGACTTCGACTCAAGTCTGCCGGGCGGGGCGCATGGGCGTCAACGCCCGTCCACCCGGACTGCCGGAACATCGCTGCGGCCGACGCCGGCGGACTCCGTGGGGCCCACCGCCGGCTCGCCCCCGGCGGGAACCTGGCGGGTGTGTTCCCAAGGCACGGGACGGCCGTAGCGGAAACCCTGGACCAGGTCGAAGCCGGCGAGTTCGACCCGCTGCGCGGTCTCCTCGTTCTCGACCCCCTCTGCCAGCGCGAGAGCGCCGATGCTGTGGGCCAAGTCGACGACAGCTCTCATCAGTGCCGCCGGCGGCTCGGCGACCCGCGGGTCGATCACTTGCCGGTCCACCTTCACCACGTCCACCGGCAGCCAGGACAGATAACCCAGAGCGGCAAAGCCGGTGCCGAAATCGTCCAGCGCCACGCGAATGCCCAGGTCGTGCAGCTCCAGCACGTTGGTGACGGCGGTGGACCCGGCATGCAGCAGCGCCGACTCGGTCAGTTCGATGACAAGTCGCGACGGGTCTGCCCCCGCACGCTCCACCTCCCCCATGACGGCTCGGCACAGACCCGGGCGCGATAGATCGGCGGCGGCAAGGTTGATGGTCACCAGCCGACCCGTCTCGGCCGAGGCGGCGCAGGCTGTGCGGGTGACCCACTGGCCCAGTGCGGCAGTGAGCCCCCAGCGTTCGGCATCCTGCAGATAGGCGCCGGGCGCCAGCCTGCCGAGACGCGGATGGTGCCACACCACAAGCGCCTCGTGGCCCCACTGCTGCCCGCTGCGCTGCCACAGGATCGGCTGGTACTCCAACTGGAGCTGATGCAGTTCGAGGGCGGAGACGAACTCCTCGCGGGAGATGTCGACCGGGCTGTGGATCAGCGGGACCAACGGGTCATGCACAGCCGAGGATCCCCGACCCTGCTCGCGCGCGTTCAGCATCGCATCGCGCGCCTGCGCGATCAGCTTGGCCGGATCGACCCCATGCTGCGAGGTGGCGTAGCCGTGGGTGGCGCTGACGAGGACACGATCCCCACGAACCTCGCACGGCTCGGCGAGCGCCCCCCGCAAAGCGGCCTCCGCCGATTCGATGGCGACCCCACCGGGGAAGAGGATCCCGAAATCATCGGAACCCAGCCGGGCGACGGTTGCCAGCGGACCGACCGCCGAGGCGAACCTGCGGCCCAGATCCCCCAGAGCCTTGTCTCCCGAGCGATAGCCGTACCGGTCGTTGATCGCAGCGAATCCGTCGAGGTCCAAGTAGGCGAACAGGACCGGTTCCCCTGCGGCGAGGATCCCGGCGAGGATCTCCAGCAGCGCATCTCGGTTCGGCAGCCCGGTCACCGGATCTGTGGCGCGCACAGCCATCTTCGTCGCCCCGGCACGCTGGGCGGGCGATTCCCCCTGCCAGGTGACGACAACCCGGCTGTTTCCCACGGCCACAGCCGTGATCTGCTCGGCACCGGAGTCCGGGTCCGCACCGGCCGCTTCGGCCCGCCCCCGCCAGACCGCGTCCTCCAGCAGGTGCCGCACCGTGCCGGGCGCGGGGAACGGGATCTCGGCTGTCCCGGGGCGGCCGGTGTTCAAGCGCTGCCGCGCGGTTTCCCCCGCGAACTCAACAACCCAGTCCCCCTTCTCCTCTCGGCGGATCAGGGCGACGGGGGAACCGGTGGCCGCCAGGGTCCGCCCCAGGAGGAGTTCCGACTGGGTGACCCGGTCCACTGCGCGGCGATAGGCAGCGGCGCTGTCGATCAGCAGCACCACCGCGAGGATCCCCGAATCCACCACGGTCAGCGCTTTGGCCGAATACCAGCCGAGGCTGTAGCGCTCGACGCCCGTCAGGTAGAGCAGTTCGATGCAGACCGACGCAACCGGCACGACCAGCGCCCACCGCAACAGGGCGTCCTCGTGGCGGCCTCCCGTGAGCGCGATCACCAGCGACAACACGGCCAGCGGTATGGCGACTGTCTCTGACTTGTAGACCAAGTCGGCGAAGGTGGCCGCCTTCACGAATGTGGGAACCACGTACAGTGCGACACCCATCCAGGCAACAGATGCGACCAGGGCCGCGAGCAGCGCGCTGCGGGCCAGGCCCAGGCGTCGCTCCAGCGGTACGGTTGTTGTCCAGCGATCCCGCCATTTGGCGATCCCGACGGCCACGATGACGCTGAAGATCGCCCACCAGGTCCCCACATATACCGGGCCACCTTCGACACCGAAGACGCCGGTGTCCGATTCCGCCACCAGGCCCGGGACGCTGAGCAGCCAGAACCCCTGGTCGACCACCGCGTAGACGAAGGCCACGGCGATGACGAGGTAGCGCCGGTTGCCGGTGCGCTGGAACTGCTGCCACACCAGCACGAGCGACACGACGTCGAAGGCGAGCGTGGCGACGAAGGCGCCTGGCAGGGCAAGCGGCGCCTCATGCAGGGCGACGCTGCCGAGGGGCAGCAGAACGACCGTCACGACGACGATGAGGGCCAAGAACGCGTCGCGGCCGCTGATCGAGGGACTGCCCCGCTCGCGGGGGGGTTGCATACTCCCGAAGTTAGTACGTCGCCCCGGTGGGTGCACCCATGTCGCCGTCAAGATCATCGACCGCCGGGGCGGTAGGTTGCCGCATCGGCTGGGCCATTCAACCTCTGCCCCGCAAGCCGGCACCCCGTAGGCTCGGCAACTATGGCCAGCACAACGGTCCGGACCCTGGGCGACAGCAACTACCTGAGCGTGACCACCTACCGACGCAACGGAATCCCCGTGGCAACACCGGTGTGGGTGATGACCGACGGCGAATACCTGTATGTGATCACCGACTCCGGGTCCGGGAAAGTGAAACGGCTGCGCCACACCCCGCGGGTCGAGGTGGCCGAATGCGACATGCGCGGAACGATCCGTGGGGCCTCCCACCCCGCCACGGCGCAGTTGCTCGATGCGCCGGGCACGCAACGGGTCGAGAGGCTGCTGATCGAGAAGTACGGCTGGCAAGCACGGGCGCTCGGCGCGATGAGCATGGTGCCGAGCCTGCTGGGTCGGCTGCTGCGGCGGGCGCCGCGTGCTGGTCGGGTGGGAATCCGCATCTCGCTCGACGCCCCCGGCGCGGAAGCGGCAGCGTGAGGTTCCCCGATCTCGCGGTCCGTTCGCTGGCGGGGAGCGACTTCGTGATCCCGGAGCAGCTGCCGGCCGAAAGGACGGCGGTGATCACCGCCTTCCACCAACGCCACCAGCAGGATGTCGACCGGTGGATCGACCTGCTCGTGCGTGCCGGTGTCCCGGCGACCACGCTGCACCTGCCGCAGACGTCCACGACAGCGGTGATCGAGGTCCCGATGCTCAAGCGCAGATGGGCCCCGGCGCGGCCGTTCATCGACGGCGGCATGGCCTCGGGAATCGGCGATCCAGCGGTCAACGCCCGCACCTGGACCTGCTACACCGACGTGGACGCTTTCCTCCGGCAGATGGAAGCAGAGGGCGACCAGGTGGTGCTGGCCGCGGTGGTGCGGCGGGATGGCGGCGTCCTGGCCGATGCTCGGGACCGCCCGACCGTCGAATCCTTCGAGCGCATCCGCACCGCCCTGGCCGGATCCTAGCCACGCGGATCAGCAGGGCGGACCGTCGGAGGCCAGTTCCGCCACGGCTTTCGGCATCCGCTCGGCGATGGTGGCGACCATGCGCTCCAACAGGCCGACGAGCGCTTCGAGGTCGGCTGGATCCCACTGCGCGAACACGTCGGAGATGACCCGCGTGCGCATTGCCGTGCTCTCCGCCACCACGGCCCGACCTCCGCCGGTCAGCGAGACCACGGTCCGGCGGCGGTCGTCCGGATCGCTGTGCCGGTCCAGGAGACCGTCGGACTCCGCCTCCGACAGCAGGCGGCTGGCGGTGGAATGCTCCAACTCCAGCGAGGCCGCGACATCTTTCACCGTCGTCGAGCCCCGATGGTCGTCCGATTCCTCGGCCACTGCGAGGCAGGCCATGACCTTGGCGAAATCGACGCAGTGCCCCATGGCGGGGATCGGCAGGCTCGCTGCGGGCGGCTTGGCCACACTGCGGCGCATCCGCAGCATCACGCGATCCAGCCGCTGAACGATCTGGGGATCGAGGGCCGCCTCATCGCCAGCCGCGGCGGCCTGCCCGGGCACGATGCCCGCTGGAGCGCCCATGGCCACCTCCCGACTTCGCAGATCGCCACATGTGATCCGCGCGACTTCTCCCCGGTGCGGAATTGCATGTGCGACACACAGATCGTAGCGTGCAAGAAGTGTGTGCGACACATAGACGCCGAACTCTGACTGGAGCTACTCGTGGGACCGATCTCTCGCTGGGCCGTGACCAAGCCGAAGACCGCGATCTTGGCGTGGGTCCTCTTCGCCGCGACGATTGTGGGCCTTGCCGCATCATTCGGCGGCACGTACAACAACTCCTTCTCCCTGCCCGACACTGAATCGGCGGAGGCCCAGGAACTCCTCGAACAGATACCCGGCTCGTCGGACTCGTTGACCGCGGCGACGGCGAGGATCGTCTGGAGCCCCCAGAGCGGTTCCGCCACGCAGCCGGAGGTGGTGGCCCCGGTGTCGCAGATGCTGGAGACGATCTCAGAGGTGCCCGGGGTGTCCTGTGTCATCGGCCCCTTCGGCGAGCCGCTGGGGGCCGCGTGCCCCACGGACCAGCCCGGCTCCGCCGCCGGCGACCGGGCTGCCGCCGACTCGGGCCAGGGCCAGGGCGGCGCCGGGCAGGCGCCCGGCCAGGGGGAACAGGGTTCGGGTGATCCCACCCAGGGGCAGCCGTCCCCGGAGCAGGCGAAGGTGCTGGCGGGCTTGGGCCCGGCGGGTATCAGCGTCGATGAGAGCGTCGCCTATGCCACCGTCAACTTCTCCGGCGCAGCCGAGGACCTGGATCCCGCCGATGTCACGGCACTGCTGGATGCCGTCACGGCCGCCGACGGCCAAGACGGTCTCACGGTCGGCGCCAACGGCCAAGCCCTGGAATTCGCCGGTCAGGAACCACCGAGCAGCGAGGGCATCGGCGTCACCGTGGCCCTCATCATCCTGCTGTTCACGTTCGGTTCGCTGGTCGGTGCGTTCCTGCCGATCCTGTCCGCCATCTTCTCCCTCGCCGTGGGGCAGGCGCTGGTCCTGATCACCGCAAACTACCTCGACGTGGCCACCTTCGCCCCGACGCTGGCGGCGATGATCGGCCTGGGCGTCGGGATCGACTACTCGCTGTTCGTGATCAACCGCTACAAGCAGGCGCTGGATGCCGGCCGGGAGCCGCGGGACGCGGCGATGGAATCGGTCCGCACCTCCGGCCGCGCCGTCGTCTTCGCCGCCGCAACCGTGGTGATCGCCCTGCTCGGCCTGTTCGTGCTGCAGATCGACTTCTTCAACGGCCTCGCCGTCGCGGCCGCCGCCACTGTGGTGATGATGATGATCGGCGCCACGTGGCTGCTGCCGGCGGTGCTGTCCCTGCTCGGCCGCAAGGCTTTCTCACTGCGCATGCCCTGGGCCCGACGGCCCAAGGAGCACAACCCCGACGGCGGCGGCTTCGCGCGGTACGGCAGGTGGCTGGAGAAGCACTACCGGCCCGTCGGCGCCCTGGCTCTGGTGGTGCTGCTCGTCATCGCCGCCCCCATCGCCTCCCTGCGCCTGGGCTTCACCGATGACAGCGGCAAGGCCCCCGACAGCTCGGCCAGAACTGCCTACGACCTCCTGGTCACTGGATTCGGACCCGGCATCAACGGCCCGTTCATCGTCGCGGTGGAGACCGACCAGCCCGCTGACGACGCCGCAGTGCAGCAGCTGGCCGGCGCGATCTCCGCCGATCCCGGCGTCGCCGCCGCAGTGCCCTACCCGATGCAGCCCGGCCAGAGCGTCACGGCGATGCAGGTGGTTCCCAACTCCGGCCCACAGGATGAGGCGACGACTGAACTGCTGGACCGCATGCGGGCCGAGGTGATCCCGGCGGCGAGCGAATCGGGCGGTGTGACCGCCTACGTCGGCGGCACGCAGGCGATCACGTCGGACTTCACCACTGTGCTGGTCGACGCCCTGCCGCTGTTCCTGACCGTGGTCATCGGCCTGGGGTTCC
Organism: Micrococcales bacterium; assembly: GCA_032127075.1. Lineage (GTDB taxonomy): Bacteria > Actinomycetota > Actinomycetes > S36-B12. The sequence goes on along the minus strand of JAQAZZ010000044.1, from coordinate 28,650 downwards.
TGACCCTGGTGCTGCTGTTCCGCTCGATCCTCGTGCCGCTCACCGGCGCCGTCACCAGCCTGCTGTCGCTGGCTGCCGCGATGGGTGTGACCGTGGCCGTGTTCCAGTGGGGCTGGCTGGCCGATGCCATCGGCCTCTCCGGCACCGGGCCGATCATGCCGTTCCTGCCGATCATGGTCTTCGCGATCCTCTTCGGCCTGTCGATGGACTACCAGGTGTTCCTGGTCAGCCGCATGCAGGAGGAATGGAGCCACACGCTCGACAACCGCAAGGCCGTGCGTCGCGGTCTCGCGGCTTCGGGACGTGTGGTCGCGATCGCGGCGGCGATCATGTTCAGCGTCTTCTCCGCGTTCGTGCTCGGCAACGACTCGACCATCAAACTGTTCGGGCTGGCGCTGTCCACCGCCGTGCTGTTCGACGCCTTCATCGTCCGGCTGATCATCGTGCCGTCCCTCATGTACCAGCTCGGCAACGCCAACTGGTGGCTGCCCGGCTGGCTGGACCGGATCCTGCCGTCGGTGGCGGTCGAGAGCGAAGATGACATCGCCTACGAGGCCGCTGAGATCGACGACATCCCCGACGAGGAAGCCGACAAACTCCCCGTCGGGCGTTGATCCCACCGGACCGTACGGAACGGCAGCCCCGCGCTACGGCGCAGGTTCGCCGCGAGCCGTGACGTAGCCCGCGGCCTCGGTTCGGGCCGCGCCCGTGGGAAGCAGCAGCGCGGCCAGGAAGCCGAGGCTGATCAGTCCGGCGGCGACGTAGCCGACGTACTGAGTGGCCTGGGCGAATCCGTCGCCCGCCGCGGCGAAGAGCACGTCACCGCCAGGTTGGCGCGGGAGGGCCGTGATGGACGTGCCGGCAGATTCCTGCAGGTCGGCCGCAACCTGCTGAGCCTGCGCGTCGGGCACGCCCGCCTGTTCCAGCTGTGTGGTCACACCTCCCAAACCGGCGACCAGGGTCGCGCCCAGCAGCGCGGTCCCGATGGCCGCGCCGACCTGGCGGGACGTGGACTGTACTGCGGAGGCCTGGCCGGACTCCGCCACCGGGACGTCGGACAGGATGACGCCGGTGAGCTGTGCGGTCGCGAAGCCCACCCCCATCCCGTAGACGAACAACCCCGGCGCGAGCGCCCAGCCGGACACAGTCGTGGAGACGACCAGCGTGATCATGAGGACTCCGAGGACTTCCAGGGCCATCCCGGTGCGCAGCACCGGAACCGGACCGATCCGTTGCGCGAGCCCGGCCCCGGCCCCGCTGGCGACGAACGAGCCCAGGGCGAGGGCCAAGAGGATGACCCCGGTCTGCAGGGCGTCGTAGCCGACCGCGGACTGCAGGAAGAGGGGCAGGGCGAAGAGCAGCCCGAACTCGCCAAGGCTCACAACCGCGGCCACCAGGTTCCCGACCCCGAAGGTCCTGATCCGGAACAACCGCAGGTCCACCAGCACGATCCTGTCGGCCCGCAGCCGCCGCCGCTCCACCGCCACCATCACCGCGAGGAGCACGAGGCCGCCGATCAATCCCACAGCCGCGGGCGACACCCCGACGAGGGGCCACTCCCACGCACCCAGCGCAAACGGCTTCTTCGCAGCCAGCCAACCGTAGTTCTGGCCCTCGATGAGGCCGAACACGAACAGCGCCAGCCCGGCGGTCCCCAGGATCGCGCCGGGCAGATCGATCCCCCGTCGCAAGGCCGGGTCCTTCGTCTCGGGCACCAGCGCAAGCACACCGACCACAACGGCGGCGGCGATCGGGACGTTGATCAGGAATGCCCAGTGCCACGATGCGTTGGTGGTCAGCCATCCGCCGACAAGCGGCCCCAGCGCCGCCATTCCACCGATGGTCGCGCCCCAGACCGCAAAAGCCACCGCACGATCCCGGCCCCGGTAGACCGCGTTCAGCACCGAGAGCGACGCGGGCAGGATCATCGCGCCACCGACTCCCTGCAGCGCCCGGGCAGCGATGAGCGCGGCCGCCCCGCCGGATGCGGCCACGAGAAGGCTGGCCCCCGCGAAGACGACAACACCGGCGAGGAACATCGAGCGGCGCCCGAACAGGTCCGCCAACCGCCCCGAGAGCAGCAGCAATGAGGCGAAGGTGAGCGCGTAGGCCGCATTCACCCACTCGGCGTCCGTCGTGGTCAGTCCCAGATCGCGCACGATCGTCGGGATGGCGACATTCACCACCGTGGCGTCCAAGATGATCATCGCGACGCCGAGCGCCAGGAACAGCAGCGCGATCCAGCGCTTCCGGCCCGTGATCACCTGATCCGCTGCCAACGACATGGCCCCACCTGTCCGGTCGACGGCCCGTCGGCGCGAGCACGCCGGGATCCGCAGCTACACGGTAGTGCGCCGTCCCCGCTGGCGTGTGGCACGTCACACACCGGGTGCCCGCACACCGATGGTGGCGGGAAGTTACCCGACAGTAGTATCAAACAGGGTTGTGCCCTAGAGGGCATGAGGACTCGGGAGGCGACATGGAAACCGCGGTACCGCCGGACGCACTGCGCTGGGGCGTCGGAATCGTAATCATCCTCGTCGCGGCCGCCTTCGCCGCCAAACGGGCCCGCTTCCTGGTGGAGTTGGTCCGCTCCGGCCAGAAGACCGCCGGGCACGAATCCAGCCTCCCCACCAAACTCGAGGTTGAGGCAACCGAGGTCCTCGGTCAGAAGAAGCTGCTGAAATGGACCATCCCGGGCCTCGCCCATGTCTTCGTGTTCATCGGATTCCTCGTCCTGGGTCTGACCGTCGTCGAGGCTTTCGGCGAGATCTTCATCCACGGCTTCGCGTTCCCGTTCATCGGCACCTGGCCGATCATCCGCTTCCTCGAAGACCTCTTCGTCGTGCTGGTGTTCATCGGAGTCGTGATCTTCCTGATCATCCGGCTGAACAACAGACCCAGCGACAAGGGCCGCTGGTCGCGTTTCTACGGATCGCACACGTCCGGCGCCTGGCTCGTACTGCTGATGATCTTCAACGTCATCTGGACGCTGCTGCTGTATCGCGGCGCGAAGATCAACCTGGAGGAATACGCCGGAGACGCCGATGCGGCGGGGATGACCGGGGCCTTCGCCTCCCAGGCCGTCGCCCGCGTGCTCGAGCCGCTGGGCCCCACCACAAATGCTTGGTTGGAGACCATCGGACTGTGGCTCCACATCGCCGTGATCCTCGGCTTCCTCGTGCTCGTCCTCAACAGCAAGCACCTGCACATCTTCACCGCGCCGCTGAACGTGGGCGCCTCCCGCCGGCCGGACGGCCTCGGCCCGCTGCTGCCGATGTACTCCGACGGCGAGCGCATCAACCTGGAGGATCCGCCGGACGACGCCACATACGGCGCTGGCCGGATCGAGGACTTCACCTGGAAGGGCCTGCTGGACATGGCCACCTGCACCGAGTGCGGCCGCTGCCAGTCCCAATGCCCGGCGTGGAACACCGAGAAGCCGCTGTCGCCCAAACTGATGATCATGAACCTGCGCGACCATGCCTTCGCCAAGGCGCCCTACACGCTCGCGGCGCAGAAGGCCAACGACGGCCGGCACCCGGAGTTCGGCGAGGTCGACGACGACGTGCTGTCGGCGATGTCCGACCGGGTGGCCGAGGAGGTGGGCCGAGAGCTGGTGGGCCCCCGCGATTTCGACCCCCACCGCGCTACGGACGGCTACGACGCCCAGGGGCACCGCTCCCATGAGGGTCCGGTGATCGATGCTGACGCGCTGTGGTCATGCACAACCTGCGGCGCCTGCGTCAACCAGTGCCCCGTGGACATCGAACACGTGGACCACTTCGTGGACATGCGCCGTCACCAGGTGATGATCAACACCGAGTTCCCGAGCGAACTGAACGGACTGTTCAAGAACTTGGAGAACAAGGGCAACCCCTGGGGGATGAACGCCAACGTCCGCAACGCGTGGATCGAGGAAGTCGACTTCCCGGTGCGAGTGTTCGGTATGGACGGCGAGGACAAGATTCCCGATGACGTCGAGTACCTGTTCTGGGTGGGTTGCGCGGGGGCCTACGAGGACCGTGCCAAAGAGACCACGAAGGCTGTCGCGGAACTGCTGCACACCGCGGGTGTGGAGTTCATGGTCCTGGGCGAGGGCGAAACCTGCAACGGTGATCCGGCTCGCCGCGCGGGCAACGAACCGCTGTTCTTCATGCAGGCCTACCAGAACGTGGAGATGCTGAACGAGGTCGGCGCCAAGAAGATCGTTGTCACCTGCCCGCATTGCCTCAACACGTTGGGCCGGGAGTACCCGGACTTCGGCGGGGACTACGAAGTAATCCACTACTCCCAACTCCTGCACTCGCTGGTGTACGAGGAGAAACTGGTCCCGGTGAACCGGGTGGAGGACACCGTCACCTACCACGACCCCTGCTACTTGGGCCGGCACAACAAGGTCTACAACCCGCCGCGGGCACTGATCGAGTCGCTCCCCGGGGCGAACCTGGTGGAGATGGAACGGTCCGGCGACAAGTCCTTCTGCTGCGGCGCCGGTGGTGCCCGGATGTGGATGGAAGAGACCCTGGGCACCCGCGTCAACCAGAACCGTGCCGATGAGGCGATCGGGACCGGCGCCGCCAAGGTTGCCGTCGCATGCCCGTTCTGTTCGGTCATGCTCAACGACGGCGTGACCGTGCGCAAGCAAGAGGGCGGCGCGGCCAACGTCGAGGTCGTCGACCTGGCGAGCCTGATGCTGGAGTCGGTGGCGCAGCCCGAGCAGCCTCAGCCGTAGTAGGTCGAGGAGTCGACTGCGGCGATGATCAGCAGGACGATGAACAGCAGGCCCAGCACCGCGCCTATGGCTCCCAGCACAATCCCCGCGACCGCCATCCCGCGACCGCGCTGCTGATTGCCCGGCTGGCTCAATCGGTTGCGGGCGACGATGCCGAGGATCAGGGCGACAATCGACAGCAGCGTGCCGAGCCCCCACGCACACAGCATCAGCAATCCCACAATCCCGCAGACGAGTGCGGCGACGGCCGTCCCGTCCGTGGGCCCACCCGCCGGCAAGGGACCGGCAGTCCGCGGATAGCCGGGGGGCGGCCCCAGCCCGGCAGCGGGCGGGGGAGGATAGCCCGGACCGGATGCGGCCCCGGATGACGGCCCCGGGGGCGGCGGGATCTGCCCGGTGGGGGGGTAAGGGCCCGGCGGGTGGGGAGGCGGCGGCACCGGAGGTCCCATCGCGGGCGAAGCCGAAGTCGGCGGGGGCGGCGGGGGCGGCGGGGGCTGTCCGGCGCCAGCCGCAGCCGACCCGTCGGCGGGGGCGGCGCTCTCGCGCGCGGGGGCCTGCTGGTCCGCGTCCGAATCGGTGCCGGGGTCGGGTCGGGACGGTTGCTGCCCTGATGCCTGTTCCGGGTCCTCGTCCTCACCTGGGAACTTCGGGAAGCTCATGGCGCCTCACCTTCGTGGGTGGTCTGGCCCGCATGTTATCCCTCCGGAACGCCATCCGCGCAGGACCGCAGCCGGTCCGAGGGGCTCAGCCCACGCCGGAATCCAGATAGGGCAGGTACGGCAGGTTCCGCACGACCCAGAAGACGCCCAGCGCAACGGTTGCGGACCCCAGCACCCAACGCTGGGTCCTGGCCGACCAGGAGATCACGACAGGCCCGGTGGTGAGCCGGCGATACGACCACCAAAGCCCTGCCGCGAGGAAGCCGACCGCCAGGAAGGGCACGAGGATGTTGTGATCCAACGACGCCGCGAGGTCCCCGTGGATCAGCGCGTTGGTCCCGCGCAGTCCACCGCAGAAGGGGCAGTCCATCCCCGTCACGGCCAGGAAGGGGCAAGGCGGATACAAGGCGCCCTGGCCCGGAGGCATCGCCAGCAGCAGCGCACTCCCGCCGACCGCGACGGCCCCCAGCGTCACTGCGAGCCGGTCTACCGGGATCTGCTCCAAATCCTGCTTCGCCCCTGCGGTCACCGGTCCAGAGTAGTCCGCCTGGGACACACTTTCCGTACATGACCGTGCCCCCGCCGCACGGCGGGGGCACGGGGCAGAATCGAATCAGGCAGCAACCGGCTCGCCACGCAGCACACGGAACGTGTACGCGTGGGCGATGAGCACGACCGGGTAGGCCACCAGCAGCCCGACGCCGCACAAGAGGGCCCCGATGAACGTCGCCAGCAAGCTGGCCAGGAACAGGACGACGATGTTTGCCAGATGGGCGTTCACGAAACTGAAGCTGGACTTGATGGCATCCCAGGGTCCTTGCTCTTCTCCCAGGACAAAATATGCGTAGAACTGGATGAAGAAGGCCACGATGATCGACCCCACGTAGCAGGCCAAGACGCCCACCAGTGTCAACAGGCCCGCGATGATGGCCGCGATGATGACCGGTCCCAGCAGTTTGGTCTCGAAGAACTTGCTGAGTTCGATCCGACCCTGATCGACGGTCCCGAGTCCGGCACGCACCAGTTGGGCGGTCACGATCATGCCCAGGATGGCTACGGGGACGAGCAGCAGGAAGGACAGCACGAGGCCGCCCCAGAAGCTGGCGCCGAGGCCGGTGCTGCTGCTGGTCACTTCCCCGGTCACCGAGTCGTATTCGAGAGTGGCACTCGTGGAGCCCAGCACTCCGCCCACGATGAGCTGGTAGACGACCTGAACGATGATCACGGCGACGCCCAGGATCAGGACGCCGAGGATCCAGGGACCGATGTTCTCCTGGAACTTCTTCCAGCCGTAGTTGAAGGCGTCCGACACCGAGTACTGGGCCGGGACGCCTCCGCCGGTCGGACCTCCCGCACCCGGCGGGGGCGGGGCGCCACCACCGAATCCTGGTGGCGGGGGCGGAGGCGCACCGCCACCCGGCGGCGGGGGCGGAGGTGCACCGCCACCCGGCGGCGGGGGCGGTGGGGGCGGCGGCGTGGTCCCACCGCCGGCTGGCGGCGGAGTGCCGGAGCCGGACTGCGGGGTCTGCTCCCCACCTGACTCATCGGGCGGTGGCGGCATGCTCATGGTCGCTCCTAGGTTGGGCGGAACACTGCGAACCTAGCAATCCACGAAGGTTGATGTCCGCAACGGGGCCGTGTGTCGGCAGGCTGTTCGACGACCATCGGGACACCGCCGAACAGAACGGACACGAGGATGTCAGCGGAGAGGGTGGAGCAGCGCTTCAGCGCCGATTGTCCTCGTACTTCGACGCCACCGGACCGGCCTGCCCGACGTACTTGGAGTTCAGGCCCGGATGGCCATAGGGGCGCTGCGACGCTCGGTCCAACCGGTGGAACGACAGCTGGCCGACCCGCATCCCGGGCCACAGTTTGATGGGCAGGGTGGACACGTTGGACAGCTCAAGGGTGATCTGCCCCCGGGGCCAGCCGGGATCGACGAAACCGGCCGTTGCATGGATGAGCAGCCCCAACCGGCCTAGGGAGGATTTGCCCTCGACACGGGCGACAAGATCGTCGGGCAGGCCGATGGCCTCCAGCGTGGTCCCCAGCACGAACTCGCCGGGATGCAGGATGAACGGCTTTCCCTCGCCGACATCCACCTGCTCCATCAGATCGCTGGGCTTGTCATAGGGATCGATGACTTCGCTGGTGTGGTTGCGGAACACCAGGAACGCGTTCCCGAGTCGCACATCCACGCTCGCCGGCTGTATCTGCCCGTCCTCGATCGGATCGATGACCAGCAGTCCTGCGGCAAGCATCTCGCGGATGGTTCCATCGGAGAGGATCACCCCCGCAGGTTACGTCAGTTGCGGCCGACGATCCGCACCCGGACCCGTTCCCGCAGCCGGTCCAGCCCCTCGGCTGCCGGTACCGCGACCTTGAGCCGGCATATCCCCCGGCGCTTGGCCTTGAGCCACCACTCCCCGTCGATCCGGTCGCGGCGGATCACACAACGCGACTTGCTGCGCGACTTCCACCGTCTGACCGGCACACCTTCGTTGGAGAACGCCGGCAGGAGTTTGCGCTTGAGGGCTCTTGCGCGGGCGGGGGGTGTGATGTTCTGCTGCATTGCCGGCTCGGTCGCGTCCCATGCAGCGGCGTCTGCTGCCGGCAGGACCGGTGGGCACGCGGCAGCGCAGCCCACCCCCAGGGCTGCGAGCGGATCGACCAACCCGGCGCCGAATCCCGCAGCAGCGGGATTCGGTCGCGCTGTCCGGAGCAGAACCGCCGCAACGTCCGCGCCGGGTTGTGCGCTGCGCACGAGCGCGGCCGCTCCCGCCACGAAGGGCGCCGCCATCGATGTGCCGCTCAATGCGGCGTAGCCGCCGGGGATCGTGGAGAGGATGCGGTCACCGGGGGCGTGCAGATCCACGGTGGCACCGTAGTTGGCGTATCCGGCGGGGCGGCCGTCCGAAGCGATGGCGGTCACCGAGAGCACCCCGGGCACTGCCGCGGGATAGTTCGCCTTGTCGGTGGCGTCGTTGCCGGCGGCAGCCACGACGACCACCCCCGCGGAAAGGGCATACCCCACGGCGGAACCGATCAGCTCCGACTCCTCACCGCCGAGACTCAGATTGATCACGTCGGCCCCGTTGTCGACCGCCCAGATGATCCCCTCGGTGACATCGCTCTCCCACCCGCCGCCGTACCTGTCGAGCACCTTGACCGGCAGAACACTGGCCTCTGGGGCTACTCCCGCCCCCCCGACGCCGTTGCCCGCGCGTGCCGCGATGACACCAGCAACGTGGGTGCCGTGCCCGTTGGCGTCCGACGTGGCGGGTGTTTGGTCGCCGCGGTTCAGCCGGGTGTTGATCCCCGGCAGCAGCGCACCGGCCAGATCCGGATGTGTCCCATCCACGCCCGAATCCAAGACGGCGACCACCGCGCCGGCGCCGGTGCTCGTGCCCCACGCCTCGGAGGCGTTGAGCATCGCATTGCCCCACTGCTCGGCCGCCCGGGGATCGGCGGCACCGAGCGAGTGCACCCGGGAGTCGACCTCCACCGCAACCACCGAGGGTTGGCCGAGGGCAGCGAGCACCTCCTGCTTGGCCGCTCGGCGGCCGACGGCCGCCACCGACTCGACAACCGGGCCGCCGCGGCCGAACGACAGCCTCACTACGTCGACTTCTTCCCGGCGGCCGACCTCGGCGACGACCTCGCGGGGCGATGGGGGGCTGTGATCGATGAGATCGGAAGGCTGCGGCCCCGCGCCTCGGCCGATGGGTGACCGCTCGGCGCCCCCCACGTCTGCGGGGTCCCCCGGGGGGTCCGATGACGACGTGGCAGCGCCCGCCGGGGCCGCAGCCCCGCCGAGGGCGACGGCGGCGACCAGCACGGCAGAGCCGAGGAGTCGATGGGCGCCCATGTCGAACAACACTGGCGCGAACCGCTACCCACCGTGATCGAATCACCCCTTTGGCGTACTGGAGCCACCACAAATGGGGCATTAGTCCAGACATCGAACGCTGTCACTGTCCGAAATCAGGGAAACGCGCACAGCGATGCGAGTCCGTTCCCGTGACCCACGTCATATCCGGCTCGGCCTTGTCGCGGTGTCGGCGCGTCTCCTGCGGGGGACACTGCAGCCATGGACGATGAACGCGAGAACCATCGCGCGGCGGCGGAGCCGCGCGGACGAGATCCGCGGACGGGGGTTCCGCGGCACGATCTGGTCACCGACGATTCGCTGGCCGAGTATTCAGAGTTCTTCCGGAAGGACCGGGCATCGGCCGGCGCGCCCGGAAGAACCGCCCACGCGGGACAGACGGGCGCGGGACGTCGCGATATGCCGCATGCTGGTGGGGTGAGCACTATGCCCTCCACCAGGCCGCCGGCCCCGATCGGGCAACAACGGCGCGGTAGCCGCAGGCGGGTCCTGGTGTGGGTGGTCGCCGCCCTGCTGGCCTACATAGTCGCGCTGGCGGCGCTTTTTGCACTGTCCGTCGACAAGATCGACGCGCTTCCCGCCCAGCAGGTGGCCGCCACGTCGGGGGCGAACTACCTGCTGGTGGGTACCGACAACCGGGACAACCTCACCAAGCGGCAGCGCAAGCAACTGCACACCGGATACGCCGAAGGTCAGCGGACCGACACCGTCATGCTGCTGCACGTCCCGCTCGTGGGGCAGCCCACCTTGATCTCGATACCCCGCGACTCCTGGGTGCCGATCGAGGGCCATGGGTCGGACAAGATCAACGCCGCGTACGCCCTGGGCGGACCGCAACTGCTGGTCGGCACCGTTGAGACCGTGACCGGCCTTCGCGTGGACCACTATGTCGAGATCGGCATGGACGGCGTAGCCAACGTGGTGGACTCCCTGGGCGGGGTGACGCTGTGCCCCAAGGACCGCTACGACGACGAGCGCAGCGGCCTCAAGGTGAAGGCCGGCTGCCAGGAGATGGACGGCAAGACCGCACTGGCCTACGTCCGGATGCGCTACTCCGACCCGCGGGGCGACATCGGCCGGGCGGAGCGGCAGCGGGAGTACATCGCGGCAGTGGGGAAGAAGGCCATCAGCCCCTTGACCTGGCTGAATCCGTTCAAGATGTTCTCCGTGGACCGGGCCGCGGCCGATTCGCTGACCGTAGATGGCAGCACCGGGTTGATCGACGACACCCGCATGGCGATCGCCTTGGGAATGGTCTCTGTCGGGTGGGGTGAGTCGACGGCCGTCCCCATCGAGAGCGAGTCGTACTGGGTGGGCGGCCAGGAGGCCGTCAAGTGGGATACCCCGAAGGCGCTGGAGCTGTTCGAATCGATCTCCTGACCGCAGCCCGCGTGGAATGTCCGGCGGGTCGTGACCGGCCCGGACGGCCCAGGTCTTCCCCATAGACCCAAGCAGGCCCCGCCCGGGTTCACGCGCGGTTGTCGGCCGGAAGCCCCCGTCAGTGGCCCGATGGAACAATCGCGCACCGAACCGCGCGTCGCCAGACCGATCTGTTGCATTCCGGGGCCGAAGTCGCGAAGTTGGGACTAGATACTCCCGGAGGTGGGACCCATGTCCAAGACCAGCCCGGCGCCGTGGATCCTGCTCGTCGTCGGCATCGTGCTGATGGTCGGCGGCACCACGTGGGGCGTCGTCCGCATCGTGGGTGAGGTCTCCACCCTGCTGCCGCAGGAGACCTGGGTAGCCGGTGCCGACAAGACGGTCACGCTCGAAGCCGGCGACTGGGCGGTGTACGAGTTGTCGGCGCAATCGGTAGAAACCGGCGCGGCCTCCCGACCGACGGTCAACCCGGAATCGATCGCCGTGACCGGCCCCGGGGGCGATCCCATCGAGGTGCGGTGCATCTCGTGTGGCGCGGTGAGCCAAAGGGCGACAGTCAACGAGACCGAGTATCTCGGAGTGGTGGAATTCACCGCCCCCACCGCCGGCCCCTACATCATCGCGTCGGCCGGCGAAGGCAACAGCCTCGCAATCGGCAAGCCGGTGACCGAGGCCTTCGGCTCGATCTTCGGTGGAGTCTTCCTGGCCATAGGCCTGGCGACTCTCGGCTTCGTGCTGTTCGTCGCGGCCATCATCTGGCTGATCGCGCGGTCGGTGAACGCCAGGAAGGTCGCGGTTCCGACCGGGGCAGCAGCGCCAGCGCTCCCCGCCAGCGGCGGCGCCCCCCGCGGCTGGTATCCGGACTCGCAGAATCCTGGGCAGTTGCGCTGGTGGGACGGCACCCAATGGACCGAGAACGTCAAACCCGACCAGTGACCGTCGGTGCAGAGCCGACGCCCGAGCATCCGGAAGCGCTCAGCCCGCCAGCCGCTGCCGCTCGGTGGTCCGCGCCGACCACCACAGCACCGGTATCAGTGCCGCGCAGATGAGCGCACACACGGCCATATCGACCCAGACGTCGGTGAACACCGCACCGCCGACGGTGAGTTCGAAGATGGGCTGCAGGAAGTAGTACGTGGGCGCCAACTGGGAGATCCACTGCGGCAGGCCGGGGAACAGCGCCAGCAGGCCGGGCAGCACTATCAGAATCCCACCCACCTTGATCCAGGTGTAGAGCGTGTTCATGTCCTTGGCCCACAGCCCCAGGATCAGGCCCAGCTCCACGAGCATGACGGTACCCAGCAGGAGCGCCAAGACGATGGCGATGATTTCGCCGCCGAAGGCCTGGTTGATGACCAGCGTCACCACACCCATCGCCATGGCCAGGGAACCGGCGAAGAGCGCTTTGGCGATGAGCACCTCCCGCAGCGACGCAGGGGTGGCCAGAACCGCGTTCAGCGTGCCCTTGATCCGCTCGTCCAGGATCGACGCCGCCGGCACGAACAGTCCGGCGACCACGACCGCGTAGACCACCAGCAGCGGGATGACCCGGTCGCCGAGCGGGACGAAGTCCTCCCCGCCCACGGTGATGACCGCCACCGCCACCGCCGACTCCGACCTGGTCAGCTGTCGGGTCCACGCCGTCACCAGCGCCGCAAGGACCGCCCGATCCGACGCCAGCGCGTCACCGGACACCAGATAGGTGACTTGGGCGGATCCGCCGCCCGACACCGTCGCGTCAAAGCCCGCCGGCAGGATCAGCGCCGCATCCACGTCGTGGCGCGCCACCGCGTCCCGCAGCAGCGCCTCATCCGCGTAATCGCTCACGGCAACACCCTCGCTGTCGTCGGCGGCGGCGAGGACGACGGAACCGTCGGGGGAATGGACGCCGAGCCGGGGCTGCGCCTCCAGCAGGTTCCCGAAGACCGCTGCGACGACAAAGGTCATCAACAGCGGCAGGACAACAGCCAGCAGCACGACCGGCGAGCGTGGACCGAGGGTCAACTCCCGGCCGAGCATCGCTCGTATGCGCCGGGGGGAAGACCCGTGGCTGCGCGCCGAGGCTTCGCCAACGGGTGCGGGTCGATGAGTCGTGGGAGCAGTCATAGCCGCGCCACCCTCCGGTTGAGGACCACGACCCCCAGGAGGCCGAGGGCAACCCCCCAGCCGGCGAGGGTCAACAGCGGCACCGCTGCCGCCGACCACGTCAGCGTCCCGGCGCTGGCCCCTACGACCACGTCCACCAGCCCGTAGGTCGGCAGGAGCGTCACCCAGGCGGGGGCGGAGCCCGGGAACAGGGCGGCGATGGCCGGAACCATCAGCGGAATCATGATGAGCATCCCCAGGATGAGGGTGTCGGTGAAGTCTCGTCCGAACGATCCGGCCAACAGGCCCAGCCCGGTAACCAGCACGGCCCCCAGGAAGAGGGCGACAAGGATCAGCACCGGGCTTGTGCCGAAGGCGCCGATGAGGATGCCCAGGAACACGGCTTCGCTGAAGGCCAACAGGGTGCCGAAGATCATCTTTGCGGCGATCAGATCACCCGGCGAAGCCGGGGTGGCCAGCACCGCCGTGGCGGTGCGCTCCGCGATCTCACCGGCCACCAGGGTGGCCAGGGCGAACACCTCGACCAGCAGCACGACCACCAGCAGCAACGGCCGCATCTGCTCGGCCATCGAGATCTGGTCGCCCACACGGTCGGTTCCCACGATGGTCGTGTCCGTGGCCAGATCGATCGGCGCCGGCGATCCGGACAGCAAGTAGCCGATCTCGGCGGCGCTGGATTCGAGCAGCGCCCGGTACTGCGGTGGCAGACCGGCCGGCAGCACCAGCGAGACGGTCGCCTGCTGCCCCGCGGCCACATCAGCGGCGAACCCGGCCGGGATTCGCAGGCCTGCTGCCACATCCGAGCCTTCGCCCACGGCCCGCTCCAGCTGCCCGATGTCGGGATAGACCGATACTGCGACTCCGACATCGTCCTGTGCCGCCAATGCCGCGGGGTCCAATGCGATACCCGCCGGGAGAGCGCCCTGCTCGACGACCACGCCCACCGAGAAGGTCTCGTCCACGGTCTGGGGGAGGAACTGATAGACCAATGCCCACACGATCAGCACCAGGAACGTGATCAGCATCAGGAAGCGGTTGCGCCGGAAGGCCACGGCATCCTTGGCCACTATGGCGCGGATGATCGCCGCCGACGATGGCCGCACCCCCGAGTCCCGCCGACTCGCGGTGCCGCGGGGGGAGGTGTCCACGGGGGTGGTCATTCGGCCAGCCCCCGGCCCGCGTACTCGACGAACACATCTTCCAGGGTGGCTTCGCGGGTGTGCACCGTCAGCAGGTGCGGATCGGACAGCGCCGTCGCGAGCCGCCCCGCCGTGTCCGCATCATCGAGCGGCAGCACATCCTCGGCGATACCGTCGGCGTCGCGCCGCCGGATGGTCACCGCACGGGTGCCGTGTTGGAGCTTGAGCTCTTCGGGGGTATCGGTCACCAGGATGCACCCGTCGTTGATGAAGGCCACCCGGTCTGACAACTCGTCGGCCTCGTGCATGTCGTGGGTGGTCAGCAGGACCGCGGCCCCCCGATCCGCCTCGGCTTGGATGAGTTCCCGGACCGCAATTGCCGACACCGGGTCCAAGCCGTCGGTCGGCTCGTCGAGCACCAGCAGATCGGGCGTGTTGATGATCGCCCGGGCGATCATCAACCGCTGCCGCATTCCCTTGGAGAACCCGGCGACCCGCTCATCGCGGCGGTCCAGCAGACCCACCCGGTCCAGCAGCGCGTCCACCGGTACGGCCCGCAGCCCGAACAATTTGCCGAAGAACTTCAGGTTCTCGGCCGCGGACATCGCCGGGTAGTGGTTCTTCTCCTCGAAGCACACTCCCATCCGGGCCTGGATATCGTCGCGCTGCCGCGGCATACGTTCGCCGAAGATCTCGATGCTGCCGCTCTGGGGCCGCAACTGGCCGATGATCATCTTGATGGTGGTCGACTTGCCGGCACCGTTCGGCCCGAGGAAACCCACGATCTCACCGGGAGCCACGTCGATGGACACGCCCGCCACCGCTTGCTTCTCACCGTAGGAGAAGGTCAGATCCCGTACACGTACTGCCGCCTCGACCATCGTGCCGACCCTTCTAGGTCCTGCTTCCAGACTACGCCGCGCCGCAGCGGGTAATCCTGCGCACATGGCGGCAACGGCGATCTGCTCAGACGGGGGCGAAGGAGGACAGGACACCCAGCACGATGTCGTTGGCTTCCTGGTCTCCCACCGTCACTCGAACGCCTTCGCCGGGGAACGCCCGCACCGTCACCCCGGCCGCGGCACAAGCCTCGGCGACGGCCAGCGACTGCGCTGCAAGCGGCAGCCAGTAGAAGTTTCCCTGGGAGTCCGGCACATCGAACCCGAGCCCGCGCGCGGCTGAGATCACCCGGGCACGCTCGGCAGTGGTGATCGCGACCCGGCGGGCGAGCTCAGCCGGCTGGTCGAGGGCGGCCAGTGCGGCGGCCTGCGCAACATGCGACACCCCGAACGGGAGAGCGACCTTGCGCAAGGCCGCGATCACCGGTGCCGATCCCAGGCCGTAGCCCACCCGCAGGCCGGCCAGTCCGTAGGCCTTGGAGAAGGTGCGCAACACGAGCACGTTGGTTCGCTGCCGCATCAGCGACACTGAGTCGAGCCGTTGCGGACCGGCGGGATCGGTGTATTCGAAGTACGCCTCATCGATGACCACCAGGACCTCGTCGGGGACCTGATCCAGGAATTCCCGCAACTGCGGCCCGGTCACCGCGGGGCCGGTGGGATTGTTCGGGGTACACACGAAGACCACCCTGGTTCGCGGCGTGATGGCCCTGGCCATGGCAGCCAGATCATGCCGGCCGCCGGGCAACAGCGGGACCCGAACCGAGACGGCGTGGGCGAGGCGCGTGATGATCGGGTATGCCTCGAAGGAGCGCCAGGCATAGATCACCTCGTCCCCGGGGGAACAGGCCGAGACAACAGCCTGCTGGCAGATCGCCACCGAGCCGGTTCCCAGGGCGATCTCAGCATCGGAGACGCCCCAGCGGATCGCCAGCCGCCGCAGCAGCGCGCCAGCACCGGGGTCGGGGTAGTGGTGAACCTGCCCGGCGGCATCGGCGATCACATCGCCCACCCCCGGCATCGGCCCGAAGGGCGCCTCGTTGGAAGCCAGCGAGACCGCACCCGGTGCCCTGGCGCCGGCCTTGTAGCCGGGCAGCTCGGACAGGTCCGGGCGCATCGTCGGTTTCTGATCCACATCATCACTGTACGGAGCAACGCGGGCGAGCGGTCTTGGGCGGCGGGCATGAGGGCCCGGTACGGGAAACCAGTCCAGGAATCCCTCACCGGGGGCACTAGCGTGGGGCTGTGCCCCGGGTCCGCGAACGCATCTCGCTGCGGGGATTGCTGGCCGCGTTGGCGATCGCCGGACTGGCCGTGGTCCTCGTGGCAGCGGCGGTCATCGCCGTGAGCGTGGAGCGTGTCTCGGGCGGCACAGGCAGGGTCACAACGGTCTACGAACCCGCAGCAACCGATGTGTACAACCTGAGTCTCGCAACGTCGGACATGGAGCGAGGCGTATCTCTCTACGCCATCGGGGGGGTCGAATCGGATCTGCGGCCGTATGTGGACGGCGAACGCCGATCGGCGATCGCCTTGGCGTCCCTGGGACGGCTGCTGGGCGGGGATCCCGACATCTCGCCGCTGCTCGAAGCGGTCCAGTCCAGCCGCAGTGAATGGCTGTCGGGCGTGGCGCAGCCGTCGATCAAGGCGGTGCGCGACGGCCGACAGGGGCGGGCGGAACGGATCATCGCGGGCGACGAGAGCCTTCTCCTGTTCGATCGCTTCGTCACCGACAGCGATCGGCTGCGCAACACGATCGACGAGGAGCGCAGTGAGGCCTTCGACCAGCTGCGCCAACTCACCGGCAGCCTGTTCTACCTGGTCGGTGCCGGAGTGCTGATCCTGCTCTTCTCCGTCCTCAGCGCGACCTACCTCATGCGCCGATGGGTCCTGGCGCCGCTGCGGGAATTGCGCGACCAGATGCAGTCAGTGGCCCAAGACGTCCGGCGAGGCGGAACCATCAGCCCCAGCGGTCCGCGGGAGATCAGTGATGTCGGCCGCGACGCCGAAGAGATGCGGCGACAGTTGGTCGATGAGATCGATCGGGCGGAGCGGGCCACCGCCGCCCAGCAGCGCGCCACCGATGCCGCCCGTCGCGCGGCGGAGTCGATGGCCAGTGACGCGCCGGTGGTCGCCGCCATCATGCGGGAACTCGCGGCCCAGACCGACCCGGCCCCGGAAGGCATCGAGGTCTACGGCGAGATCCTGCCCGCCGAGACCGTCCTGGCCGGCGACTTCTGGGACTGCATCGCAGTGCCTGACGGGCGGGCCGCACTGGTCATCGCCGATGTCGCGGGCCACGGCGACCGGGTGGGGGTGGCCGCGAGCCGGATCAAACACCTGTTGGCGGTGGCCACCGCCTCCGGGCGCAGTCCCGGTTCAGCCCTGGCCCTGGCCGATCGCCGGTTGGCGGACGAGAACGAGCCGATCGCTACGGCGGCGATCGTGGTCGTGGACCCTGCCACCGGAACCCTCACCTGGTCCAACGCCGGACATCCTCCCCCAGTCGTCGTCCGCTCTTCGGGGAAGACTGAGGAACTGGTCCGGACCGGCCCGCTGCTGTCCTGGCTGGGCGGACCGTGGGAAGCGCGGACCACAACGCTGGCCGCCGGGGACTGCCTGCTCCTGTTCAGCGACGGGCTAGTCGAGTCCCACGACGCCGGAGGCGAGCAGCTGGGGGTTCCCGGCCTGCTGACTCTCTTCGACCGCGCCGCTTCGACTGGCGGCGAGGGACACCGCGGTGTGAAGCACCTGGTCCGTCGAACCCTCGCGCTCGCCCGGGAGCGCTGCGTTGACTGGGAGCGCGACGACGTAACACTGGTCGCCTTGACCCTGGTGCCCACCACGGCCGGCGTCGTGCCCGACGCTGTCTCGTGAGGTCGGGACTGCCAGGCTGCCGATAACCCCGGACAAGTCCGGAATCGCCCGCCGTTCCCGGCGCAGGTGACAGAACTGCGACGAACTTGGGAACGGCCGGGCGTGGCTTCTTGACACGCACATGCACCAATGTGGGGTCTAGAGGAAGAAGACAACTAGAAGACACGACCTACAGGAGGCCCGAGATGACAATGGCGACCGTTTCGATCCCCAGGCAGTCACACTCCGGGGTCTCGGACACTTCTGTCCGACTCGGCGGGCTGCTGAACCACAGCAGCAACCTGGCCCAATGGTGGGTGGACTTGACGACCCAACTCGACGAGCTGTCGATGCGGCTGATGGCCGAGGGCGCGCAGACGTGGGGCGGCCTGCGTGAGCAGTTGACCCGCGACGTCCCCCACATGTCGGCGATGATCCGCCGCATCGACACCGAACAGGAACAACTGGAGGAGGAACTCCTCCGGGTTCGGATGCTGGTCGGCGAGGCGGCAGGAGATCCGCGCAAGATGCGGGCGGTCAAGGAGTCCGTGCGCGGCCTCCTCAACCGCGTCCGCCGACAGGAGGAACGCACCACCCAGGCTCTGTACGAGGCATACTCCCGCGACCTGGGCGGTGAAGCGGCCTGACGCCGCCGGCCCACTCGTGCACCGAGACCAGTCCCTGGTTGGCTAGGGTGATCGTTCATCTGATGGCTCGGGAGGGACCTTGTTGCGTGAGTACGTGGGAAGGGCGGCGCTGCGGCTCGCCGGCTGGCGGGTGACCGGGGCGACTCCCTCGCCCAGCCAGTCGTGCATCTTCGTGGGAGCGCCGCACACGTCGGGGTGGGACAGCGCGCTGATGCTCGCCGTCACATGGCGCTATCGGTTGCGGGTGCGATTCCTCATCAAGAAGGAGATCGGTGCCGGTCCGTTCGGCTTCTTCTGGCGGGCAGTCGGCGGGATCCCCGTGGACCGTTCCGACCCCGGCCCGTTGGTGGACCAACTCATAGCCATGGCGGGCGACAGTCGCGGCTTCCAGCTCGTCATCACTCCCAAGGGGACCCGCAAGAAGAAGGACTACTGGAAGTCCGGGTTCTACCGCCTCGCTCGGGCCAGCAACCTGCCCGTCATGCTGGTCTCCCCCGACGGGCCCACCAAGGTAGTCACGTTCGCCGAACCCTTCTGGTTGACCGGGGACGTGTCAGCGGACATGGACCGCATCCGTGCCTTCTTCGCCGACAAGCGCGGAGTGGATCCGTCGCGACGCAGCGAACCGCGGCTGCGCGCCGAGGTCGACGAAACCGTCCGCAAGACCCTGCTGGCTCAGTCCGCCCCGCCGGATACGAGCAGGTGACAGGGAAGAAACGGTTTCATAACGGTCACCCTTATGTCGCAACTCTGTCGCGGAATCTCTTGAATCCCGTCTGATTTCGCGTCACGCTGGGTACATGCAACAATCTGAGGCCGATTGCGGACCGACCTGCCCCTCCTGCCAGTTCCCCACCCGAGTTGTCGACCGTTGGTGCGACTACTCCACGACACGTGGACCGATGACGTCCTACGAAGTCACCTACTGCGACAACTGCCGTCTGTCCAGCCTCAACCGCCGCTCCGCCCAGAGGGCCAAAGCTTCCGCCTGAGCGGACCGCCGGCTCAGTTCACTCTAGGGCCGGCACGAGAGCACCATCGGGCCGGCGCTTCGGGTCGCCGCGCCGGCCTCGCCGGTAACGGCGACCACGAACTCGTACTCGCCTTCGAATAGGTCGAGTTCAACCGACCACCCGTCCGCATCGGGAACCATGGCCCGGTTGCCGGTGGCCGCCTTTCCAGGCTGCCGGTAGAAGACGGCGGCAGCGTCCACGTCGCCGCTGACCGTCGCAACCACCCGGATTCCGAAGGCCCCGCACGGGACCAGCCCGTCGGCCTGGCCACGATCCGCTTCGACGACAACCGCACTCAAGATGGCGGGCGGGGATGCCGCGGCGCTCGGTGGGAGCCCATCGGCTGATCCGGAGGGTTCGACGGGTGCGTTCGGGGGCGCAGTTCCCTCCACCTGCGGACTGACCGTCGCGTCCCGCGTCGCTATCGCCGTGGGTGAAGGCGTGGCACCCGGGCTCGGCACGGACTCACCACTGACCTCGGCGTCCGGTGGAGCCTGCCCGCGTTGCTGCGCAAGGGGCCTGCTGGTGTCATCGCCTACCGGTGGCTTCGGTTCCCGTGCCCGGGCGGGGGGTGACGCTCTGTCCGGGGGCGGCGCGGGCGAAGCCGGCGTTGCGCTGGCCTGAACCCGCTGGCCACCGCCCGCGCCCGGTACCACCTCGGGCGGCTCGACAGCCCGCGGCCGCGGCCGCCCGGCGTCGGCGGCCTTCTTGTCAGCGCGCTGCCGGACTGGGTCGGGCGTCGGCAGTTCCGCTGCAACAGGAGGGGGCGCGGCCGCATTGCCGGCCGATGCTACGGGCCCTGGAGCCCGCTGAACCGTTGCCGCGACCGTCACAGCGATCAGGGCCACGAGGGTCAAGCCCGCCAGCAATGCGGCAGGAGATCTCGGCGAACCCGGTCTGCCTTCGGCCGCCGCCACAGCACGATGGTAGGCAGCGCACAGATCGAGCCGGCGTATTGCCCACTCCACCGCGCTCCGGCGCGGCGGGCAGGCCGCAACGCCCGACTAGGCTGAAGTGCGTGCAGGAAACCTTCCGGATCCGCCGCGCCGACGCCGGCGACGCAGACGGGCTGTCGCGTCTCGCGGCGGCCACCTTCCCGCTGGCTTGCCCCCCCACAACCCCGGCCCAGGACATCGCCCACCACATTGCCGCAGAACTGAACGCCGAACGCTTCCTGGAGTACATGGCGGCTCCGGACACCGAGTTCCACGTTGCCGAGGACGGTTCCGGTCTCATCGGCTACCTCATGCTCGTGGCCGGCGCCCTCGGTGCACCGCCGCTGCCCGGCCGGGCGCCGATGGAAGTGCGCCGGATCTATGTCGATCCGCAATGGCACGGCAGAGCCGTCGCCCAGGCGCTGATGGCCACGGCGGCGCAGCGGGCCGCGGCCTCGGGGTGCGACTGCCTGTGGCTGGGCACGAACCAGGCCAACGACCGGGCCATTGCCTTCTACCGCAGCGCCGGTTTCAGCACCTTCGGGACCCGGACATTCCAGGTGGGCTGCTCCATCGAGTGCGACTACGTGCTGGCCCGTGGGCTCCGGGCTGCGGGCTGAGGGCTGGTCGGCAGCGAGCCGGACCGCCGACGGGGTTCCGGGGCCTGCTCACCAGAAGTGACGATTCGAACACAAGGTGGCGCTTCCAGTGCCACAGTGGGCGCCATGCTGCACCACGTGTCATTCACCGCCGAGGACCCACGCCACGTCGCCGAAGTGCTCGCGGGCCTGCTGGGGGGCAGAGTTGTTCCGTTCGGCCCCAGACCCGGGGGCTACATCGCCATGGGCTGCGACGGTGCCGGAACCGCTATCGAGGTCTACCCCGCCGGAACGGAACTGCGCCCCGATCCGCAGGGGCCGGCGCGATTCGAGCACAACCTCTTCGCCCAGGAACTCGCAGCCACCCATGCGGCGGTCTCGGTGTCGTGCACGGAGCAACAGGTGCGGACGCTGGCGCAACACTGCGGGTGGCAGGTGCAGCGGCTGGACCGGGGTGGCTTCGATGTGCTGGAACTGTGGATCGAGAACCGGGTGATGCTGGAGCTGATGACACCCTCGATGCTCAACGACTACCTCGCCGTGGTGGGCGCACCGCGGATAGGCGCAGCCGGCGACGGCGTGGAACGCGTTGACGTCAGCGTCAGGGTGGCAGCGGACCCGGACGCCGCCTGGCGCGCCTGGACCGACGCAGCCACGCTGCGGCAATGGTGGGGCCTCACCGACGCACACATCGACCTGCGGATCGGGGGCGCATACGAGCTGACCTTCCCGGGCGAGGATGCAGCCCGTCCGCGGGCCACCACGGGATGCCGCATCCTCAGCTACGTGCCGGGTCGGCTGGTCTCCTTCACCTGGTCCTCGCCCGAGCACCCGGACTCCGGCCGGGAGCACACCTGGGTCGTGATCACCTTCACCGAATCGCACCGCGGTACCGAGGTGGCGCTGAGCCACTGCGGCTTCCAGCAGGGCGCCGAGTGGGACAGTCTGCGTGAGTATGTGCGCGACGAGTGGCCCGCCTCCCTGAACCGCTTCAAGTCCTACTGGCTCAGCGCGGCGGACGGTCCGGCAGCCGACGTCCCCGTTGTCGATCTGCGGGAGATCCCGATCCCCGACCCCCGCGCCGACTCCGCGGCTGCCGCCAGGGCCGACTGATCGTGGGGAGTCGGCTCTCACCCGCCGCTGGCTGGGGGCAAAGCCCAACCGCAAGGCAGGTGATTGGTCGGTGTCGCGGAAGAGGGATAGGTTGCGGTTGTGTCGAAACTGCTGGAAACAATCCCCGAGATCACGATTGCGGGCGGAACCTGCGACCTGCCGCCGAAGTCCGCGGAACTAGGCCCTGCCCGAAGCGGCAGTGCGCGAGACGCCGTGGTCGCATGGCGCGCGGAGGGGGCGCACTCCGCGCTGTTCTTCGACGCCGACGCCGCGGCGGGCACCGGGGACAACCTCAGGGCCGTTTCCGAGGCGGGCCAACATGGCGGCGGCCACGTGCGACTGACCTACATGGGCGGGGTGCACGACAAGGACAGCCTGGACCGGGTCCTCGAATCGGGTGTATCGCGCGCGGTGATCGACGTGTGCGACGCCACCGACCGCGACTGGGTGCGGGATGCCCTGACTCGCCATGGCAAGCGGGTGCTGGCGGGCATAGCCGTACACGGCAATGACGCGGTAGACAGCGCTGGGCGCAGAATCGCGGAACTGTTCGACCTGATCGACGAACTCGAGGATGTGGATGTTGCGGGCTACCTGATTTCTGAGGCCTCTGGCCGGGACCACTGGTTGCACCACGACCGCCACATGCTGGCAGCCGTCTGCGAATCGGTGAAACACCCCGTCGAGGCGCGCGGCGCGGTGAAGCACGCCAGCGATATCCACGCCCTGGTTCCGCTCACCCGGCAGGGCCTGACCGCAGTGGTGGTCGGCAAACCGCTGTCGCAGGGCGCATTCACGCTCGAGGAGGCAGCCACCGCTGCCGAAGCGCGCTACGACCCCTACGAGTGGGGGCCG
This sequence comes from Micrococcales bacterium, assembly GCA_032127075.1. GTDB lineage: Bacteria > Actinomycetota > Actinomycetes > S36-B12. The sequence goes on along the minus strand of JAQAZZ010000044.1, from coordinate 5,825 downwards.
CCGCAGGCCTGACTGCCTTTCAACGGGCTCCCGGCACGGACCCCTAGGCCGCACCCGGCCAATGCGCCAGAGTGTCCAGATACAGTTGGCGCACATCGGCGATGCGGCGGTCGAGGTCGGCTGTCGTCCAGTCCTGCGTGGGGATCGGCGGCAGCACGGCCACATCGAGGACGCCGGGGTGGATCACGTAGGAATGCGCCGCCATGAGCTCGCCGCAGTTGCGCATGACGACCGGAACGACCGGGACCCCGGCCTGCATGGCGATGTGGAACGGCCCTTTCTTGAAGGGAAGCAGCCGGGGTGTGGGCGATCGGGTGCCCTCCGGCGCGATGGCGATCGAGCGGCCGCCGCGCAGCGCCGACACAACCGGCTCCAACGCCTCCCGGGCCTTGGTCGTGTTGCTCCGGTCGATGTAGGCGACGTCGGCCATCCAGCCGACGGGGCCGAAGAAGGGGTCCTTCTCCAGCGACTTCTTGGCCACGCCGGTGAAGTCCTTTCGCAGGACCGCCCCCAGCACGAAGACGTCCAACTGGCTCTGGTGGTTGAACAAGAACACCGCGGGCCGCTCAGCCCAGACATTCTCCTCGCCCACGATATTGAGCTTCACCCCCGCGGCAGCGAGACTCAGATCCGAACCGACACTCGCCGCCAGATTCGCTCCCCACGTGCGACTGCCGTTCACCAGCCCGAATCCGGCCGCTGCCAGCACCGAGCCGCTGAAAGCCCCGATGGCCGCTCCGCTGCGGAAGACGTCAACCAGAGTGGTCTTCACCGGCGGCACCAGGTGCGCGCTCGGCCAGTCGTGTTCGGCGGCGGACTCCGCGAGGCCCACATCGGGGTTCACGGCACAGGGGAGACCGACCAGTTTCAGGAAGTCGACGTCCTCGGCACCGTTGGCATATGCGAAGGAGGCGTCGAGGTCGTTGCCGTGGGCGTCGGCGAACTCCGCAACCGCCGCGGCCTTCTCACTCCCCCAGCGGATCGGGGAGGACAGCGCGCCGGTGTAGCCGCCGTCTTCATCGACTTCCATCTGGGTGCAGATGATATGGCGCACGCCGAGGTCGTCGGCCGCGGGTTTGATCTGCGGTTCTGTGGCGGAGGAGGCGATCACCACCGTGTGGCCCATGCGGTGGTGGGCGGCGATGAGATCCCGAGCCTCTGGATACATCATCTCGGCTATCCGCTTGTCGAAGATCTCCCGGCTGTACCGGCGCATATCGTCCAGCGAGCGCCCCGCCTGCGCGGCGACGCCGATGCGCATCAACTCCGAGACGTCGTGCCCGCGGCGCTCGATGTTCAGCCCTTCGGCCACGGTACGCAGCAATTCCTGGAAACCGATGTCCCCGGTTCGCAACCGGTGCTTGAAGAAGGCGGACGCGGAATACCCGTCGATGAGGGTGCCGTCGAAGTCGAAGAATGCAGCGACCCCGGGACCCTCGGCGGAGTCTTCGATCCGTGCGAGCAGCCAGTCGATGTCAGACATCGCGCCCGCCCACCTCGGACACCCGTTCGGCGAGGACGGGTTGGCCGTTGTCCTGGGAAACACGGCGGATATCGTCCACCCGCCGCACCAGCGAGCGCAGTTCCGCCGCGAATTCCGCCCGGCGCTCCTGTAGGTCCTCCCCGCCGACGCCGATGAGCCCCTGGTTCTTCGCCAGGGAGTAGGCATTGCGGAAGTAGTCCTTTGAGATCGACTCCGCGGAGTGCAGGTCCTGCTGGAGCCACCGCTGTTTGGCGACCCCGATGCAGTGCCCGATGAGCAGGTCCTCGTCTCCGCTGACGAACGCGTCGAGTTTGGCGAGTTCGTCCGCAAGCACGCTGTAGGCCTCGAGGAACGGACCCACGACCCGGTGGGCGAGCAGGAGCTGCTGGCTGCGTATCTGCGCCATGATGTCCGCCGACGTGAACGCGGCGTCCTCCCAGCCCGGATAGACCAGCGAGCACTCCTCAGCGACCTGCTTGGCGAACTCGACTGTACGGGGGAAGAAGAACTCGAACTTCAGAATGTCCTTCAGCCGACGGGCATTCTGCCAGGTCGCTTCCTTGACATCGGCGCTGTCGTCCTCGGCGGCTTGGACGAGGGCGAGTTCGGTGATGGCCCTGGTGATGAAGAAGTGGATCACCGTGTTGCGGTAGAACGCCGCCTCGTGCTGGTGCTCCAGGTCCACGTAGAACACCCGCTCGTTGCCGCCGTCGAACCGCGTCACGACCCCCTCGGTCACCAGCGTGTGCAGCGAATCCCGCAGCAACCCGTGCCGGGACAGGTCGATGTTGCCGGTCATGGGGAGCCTTCGGCGGTAGATGTACTCCAGCAGCGGCTCAAGGATCAGCCGACCCTCGCCGACGGTGATCGCGCGGTCGCCGTTGTCGAGGAGGGCGAATGTCACCAGGGCGGACGGAGTGATCGGGGTCGCCTCGTTGATGCGGTTGGCGACCTCGAAGGCGACCATGGGCACCGCCAACCGCGGACGAACCTTCCCCCCGTCGTCGCGGGTGAGGTCCAGCGCGTTGCTGAGGGACAGCGGCTCGCCGAACCGCAGGTAGGCTTTGCCGAGCCCGCGCGACTGGGAGCGGGCGAAGCGGTACAGCCACGCGAGGCTCTCCGGGGCCTTGCTGCCGCCCATCTCCTCCGCCGAGATGGCCCCCACCTCATGCTGCGCGTCGTAGATCACCGACGTCGGGATCACCGTGACGTCATGTTCGGGGTGCGCTGCGAACGCGTCCAGCACGTAGCTGAGGACGCCGTAGCGCGGGGGGCGCAGTTTGCCGGTCCTGGTCCGCCCACCCTCGATGTACCACTCGAGGTTCCTACGGTTCTCAGTCAGGTAGGAAAGGTACCGGCGTAGCACCGCACGGTAGACATGATCATCGCGGAACTCCCGGCGGATGAACACGATCCCGTTGCGCTGACCCACCAGCGACAGCGACCACAACGCGAGGTTCGCGCCACCCAGCACGTTGTTGGGCGGGAAGCCGTAGGTGCGCAGCGCGGATCGCAGCACCAGCGGATCCAGATACGACCGATGGTTGGGCAGGAAGATCAACGACGAACTGCGGTTGCGCCGTTTGAGCTCTTCGAGCTGTTCGGGCACGTAGTCCAGCCGATAGGCCCGGGCCAGCCAGCGGCAGAAACGGTCCCACCCGGCCACGGTGAGATTCCCCGGTCTGGTGGCCATCTCCTTGAGGTCGGACTCCGCCTCGCGCCGCAACTCGGCCAGCGGTCGGCCGGAGTCCTGCGAGAGGTTCTCCAGAACCTCCGTGAACCCGGGCGTCGCCAGAACGTCCTCCATATCGACCGCCCCTTCGCATCACCTGCCGCCAACCTAGTTTCACGACGGGGCTGACGCTAACGGAACCCGCATACCGGGCCGTCAGGCGATCTCCCCACGTCAGCGGCATGCATCCGATAATTGGGAGGTTCGCAGGCATCGATGGATCGCAGGGCGACAGCGGCCGCACAATGGCACAGACCTGGGGAGGTTGCCCGTTGTTCTCGGCTCCGTACTTCCCAGGCGCCCTCGCTGCCGGCCCCCGGCTCCGACCGACGGGCATCGTCGCCGCCGCCATCACGCTCACGCTGGCGGTGTCGCCGCCGGTGCTGGCATCGCAGAAACTGCCCTCAGCCGCAGGCGACGGCCTCGAACCGACCGACTCGGGCTACCAGGTCAGCATCGACATCGACGGTGACGGCGAACCCGACGAGATCACCATCGTCGCCGGCTCCGACGGCAGGACCCGCGTTGCCGTCGTGCGGGCTCGCGGCGGTTCTGCGAGTTTCTCGGTTCCCTTCCGGGGCCCGGCCGGATCAGTTCCTCTGGGAGAGCGGCTCGTGGGGGCAGCGCCCCTGACGCATGGCGACCGGGCGGACCTCGTGTTCCTCACCCGGGAAGGCGAGTGCGGCCGCCACCGGATCGTCCGGTGGCGTTCCGGCCGCCCAACGGTGGTGCCCAATCCCCGGGGCGGCAAGCAATGGCGCGTGTGCGGCCTGGGGGTCTCGCCGGTCGGCAGGGGCTACAGGAGTGTCGAGCGGGCGGGCCGGCACAAGATGATCACTTTCGTCGGCCGAGAGGTCGACGGCCGGGTGCGGATGCGCCGCACCGTGTATCGCTGGACCGGACCCGACTGGCGCCAGCTGAAGTCGCAGCGGATGTGGCTGGCGACCTCCGAGGCGCTGCCCGTCTGGGGCATGGACTTCCCTTGGCGGACCAGTTGAGCCGCCCCCGCGATGGTGCGACTCCTCGCCTGCCCGTGTCGTGAACTCGCGCCCTCTCCCGAACCCCCCATACTAGGAGGCTGTTGGAGGCGGAACTGAGGGGTGGGGCGATGAAGCAGCGCATGAGTCGAGTGGCGGCGATGTTGGCCACTACGGCCATGGTCGCCGGCTGCTCGGCGACACTGGCGTCTGCTCCCGCCCAACTCCCCCCGCAATCCGGTTCGGATGGGGCCCGATTGGAGACGCCCCTTCCCGCGGACGGCGATTCGCCGGCGGACCCGGACTCCCCGGTGGTCCGCATCGCTTTTGCGGGCGACAGCTACGCCGAAGGTCCGCTGGAGTACCGGTTGGCATCGGATCCGGACAACTTCGTCGGACCGTTCGCCAAGACCCTCCGCCGGGCGGATCTCGCGGTGCTCAACCTGGAGACTGCCATCACCACCTCGGGGACACCCGAACCCAAAGCTTTCACCTTCGCCACCACCGAAGCTGTGCTCCCCGCGCTCGCTTCGGCGGGAATCGATGTGGTGAGCATGGCCAACAACCACGGGATGGACTTCGGCTGGCCTGGGTTCACCGACTCGATCGCAGCCAAGCAGTCCATCGAAAGCCCGGCTGTGGTCGGAATCGGTGAAGACCAGGTCGAGGCCTACGACCCCTACGTTGCAGAGGTGCAGGACCAGCGGATCGCGGTGTTCGCGGCTACCCAGGTGCTGGACGACAACCTCGCGGCGAAGTGGACTGCCGGCCCGGACAAGGGCGGCCTGGCCTCCGCCGACCGCCTCAACTACCTCACCAAGCGGATCGGCGAGATCCGAGACGATGTCGACACGGTGGTCGTCTTCTTGCACTGGGGTGTGGAGAAGTACACCTGTCCCACGCAGCGCCAGATCGACCTGGCCGAGGCGGTGCGCCAGGCTGGCGCGGACATCATCGTCGGCGGCCACCAGCACCGCCTCGCCGGAGGCGGGCGCATGGGGGACGCCTTCGTCCATTACGGCCTGGGCAACTTCCTCTTCCAGGCGGCAAGCTCTGATGCCGAGAAGACCGGAGTCCTCACGGTGGACGTCCGTGGCCGGGAGATCGTTGACTACAAATGGCACCCGGGCCGCATCTACGGTGCCGTGCCGCAGCGGCTCACCGGTGCCGATCGGGACAACGAACTGGCGTATTGGGAATCGCTGCGCGACTGCAGCGGCCTGACCAGCTGACGGCACGGTTTCCGCTCAGCCTCCGCGCCGCTGCCAGCGCTCCCAGACGAACGGGTACTCCCACACCGGGTCGTGGGTCCGGGCCAGGGCGCGCCGTATGCGCCGCCGGTTCCGGTAGCTTCCTCTGATCCACTCGTGGAACTGGATGAGGTAGGTCTCGACGTGCGGCAACAGCCCGACCGCTGCCATCCGGTCCAGGAGTTCATATTCGCCGCCCTCGATGTTGATCTTCATGGCGGCAACCCGACCCAGACCCAACTCTTCCCACACCGCGGCGATGTCCCTGATCTGGCCCTCGTCGGAGTCCGCTGCCGCGACGATGTTGTGGTTGGACGAACCCTTGTCCTTGCGGGAGACCCTCACCACGCGGTCCCGCCCGCCCAGGCCGTAGCCGTGCACCG
>JAQAZZ010000043.1:0-5866 GCA_032127075.1 Micrococcales bacterium | reverse complement strand
GGATAGAAGTGGGCGGCGATGCCGTCGACCGGCCATCCCTGTCTCTGCAGACCAGTGACGTAGTCCGGGAAGAACGACTCGTAGAAGTCCGGATTGTGGGTCTGGGTGCTGGCCGACAGCACGTAGGCCTCGGGGTCAGCTTCCTTGATCGCCTCGTAGGCAACCTTGGTCATCTTCACCATCTGCTGGGGGCTGCCGGCGTAGAACTGGGGCGAACTCGGTTCGTTCCAGATCTCGTAGCCGGTGATGCGTCCCTTGTAGCGCGCGGCTACCGCGCTGACCCATTCCTCCCAGACCTTCATGTTCTTCGGCGGTTGCGCCGTACCGGGGCCGAAGGCGGCCTGATCGTTGTCCGCCGCGGGTGTTCCGGCCCACTTCGGTGTGGCGCAGAACGAATAGAGGATGTCGGTGTAGCCCCACGATTCGGCTTGGGCGAGAGCGCCGTCGAAATCGGCCCACTGGAACTCACCCGGAGCGGGATTGGCCACAGCCCAGTTGGGGTAGCAGGTCAGCCGGATGGACTCGGTGGGCACCTGCGGCTGCGTGGTGTAGGAGTGGATGCCGAGGTCATTGGCCGTGACGCTGAACGGCTGGTTGGGCTCGCGGCCCACCTTGATGCCTTCGGGCGCGGGCGCGTCGGCGGAGGGTGAAGCCGACTGTCCTGCGGTTGGTTCGGGCTCGCCACCACAACCGGTCAGCGCGAGCGCGAGACCTAGTGCCGCCGCTGCCCACCGAACGCGCAGATCCATCCGCAGCTCTCCCATCAAGACGGGGGTAATCTATCCGACGCGACGCCGGGGTGCCGCGCGCCCCATGCGGTCGATGGCCAATAGTGACCTTACCGACGCCTGCCGCCGCCAACTGGCAGCGGTTGTCCAGCTGAAGGGCCGAGGCGCCGTTGGACCGTGAGGCGGCTCAGCCCGACTGTGCCGCCTCGGGTGCCTGCCGCGAACCGGGGCTTGCGATGGTCCACGACGCTGCGAGCACAGCGGCGACGACCAAGACTGGCAGGTAGGTCGCCCCGATGTCGGCCACGCCCAAGACGTTCTCCGGACCCGCGTTGATGAACATGACCCCGCACACCGCGATCGCCCAACCGCCGTCGAGGAATCGGGATCGACTGGCGATGAGGATCATGACAACAACAGCCGCCACGAGGATGGCCAAGCCGACCAGCCCCAGCATCACGAGGCTGGCAAGAATCTGATTGTGCGCATGAGCGGGCTCCCACCAAGCGGGTTGGTCGAGGACCCACCGGTCCCAGAACTCGGGACTGAAGACTTCTGGACCCTGTCCCAGCAGCCAGTTTCCCTGCAGCTGTTGCCAGGCGATCGACCAGGGGAACCAACGGCCGTGGAAGGAGAATCCAGCCAGCGTCAGCAGCGGCGGGACGGCTGAGGACAGCGCAGCTGTGCCGAGCAGGGCGGGGGTCAGCCAGGAGCGGCGGGGGAACACCTTCACGATCACCAGCAACGCGATCACTGCGACGGCGCACAGCAGACCGGTCCGGCTCTGCGACCAGATCAGCGCGGCCCCCGCGGCGGCGGGGCCGGCGACGAATGCGGCGATCCGCCAGGCGGCCGACCGGGTCTGCGATGCGAGGAGCGCCAAGGACTGCAGTAGCAGCGCCAGCGACGCGAACAGTGCCATCCCGTTGGGATGACCCGGTATGCCGCCCAGTTGCAGCACGCCGAGCCAGGAGCGTTCGCCCCGCTCGTAGAGGGCGGAGTTCTGCGACCCGAGCACGTCCGCCACGCCGAGCGCCAGGGACAACCACACCACGGCGCCCAGCACCAGCAGGACCAGGGCGCGGATCACCCGCGGTGGGACGGCCGCGGCGGCGGCGGCCGCGGCGGCCACCGCCAGACCCATCGCGGCTGGGACGAAGGTGGTGTCCGGGAACTGGTGGACCACGCCGCCCAGCGAGGCCGTAGCGACGCTGAGGCCCAGACTGATCGCCAAGAGCAGGATCATCGTGCTGATCCCCCGCCACACCGCCAGGGCCAACGAGACGAGGCTGGCTGCGGCGACGGCCGCCGTGACTCCCGGCTGGATGGCCGGGGCGCCGGTGAACGGGGTCTGAACCATCGACCACAGACACACGGCCACCGCAAGGGCCGGTCCGAGACCAGCGAACCCGGCCACCGCCACGGTCGCTGCCCGATCGGTGGGCGCCGAGCGGCCCACTGGTCGAGCGAGCGTGGGGCTGTCCACCGAGGCATCCTCCCGCCGGGCTTGGCTGTCCGTCTGCACGGTACCCCCACACGGGCTCGTGCGGCACTTGAGCAGATCGCCGAACCCGGCGGGCCCGAGCCCAGGTTGCCTCGTTCGGGTCGCGTGGCCCGGCCCCGGCGGCGACGATGGGGCACAACACCCGGGAGAGACCATGAGCCAGAACACCCGTGCGGGCACCCGTGCGGTCGATGCCGACCTCGTTGATGTGCCGGCGCTGATCACCGCCTACTACTCGCTGCACCCCGACCCGTCGGATCCCGGCCAGCGGGTGTCCTTCGGGACCTCCGGCCACCGCGGATCCGCTTTCGATGGGGCGTTCAACGACGACCACATCGCGGCAACCTCGCAGGCGATCTGTGACTACCGCCGCGACAACGGGATCGCAGGGCCCCTCTTCATCGGCCGCGACACCCACGGCCTCAGCGAGCCCGCTTGGACCACCGCGGTCGAGGTGTTCGCCGCCAACGGGGTGGCGGTGCTCATCGACGCACGCGCGTCCTACACCCCGACGCCGGCGATCTCGCACGCCATCCTCGGGTACAACGCCAGCCTTGCGGAGTCGGATCCCGGTCGTGCCGACGGGGTGGTTGTCACCCCGTCGCACAACCCGCCGCGGGACGGCGGTTTCAAATACAACCCGCCCGACGGCGGACCCGCCGGGGCCGAGATCACCGGCTGGGTGCAGGACCAGGCCAACAAGTACCTGGCAGCAGGGTTGTCGGGAGTTGCACGGACCACGATCGCCAAGGCGCTGGCCTCACACAGCACTGGCCGCTACGACTTCCTGCAGAACTACATCCGCGACCTGCCGAACGTTGTGGATATCGACGTCATCCGGGCCGCTGGCATCCGGATCGGCGCGGACCCGCTCGGCGGTGCGGCCGTGGAGTACTGGGGGGCCATCGCCGATGAGTTCGACCTCGACCTGACCGTGGTCAACCCGGCGGTCGATGCCACGTGGCGTTTCATGACCCTGGACTGGGACGGCAAGATACGGATGGACTGCTCCAGCCCGTACGCGATGGCCTCGCTGATCGAGCAGTCCGACAAGTACGACATCGCCACCGGCAACGATGCAGATTCCGATCGGCACGGCATCGTGACCCCCGACGGGGGGTTGATGAACCCGAACCACTTCCTCGCTGTGGCGATCAACTACCTGTACGGCAACCGAGGCCATTGGCCGCAAGCCGCTGCCGTGGGCAAGACCGTCGTGAGTTCGTCGATGATCGACCGGGTCGCAGCGTCGGTGGGCCGCAAGCTACTCGAGGTCCCCGTCGGCTTCAAATGGTTCGTGCCGGGCCTGCTCGACGGGTCGATCGCCTTCGGCGGCGAGGAGTCGGCCGGGGCGTCCTTCCTGCGCCGCGACGGCCGGGTCTGGACGACCGACAAAGACGGCATCATCTTGGCCCTCCTGGCCTCGGAGATTCTGGCCCGCACCGGCAGCAGCCCGTCGCAGGAATACCGCGGTCTCACGGAACGCTTCGGCGACCCCGTCTACGCTCGCGTCGATGCCCCCGCGTCGCGGGAGCAGAAGGCACTGCTCAAGGACCTGTCGCCCGACCAGGTGAGCGCCACCCAGCTCGGCGGCGAACCGATCGTCGCCGCGCTGACCCGGGCGCCGGGCAACGACGCCCCCATCGGGGGGCTGAAGGTCGTGGCGGAGAACGGGTGGTTCGCGGCCCGGCCCTCCGGCACCGAGGACGTGTACAAGATCTACGCGGAGTCCTTCCTGGGGCAGCAGCATCTGGAGCGGATCCAGCAGGAGGCCCGGGAAGTGGTCGCCGAAGCCCTTGGCGGATGACCGACATCCCGTCCGGGGACGCCGGATTCCCGGCGGCGGGCGGTCCACCGTTCGCCCTACTGGCCGCTGACATCGTGGCACGCGGCTCGCCGTTGCCCCGCGGGAAGCTGGTCCTGATCGACGGTCGGGCCGGTGCGGGGAAGTCGACGCTCGCGGCGGGGTTGTCGCAGCTGCTCGGTGACGCTGGGCTCATGGTGGCCACCATTGCGCTGGACGACGTCTACGACGGGTGGGAGGGACTCACCGATCCTTCGTTCGGCGCCCACCTGGAAGCGTGGATCGCCGAACCGTTGCGCGCAGGTGCCCAGCCGAGCTATCAGGTGTACGACTGGGCGCGCGGTGGCTACAACGGCTGGCGCCTGGTGCCGCCCGCGGATGTCTACGTCATCGAGGGAGTGGGTGCCGGGCACCCGGCCCTCGCCGGTATCTCGACTCTGCTGATCTGGGTGGAGGCACCGGGCGACGTGCGCCGATCCCGCGCGGCGGGGCGCCGGGGTCCACCGGCATCGGACTGGTGGGCCCACTGGCGGGACCGGGAAACCGCCCACTTCCGCCGCTATCCGACTCGCGGTGCCGCCGACTGGGTTGTCACCGACGGCGATCCGTCCCCCCGGCATCCGTGCTGACGGGCAGCACCCCACCATGCCGAGCGCAACCGACCGCTGATCGAGAGAGCCCGGCAGAGACCCGAGGTCAGAAGATGGCCCCCATCTCCGTCTCGACCTCTTCCGGGGTCACATCGTCGACCAGGCCCAGCAGGACGGCGTCCTCGGCGGCCACGAGGGCGTTGTCGGCGAGCAGAATCGGGATTCCCTCCTCGCGCAGGTGGGGGATCCGTTTGCGAAGGGTCTCGGTCTTCTCGGCCGCGCCCTCCCCGGCGTCCATGATGAGGATCCACTTCACCGCCTCGGGATGGTCGCGGGCGAAGTCCACGTAGACGTCAGGATCGTTCTGCCCCGAGTCGCCGATCAGCACCATCGCGGTGCCCGGGTAGGCGCGGGCGAGCCGGCGCAGCGACTTCTTCTTGTGCTCCACACCGGAGCGCATCAAGTATTTCTCCTGGGGGCCCCAGTCGGTGAGGAACAACGGGCCGCGCGGGTAGCCACGCAGTTGCAGGAACTGCACCAGCATCTCGTAGAACGCCCAACTGCCGGTGGACAGGTAGAAGAACGCGGTCTGGGGGCCGTAGTCGCCGTCGGCGTCCGGCAGGCCGCGCTCCAGCCCCCGGTACAGCGACGACATCCCGGGGACTGCCCTGCGGGTATGGGCATCGCGCAGCAGAGTCCGCCGCAGAGCAGTCAGGCCCTCCGCCAATCCGGTGCGCAGCACTGTGTCGTCGATGTCGCTGACGACAAGGAAAGGGGCCCGAGCCGACGGCTGCAGGACCCGCCCGGTGTCGGTGAATTCGTGCATACCCTCCTTGTCGGGGACCGTCTCCACCTGCACCTCATGCCAGCCCCCCGCCAGATCCCCCACGGGCAGCGTGATCGCGGCGAAGCCGTGGTTGTCGGTGATGCCCTCGCCTGACGACTCGCCGAGGTGGACTCTGACGCGCACTCCCGGGAAAGGCAGGACCGCATGGCGGCGCAGATTTGCGTTCAGGACGTCCCAGTAGGGGATCGAGCTGCTGCCGTCGGGCAGCCGGGGCGCTTCGATCACGCGCAGATGCACCCGGGCGATCCCTTGGGCGACATAGCCGCGATGCACCACAACGTGGATGCCGCGCAGTTCGCCCTCCTCCATCCGGGCGGTGTATCTGCGCCTCGTCAACCAATTCTCGATGTCGGAGACGCGCTTGGCGGTGGTCGGGCTGCTCAGGACGTCGTC
>JAQAZZ010000042.1:0-3751 GCA_032127075.1 Micrococcales bacterium | reverse complement strand
GTCGACGAGCACGTCGGCGATGTAGTACCCCGACGCCGGCGTGATGGTGAAGACCTGGTCCTGATAGAAGATGTCCTCGGGAAACTTCAGGTTGTTGTCGGCCAGGAAACGGGTGCGGTAGAGCTTCCCCCCGCCGATGGTGTCGCGGATCAGGTCGGGGAACTGCGACACGTCCTTGACCACCCGCGAGCGCAGCGTGACGCTGGGCATCCAGCGGATCGCTTCGCGGGTGTCCATATCGACTCGGCGCACTCCGCCGATGACAACATCGGCCTGGGAGCGTTCCGCCGCTGCCAGCAGGGTCTCGCATCCCCGCCGCCGCAGGATGTCGTCGCTGCCGACAACAACGACCCAGGGAGCAGTGGCGGCATCTATGCCGGCGTTGATCGGGCGGCCGGGCTTGCCCTCATGTTCGCCGAGCGGGATCACCCGGACACGGGGATCTTCCGCGGCTGCGTCCTGCGCCACACGGAGCGATCCGTCGGTGCTGCCGTGGTCCACCACATTGATCTCGATGTCGCTCAGCGTCTGCCGCCGGGCCGAGCGGATGGCCCGCGGAAGCCGGGCCTCGTCGTTGTAGCAGATGATGACGACGGTGACCGACGGAGTTGTCATGCCTCTTCCGCGAACCTCTTGGCAAGGGCCAAGTCGTCCTCGAAGTCCACTTCGACGGCGTAGAGGTCGGAGATGTCCACCGGCAGCACCTGTAGCCCGGCCTGCTCGATGGCGACTTCGATGCCCCGCTCGAAGTAGTCCTGGTCGGCGACGCTGTCGAGGGCCTCGATGAGGGCGGGTTTGTCGTCGTTGCTGATGAAGTTGATCCCGACCGCCTCACCCAACGCGCCCGTCACCTGTTTGGACAACTGGTCGATGTTGCCGCTGTCGTCGACGGTGTACTTGACCTCTTCCTCGGCGACCGTGGCGGTGTTGACACACACGAAACTGCGGTTGTCCGCCATGAGTGGTTCCACCCGCCGCAGGATCCGCCCATCGAACACCACGTCGCCGTTGAGCCACAGCACCCCGGTGTCGTCGGACAGCCGCAAAGCCTTCAGCAGGCTCTTGGAGGTATTGGTCTGGTCGTAGAACTCGTTGTAGGCGAAGGCGACGTCGGGGAAGGCTTCCATGATGAGGTCCCGCTTGAAGCCCACCACCACCATGATCCGGATGTCCGGGAAGGCCGCGAGCAGCTTGGACACCTGTTGATGCATGATGGAGTGGCCGCCTGCCAGTTCCGTGAGCGGTTTGGGGAAGGGGCGGCCGAGCCGGGTGCCCATACCCGCCGCGAGGATCACCGCTTGCCGCGCCATCCATCAACCTCCCCAACAGACCCAGGGAAATCCTACCCCCGGCGTGCGCGCTGGCCGCGGCACCCTGCGGCGCGTCACAGGTCCGGGCTCACAGCCCGTGACAGCTTGCGACGCACCCGGGCCAACCGCCCGCGGGCCCGACGCCGCCGGGGCATGTCCGCTTCGACCATGTGCCGATAGGCGGGCCGCACCCTGCCACCCGAGACGCCGGCGGCGTAGGCCTTGCGCAACTCGTCCGCCATGCTCTCCGGGGTGTAGGGGCGGTTCTCGAACATGGGTCTGACGTCACGGCGGGGAATCGGCTGGCATTCGGCCAGTTGAATCTTCAGCTCGTCGCCGCTGATACCAAGGGAGGTCCGATCCTGCCGGTTCAGTCGGGCGACCGGCGCCCCCGCACCCGGATCGTAGCCGAATACGCGAGCCTGCGCCTTCGTGGACTTGTCCAGCTGGTCGACCTCGGCGGGTGTGACCTCAGCCATCCACCGCGCCATGCGAGCGGTGTCTATGGGGTCGCTGGCCCTGGTGCCACCTTCAGCGCGGCCGCCCTGCACCGTGTGGTGCTGGAGCACGCGCTGGTCCCACGGTTCGTCGAGGAACTCCACGACCTCGCGCATCACCGCCTCGGTGTCGGTGACCAGGTCCTCGTAGCGGATGAGCCGGAACCGCTCCCCGAGCTCGACGCCGCCGTCCACCATCGCCTGGTTGCTGTTGCACCAGTGCTGGATCCCTTTGCTCCAGTCCCAATGGAACCGGTCGAGGCTGCGCGCCACGGCACCCGGCTGCCGGACGGTGGCGATGAACTGGGCGTCTGGGAAAATTCGCGTGGCGAGGGCCATATGGTGCACGTGGTACGGGGTCTTGTCCCCCCATCGGGTGGCGCCGCGCTTGGCAGCCGCGGCGGAGAAGAAATCATCGTAGAAGCGCCCGACGGCGGCGTCCAACTCCGGTTCCTCCATCCCGATCCGCGACAGCCACTCGCCGCCGAACTTCCAGAACGGTATGAAGTACTGCGCCTGGGCGGCTCGCATGAACCCAGTCTCCTGGGCGATCATGATGTTCGGGTGGCTGTCCAGCATGAGCCGCAGCAAGGTTGTGCCCGACCCCATGGATCCGATGACGATTATCGGTCTGCTCATCCGCCCCGGCCTTCCCTCATCTTCCTGGATCCGGCATACCCGAGAGTACTCGCGCCCCATCAGTTTCAGTTGCCACCCGCGGCGCGCTGCGGGTCCGCCTCGGCGCCGATGGCGCGGTAGAACTCGGACATGGCGGTCCGGTTGTACACGGTGGGGTCGAACGGCGGATTCGGCACCTCCCCGTGGAGGTAGGCCTGCATCCCGCTGACCACGCCCGCCACCGAACGGGGCACGATGAAGCCGGTGCCCTCGGGCATCGCCCCCTTGCTGCTGGAGAAGTCTGTGGTCACCACCGGCAGGCCCAGGGTGAGCGCCTCCAGGATCACCATGGGCTGCCCCTCGTGGTCGCTGGACAGCACGAAGCAGTCCGATCCCGCCATCGCCGCGTAGGGGTTGGACTGGAATCCCGCCATTTCTACGCTGTCGTCCAGGGACAGCGAGGTGACCACCTGCGCCAAGTGTTCGGCGAGGGGGCCCGTGCCCAGCACGATGAGCCGCGTGTGCGGATCGTCGGCGTGGACTTTGGCGAAGGCCCGGATGAGCCGCTCGTGGTTCTTCTCCGTGGACAGCCGGCCGACCGTGACGAAGGTGGTCTCGCCCGGACGGTTGGGCCGCCAGCGCCACTCCTGGGGATCCTCCGGCGGCGGGTAGGGCTGTCGCGCCATCGTCAGAATCCGCTCGAAGTCGATCGTGTTGTGGGCATAGGTGAATGCCTCGGGGGCAGCGAACTGTGCCATCGTCTCGGAGTTCACCCGGGCCAGTTCCTGCGACACCGATACGAGGTTGTCGAAGAAGCGGTAGGTGCTGAACACGGCGTGCAGCTTCTTGAAGAGGTGCTGCTCGCCGTGGACCTCCCGGCGGGCGTCGGCGTGCATGTCGTTGTGCAGCCAGATGCTGCGGGCCTTTGCCTCGCCCTGGAGCAGGACAAAATCCCATAGCGGCCCGTATCCGCTGAAATCGACGATGTAGTCGAAGCGCGCCCCCCCGAAGCATCTGGCCCACTCCTCGGCGAACATCCCTGCCAGCGGCATCTGGTCGGGGCTGCTCACCCGTTCCGGCAGCCCCGACCGCTTCAGCCGGTCGCAGCGCAGTCGCAGGAGCTTGGGCCCGTTCATGGTGCCCATGCGCGGGAGGTGGCGCACGCGCGCATCGACGCCGGCGATGCTGCGCTGCTGATCGGAATTGCCCGTGTACAGGTAGGAGGCCGAGACGTCGTAGCGGTTGTGGTCGATGCTGGCCAGGAGGTTGAGGCCCGACGAGGTGATCCCGTTGGGCTTCATGGTGCCGAGGTACACCAGGATCCGC
>JAQAZZ010000041.1:0-5865 GCA_032127075.1 Micrococcales bacterium | reverse complement strand
ATCAAAGCGATCCGGCCTCGTCAGTGGGTTAAAAACCTGTTGGTGCTCGCCGCGCCACTGGCCGCTCTCGGCGGCGACGTCAGCTACGACTACCGCGATGTCGCGTTGCGGGTGGCTGTCGCATTCGTGGTGTTCTGCATGGCGGCCTCGGCCATTTATCTCGTCAATGACGCACGCGACGTGGAAGCAGACCGGGCACACCCGACCAAACGGTTCCGCCCAATCGCCGCAGGTGTGCTGCCCGTCGGTCTGGCCTACGGCTTGGCGACGGTGCTGGGGGTGGCATGTCTGGCGATCTCATGGTGGCTGACCCCTCAACTGGCTCTGGTGATGGCGGTGTACCTGGTGATCCAGTTGGCCTACTGCTTTGGACTCAAACATCAAGCGGTGCTTGACATCTGCATCGTCTCGTCGGGTTTCCTGATCCGCGCGATCGCCGGTGGCGTCGCCGCGGGGATCCCGCTGTCGCAGTGGTTTTTAATGGTGATGGCGTTTGGATCCCTGTTCATGGCCGCCGGTAAGCGCTATGCCGAGCTACAACTGGCCGAACGCACCGGAGCCAAGATCCGCAAGTCCCTGGAGAGCTACACCAGCACCTACCTGACCTTCGTCTGGACCCTCTCGGCGACCGCAGTGGTGCTCTGTTACGGACTGTGGGCATTCGAGCAGGACGGCAACACCGGATCCTGGTTCGTGGTCTCGGTGATCCCGTTCACGGTTGCCATCCTGCGGTACGCCGTCGATGTCGACGGCGGCATGGCGGGCGAACCGGAGGAGATCGCCCTGCGCGACCGGGTGCTGCAACTGCTGGCACTGACCTGGATCGGAACCGTCATTGCCGCCGTCGTTCTCGGTTAGCGTGTCGGCTGCTGGACCCGACCGACTCCACACCACCTCGCCGCGACTTCGTTCGGGTCGGCGAGGGTGGCCTGGCTTCCCCGTGACCCCGTTGACCCGGATCAGCCGAGGGATCGCCGTGGCGACGGTGGCCCTGTTGTGGACGTGGGGTGCGTGGCAGCGGCGCTGGATCGCCGATGACGGCCTGATCGTGTTGCGGACGGTCCGTAACCTGCTGGCGGGGAACGGACCGGTGTTCAACCCCGGCGAACGGGTCGAGTCCAACACCTCCACAGCGTGGACCTACCTGATGTACTCCGGCAGCGTGGTCGGCGGTCCGATGCGATTGGAGTACGTGGCGCTGGCGCTCGCGCTGGCTCTGAGTGTGGCCGGCGTGATCATGGTCATGTTCGGCACGGCCCGGCTGCTGGCGCCCGGCCTGGGTGATCGTCGTGCACTCATTCTTCCGGCCGGGGCCCTGGTTTACATCGCGATCCCGCCGGCGCGGGACTTCGCCACCTCCGGTCTGGAGAACGGTCTGGTCACGGCATGGCTTGGTCTGCTCTGGTGGATGATGGTGTGCTGGGCGCAAGCCGGGAATGGTTCTGGGGCGCAGCCGGGTCCGCGAGGACGGTTCGTCGCGGCGCTGGCTTTCGTGGCTGGGCTCAGCGTTTTGGTGCGCCCGGAGTTGGCGCTCATCGGCGGACTTGCGCTGGTGATGATGCTGATCGCGACCCGCGACCGGCGGCTGCGGTTGGTGATCGTGCTGGCCGGCGGACTGGTGCCGGTCGGATACCAGATTTTCCGGATGGGCTACTACGGACTCCTGGTGCCACAGACCGCGCTGGCCAAAGACGCCTCCGGTAGCAAGTGGAGCCAGGGCCTGACCTATCTGGGCAACTTCGCCGCGCCCTACGCACTGTGGGTACCGGCGATTCTTTTGATGGCGCTGGCGCTGGTGCTCTCGATCGGTCGCGGCGCCGCGCAGCGCGGGCCGCGTGGCGGCGGACTCGCCCGGCGGGTCCGAAGCCCAGCCGCCGTCGTCGTGTTCATGACGCTTAGCGGAGTGTTGCAGGCGCTGTATTGGATTCGTCAGGGCGGTGACTTCATGCACGGGCGGGTGTTACTGGCACCGGTGTTTTGTCTGCTGGCTCCAGTCGCGGTGATCCCGATCATGGTTCCGCAGGGCAGCTTTTTTGTCCGCGAGCGGGGCTACCTGCTGGGTGGGACGGCCGCGGCGTTGTGGCTGGCACTGGCGGGCTGGGCGTTGTGGGCGGCCAACTCGCCGGGCATGGGTGCCGATGCCACCAGGGTGACCTACTCCGGAATCGTCGACGAGCGTCGGTTCTACTCCCAGGCCACCGGCCATGCCCATCCATTGACCGCAGCCGATTATCTCGACTACCCGCGAATGCGATCGGTTCTGGTTGCGCTCAACAACACTCCTGACGGCGCTCTGCTGCTTCCGTCTGGGAATTACGACGTGTGGGATGTGGTGCCCGCGCTCCCGCCCTCGCCGCCGCCCCCCGGAACGTCGATGGACAGCTGGCGTCGCCAGGTCGCCCCGCACACAATTTTTTTCACCAACCTCGGCATGGTCGGCATGAATGTCGGTCTCAACACCCGCGTCATCGATCAGATCGGGCTCGTCAATCCGTTGGCTGCCCATACGGCGCGCTTGGGGGATGCCCGCATCGGCCATGACAAGAACCTCTTCCCGGACTGGGCGGTGGCCGAAGGACCGTGGCTCAAGGAGCGTCCCTACATCCCCGAGTATCTCGATGAGGGGTGGATCACCGAGGCCGGTGTGGCGCTGGGGTGCCCGGAGACCGCGGAGAGGCTTGAGTCGATCCGCGAGCCGATGAGTTGGCCGAGGTTTATCGGCAATCTGAATCGCGCCCTGGATTTCACCCGCTACCGGATCGATAGAGTTCCCAGATACGAACTCCTGCGCTGCGGACTGCCCGAACCCCCTTCCCAGGACCCCCCCTACACCGGACTCCCGGCGACCGGTCCATGAGCGGCCGCCGCAAACTCAGGGGCATCGCCGTCATTACCGGAACTGCAGCCTGGTGGGTGTGATTCACTACATTTCGGTGTCCGGTCGGACCACCGACCAAACGGGCCGGGACGATTTCAGGTGAGGTGTGCATGAGCAATCTGATGAAACTCTTCCGGGTGCTCGGTGCCGCCGTCGTGGTGCTGGGCGGGTTGGGCGCCACGGCACCGGCCGCCACCGCGGCAGGCGTCGAGTACCTGATGGTGCCTTCGGCCGCGATGGGCCGTGACATTCCGGTGGCTTTCCAGGGCGGCGGTCCGCGTGCGGTGGTGCTCCTGGACGCCTTCAACGCCGCCCCCGACGTCAGTAATTGGGTGACGGTGGGCAACGCGATGGAGACCCTCGGGGGTCGGGGACTGTCGGTAGCAGCTCCGGCCGGCGGTGCGTACAGCCTCTACACCAACTGGGAGCGTGACGGCAGCAAGCAGTGGGAGACCTTCCTCGCCGATGAACTGCCCAACTGGCTGGCGGCAAACAAAGGTCTCGCCCCCAGCGGTCACGGCATCGTCGGAGCGTCGCAGGGTGGACTGGGCGCGGTGACCATGGCCGCCTTCCACCCCGACCGCTACAGCTTCGCCGGGTCGATGTCGGGATTCCTCACCCCGTCCAACACTCAACTCAATGGGGCGATCTCCAACGGCATCAATGCCAGCGGCGCGGTCGTCGAGGCGATGTACGGTGCCCCGCAATTGGGCCGCTGGAAGTTCCGCGATCCCAACGTGCATGCCAATCTGTTGGTGGCCAACAACACCCGGCTGTGGGTGTACAGCCCGCAGGCAGTCACCTGCACCGACCCTGCTGCGATGATCGGCTTTTGCGCTCAGGCGCAGGGCAGCAACCGGACCTTTTACGCGCACTACCGTGGCCTCGGCGGAAAGAACGGTTATTTCGACTTCCCCGCCGCGGGCAACCATGACTGGGGGAGCTGGTCGGCTGCGCTGGGCGCCTTGGCGAACGACGTCGCGGCGGCGATCCAATAGCGAACGTTTCGGGGAAAACCGTTAGCTATCCGCAACCCCACGTTGGTGTGGTCACCTTCGCCGAACCGGTACTGTAGAGCCGTGCCAGGCCCGTTCAGCGGTTCGCTCAGCAAACTTTTAGCCCCGGGTGGACAAATCCCCGTGGCTCCGTCCCGAGTCGTGGTGATGGCGGGCCTCCTCGCCCCGGTGGCCTGGCTCCTCGCAGGATGTGGTTCGGGAGCGGATCTGATGAGCACCGTGGCGCTGCCCTCCGAGCAGGCCGCCGATTCGGGCGAACGCGTTGCGATGGAGGATTCGCCGGAGTCGGGCCCGCAACCGGCCACCCTGGAACTGACCCCGGCCCAGCGCGGCTACCTCGACGACCTGGCCGACGCCGGGGTCAACCCGCCCAGCCAGTTGCGCGCCCTGAGTATCGGTTCCTATGTTTGCCAGGCCAGTGCCGCCGGGCAGAGCCCCCAGGCGGTCCGCGATTACGTTGCGCCGATGGTGCGCAGCGATGTCGCCGACGCGATCGCCTCGGCGCCGCAGTCGGCCTCCGTCATCGCGGCTGATGCCACCATCGACAACTACATTCGCATCGCCGGCCAGCGGCTCTGCTGAGATATGGCAGGAAAATCCCGAAAGACGGACCGGCGCCGGCGCCACCGCATCCTCGCTCTGATCGCCGCGGGCGCGGTTGCCGTCGTGGTGGCGCTGGTGGTGGTGATCATCGTGATTGTCTTGCGGCGGCCCGAACCGGCGACGACGGCCATCCCGCCGACGGCCGTGCCGCCCAGCAGCCAGCAGGAGCGCAAGCCGCGACCGGCATTCCAGGACGCCAGCTGTCCTGACGTCGAGATGATCGCGATTCCGGGCACCTGGGAGTCCTCACCGACCGATGACCCGCTCAATCCGATCCAGTTTCCGATTGCGTTGCTGCTCAACGTCTCGCGACCGATCATGGATCAATTCGGCCGTGACCGGGTTCAGGTGTACACGGTCCCCTACACCGCTCAGTTCGGAAATCCGCTGTCGGCGGACAAGCAAATGTCCTACAACGACAGCCGTGCCGAGGGTACCCGGGCCGCCGTCGCGGCCATGACGGCGATGAACGACCGCTGTCCGTTGACCAGTTACGTGCTGGTTGGATTCTCCCAGGGGGCGGTGATCGCGGGCGATCTCGCCAGCGATATCGGCAATGGGCGCGGGCCGGTCGACGAGGACCTGGTTCTGGGGGTCACGCTGATCGCCGACGGCCGCCGCCATCCGGGCGAGGGCCGGGAGATCGGGCCCAACCCGCCCGGGCAGGGTGCGGAGATCACACTGGCCGAGGTCCCCACGCTGTCGGCGCTGGGTTTGACGATGAGCGGTCAACGGCCGGGCGGTTTCGGTGCACTCAACAACCGCACCAACCAGATCTGCGCGCGCGGAGATCTGATCTGTGCCGCCCCGCAGTCTGCCTTCAACATCACAAACCTGCCTACGACCCTCGACGTACTTGCCGGAGGGGCCGGCCAACCCGTGCACGCGATGTACAACACGCCGGAGTTCTGGAACCTCGACGGCCTGACGTCGACGTCGTGGACACTGGATTGGGCGCGTGACCTGATCGAGAACGCGCCCCGACCGCCACACGGTTAGCCACGGCGTCGGTTAGCCAATGGGTCGGTGCGTCGTGATTTGGCGCCGGCAGATCAGTGGGACTAACATTAAGAAGACGATAAGAGCAGATGGGCGGCCCGGGACGCTGCCGCGCACGGCGTCCCGAGACTGAGACGCTGCCGCGCACGGCGTCTTGAGACTGGAGTGTGTTGTGACAGGAGAGTGGTATGCCGTTCCATAACCCGTTCATCAAGGACGGACGGATCGTCTTCCCGGAAGGCGCCAGCCTCGTCAAGCACGTTGAGCGGTGGGCAAAGGTTCGCGGAGACAAACTCGCCTATCGGTTTCTGGATTACTCCACCGAACGCGACGGTGTCGCCCACGACCTCCGCTGGGCAGACTTCGGCG
>JAQAZZ010000040.1:0-2556 GCA_032127075.1 Micrococcales bacterium | reverse complement strand
GGACGGTGGTGCGGGACGGTGGTGCCGGTGCGGGACGGTGAGACGGGGACCGCGGTGCGGGGACGGTGGCGCGGGACGACGGTGCCGGTGCGGGGACGGTGGCGCGGGACGACGGTGCCGGTGCGGGACGGTGGTGCCGGTGCCGGTGGGGGGCCAGAGGACGGACCCCCGGCTGCCCTGACGATGACGCCGAACGACCGGCCAGCGGTCGGCGTCGCCAACCCCCCCGCTGAGGGGGCCATGGGGGGCTTGCGGCTCTGGCGGGGCTTGGCGGTTCTTGCGGGGGCTTGTGGAGTTCTGCGGGGGCTTGCGGGGGTCGCGTCGCGCGAGCCTGGCGGGGCATCGCCCGGTGCGTTACTCGGTGATCCGAGTCGGTGGCCGACTCCTTTGGCCCACCGTCGCGGTCAGCACCGCGGCGACCAGCGCCAGCGCTGCACTGACTGCGAGGGCGCCCGCGATCCCGGCGGGTCCGGCGATGAGCCCGAAGAGGACGGGCCCGCCGCCCAAGCCCAGGTCCACGAAGATGCTGAACGACGCCGCGGCGGTTCCCCGTTGCGAAGCGGGCAGCCGTTCCATCATCACGCGGAAGAAGGCAGGGGTCAGGAAGGACACCCCGACGGCGAGGATGGCGGCTCCCGCAAAGAGGCCGGCGGGCTTGGTCCACAGGGCCATGAGCCCCAGACCGGTGGCCACGGCCGCAAGGGCGGCGGCGGACAGGGTCACGGCGGGGAACCGATCGGCGGTCTTGGCGAACAGGAGGCGGCACGCGACGACCACGCTGCCGTACACGAACAGCACACTGCCCGCACCGGCGAGACCTATGTCGCGGGCGAACAGCGCGGCGAAGCCGAGGAATCCGGCGGCGCCGGCCAACCCCGCAACGAAGGTCAAGCCCGGGGCGATGACGACCCGCGGCAGAAGGGAACCGCCCTCTCCCTCCCCGGCGGCCCCCGGCAGCGGCGGCAGACTGGCTGCCAGCACGATCGAGATGACCCCCAGCAGGGCCGCTCCCAACCAGGCTGCATCGAACCCGCGGAGATCCAGCAACCACTCACCGATCGCTGGGCCGGCGCTGATGCCCAGGTAGAGGCCCAAGGAGTTGTAGCTGAGCGCCTCCCCCTGCCGTCCGGGCGGAGCCAGGTCGGCCAGCGCCGCTATTCCGGCGACGAAGAATGCCGCCTCGGCCACGCCCAACAGCAACCGCAGACCGAGGAGCGCCCAATACTGCGTCACCACGATGTGCGCGAGCACCACGGCGGTGAACAGAACCGCTCCCGACACCATGAGTCGCCGCCGTCCCCAGCGGTCGGACAACCGGCCCGCCCATGGCCGCAACGCCAAGGCGGTCACGCTGAAGGCCCCGACCGCGACACCCACTCCCACCGCCCCGACGGACAGGGTCTGGGTGGCGAACAGCGGTACCACCGGGATCATCACACCCAGCGCAGTGAAGTACGCGAGCTCTGACGCCGTCAGCGCGAGGAAGGCGGGCGTGAGCAGTCGATCGCCCCGGTCCCCGATCGATCTGGACACAGCTGCCTCCTGATCTGCACTGCACATTCAGCGCGGTGCCGCAGCGTGACACTCAGTGTGGCGCCACAGCGCGGCAGCGGGGAAGCGCGATGGGCCGAAGCCCACCATATGAACGGCAACCGGCTGGGCGTGGTGAAGGTCTCGGGACGGTGGTCCGGCGTCAGCGGAGTTGTGGCGTCTGCTCAGGCAGTGCCCGGCCCGGCCCGGCTCGGGACGGCGCGCCGCGGCCTCTCGGCGTCGGCGGGGCGGCGGAGCTCGGCAGAGCGGTAGGGGGCGGGTCGGCGGTGGTGGCCCGGGCACGGTTGTCCGGCAGCGGCAGGGGCCGCGGTGGCGGCAGCGATGGCGGCAGGGGCGGCGGTGGTGGCCGGGGCTTGGCGATCCGCGTACCTGCGGTAGGGCGCTGGTGGGCCCGGCATGGCTGTCCGGCAGCAGCGCACGGGGTGGGGTGGCAACATCGGTGCTTCGGCGGAACAGCGCTGAGCGAGGCGGTGGGGGCCCGGTGGTGGCCAGGGGGCTTGGCTATCTGCGTAGCTGCTGCGGTTGGCCGGCGGCAAGCCCATGGCGGGTCAACTTGCGGGCCACCATGGCGGGGTCGCGCCAGAGGTCCCGTGCCGGCCACCGGGTGAAGTCCCAAGCGGCAGCCCGTAGTTCGTCTTCGCGGTTCTTCTCGCGCAGGAGGTCTTCACGGCCGTTGTACTTGCCCGCTCCGTCGATTTCGGCGACCAGGCGCTGCTCCTGCCAGCAGAGATCGGCGAAGTAGGTACGCCCGTCTGCACCGACTACGGGGATCCCGACGGCTGGCACGGGGAAGCGGCCTTCGATGACGAGCCCACGCGCCCACGACTCTGCCGGTGATTCGGCTGCTGGCTCGGCCAGTTCGCACACCAGCCGGGCGCTGGCGATTCCCCGGCGGTATCGCAACCTTGTGGCTGTGTCGCGGAGCGACTGCCGCAACTCTTCGCGGAACTCCGGGTCCAGGGCCGTCATCCTGGTCGGGTTGGGCAGGCGGCAGAAGCTGTCGGC
>JAQAZZ010000039.1:0-9077 GCA_032127075.1 Micrococcales bacterium | reverse complement strand
AGGCGGATTGCCCGGCGGCTGCCGCCGGGGCTGTGGGGATGTACCAGTCGTTTCCCTCGCGCGGCTGCGAGCTTCGCTGCGAGGTTTCCGGTGAGCCGTACGCCGGCTCAGCGGCGGGGGCAGGCTGGGCATAGGCCTGGCGGGTTCCCGCCGCCGGCCACTGCCAACCGCCGTCGGACGGCCCGCTCGCGGTGCTGGGCTGGGCGTCGGCGGGATTTCGCTGCGGATCGGCGGGTGGCTCATCCGCTGCGACGGCGGCAGGGTCCGCCTGGTCCAGGCCGGCCGACTGCTGCGGCTCCGGCGGCGGTGCGGCCGGCGGATCCGCCTCGGGGTCCGCCGCAGGGAACATCGCCGAACCATCCGCGTAGAGCGGGGAGCCGGTCGGCTCCGGCCACAGTTCTCGATCCGACACTGGTCCTCCAAAGTTGGGCCCCAACCGGGGGCGGGGGCCCGGAGCCGACACAGTTACCCTAAGTCTGCTGGCACGACCTCGCCACCGACAACGGAGGTAGGAATGACTCACCTGGCGTCGACTCCCGCGCCCAACGCCGAGAGCTACACGTTCGCCGACGGGTACGTGATGGAGGACGAGCCCCTGGTCCAGGCACGGGAGCGGGCAGCCGAGCTCGGCTGCACACCTATCGCGCCGGGCAGCGCTGCACTGCTGCGTTTCGTCGCCAAATCGATCCAGGCCCGCCATGTCGTCGAGATCGGCACCGGCGCCGGTGTTTCGTCGCTGTACCTGCTGCGCGGCATGGGCGACGACGGCCAACTGACCTCCATCGACATCGAGGTCGAGCACCAGCGCGCGGCCAAAGAGACGCTGGCCGCCGCCGACATCGCCCACGGCAGGTTCCGCCTGATCGCCGGCAGGGCGCTCGAGGTGCTGCCACGGTTGACCGACGGCGCGTACGACATGGTGCTCGTGGACGCCGACAAGTCGGAGTACTCGCTGTATTTCGAGCAGTCGCTGAGATTGCTCCGCCCAGGCGGCGTTGTGGCCTTCGACAATGCCCTTTGGCACGACCGGGTCGCCGATCCCTCGCAGCGAGACGAAGCCACCGTCGCCCTGCGGGATCTGGTCACCATGATCCGCGGGCACGAGAGCATCACCCCGGTGCTTGTCCCGGTCGGCGACGGGCTGCTGATGGCAGTGGTGGGCTGAGCCGGCAACGCCGGATTCCCCACGTAATGGGCGCGCTGCCACGCAGGGCGTGTCCGAATCGGGAATAATGGGTGCGTTAACGCACCAAAGGTGAAGGGACTGACATGGCGGCCATGAAGCCCAGGACCGGAGACGGCCCACTTGAGGTCACCAAAGAAGGGCGGGGCATCATTATGCGCGTTCCGCTCGAGGGTGGCGGACGCCTGGTCGTCGAGCTGACTGCCGACGAGGCGAGGGACCTCGGCGCCCAGTTGTCCGCAACGGCCGGCTGAGCCCCGCCCACGGCGGAGCCGGCCCATGACCGGGGACCCCGGTGCGGACTCCAGCCTGCTGGGGCCATGGCACCATCTCGACCTCGAGGTGCTCGCTGGCGAGGAGTTGCCCCGCGGCCGGGTCCAACCTCTGATCATCGTCCTGCCCGAGGGCGGCCTTTCCCGCCGCGACCAGCAGCGCTGCGATGAACTGGCCGGACGTCCGCTGGCTTCGCAGGATCTGCCGGCGGCAACCCCGACGGCCCACGATGCAGGCGAAGGCGTGACCTATGTCGCCCCGTCGGAATCTGCGGCGCGGCAGGGTGCGGCTACGGCGGCAGCCCTTCCCCGCGACTCCCCCGTTCACGTGTACCTGCCCGTCAGCGGCCGGACACGGGTGCGGCAGTTCGTCCTGGGACTCCTGCGCGGGTGCTACCGAATCCGCCGCGAAGGTCCGCCACCGCAGGTCAAACTACTGCTGCCGCGAGCGGCCGCAGCTACCCCCGCCCGGCAAGGCGCCATCATCGGCAGGTGGGTGCTGCGGGCACGGGACTGGGCCAACGAACCCAGCAACCGCAAAGACCCGGCGTGGCTGGCGGAACAGGCGGCGTCATTGGCAGGTGGCAATCTGGACGTCACGGTCTGGCACGACGCCGAGCTGCGCCGCCGCGGTTTCGGCGGGGTGCTGGCGGTCGGGGCCGGAAGTGCCTCACCACCCAACGTGACGATCATGCGGTACCGCGGCGGCGGCGATCGCCATGTTGTCCTCGTCGGCAAGGGGATCACCTTCGACAGCGGCGGCCTGTCCCTGAAGCCGCCGACCGCGATGCCGCTGATGAAGACCGACATGACCGGTGCGGCAGCCGTGATGGGCACGGTCGCCGCTGTGCGGGACCTCGAACTGCCCATCACGGTCACGGCTGTGTTGGCCTGCGCGGAGAACATGCCCAGCGGATCCGCCATGCGCCCCGGCGATGTGGTGCGGCACTTCGGCGGCCGGACCACCGAGGTGCTGAACACCGACGCCGAAGGTCGCCTCGTCCTCGCCGACTGTCTCGCGATGGCGGCGGCGCAACTGCAGCCGGACTTCCTGGTTGATGTCGCGTCGCTGACGGGATCGGCCACCGTGGGGCTGGGACGCCAGCATGCGGCGCTGTACTGCGATGATCGCCTGCTGCTTCGCGGGTTGCGGCGAGCCGCCTCACTCGGGGCAGACCCCGTTTGGCCCATGCCCCT
Organism: Micrococcales bacterium; assembly: GCA_032127075.1. Lineage (GTDB taxonomy): Bacteria > Actinomycetota > Actinomycetes > S36-B12. Next base: position 6,425 of record JAQAZZ010000039.1, on the reverse strand, counting down.
GGTGCCGGAATACTCCTCCGCGATCGCCTCTGACGTCGCCGATTCCGCCAACACGAACACGGATAGCCACACATCGGCCGGTTCGATCACCGCTGCGCTGTTCCTCCAGCCGTTCGCCGGGGGCCGCAGGTGGGCCCACCTGGACATCGCCGGGGCGGCCCGCGCGGAGTCGGACAGGTCCGACACCCGAAAGGGCGCCACTGGGTTCGGCGTCAGTCTCCTGACGTGCTGGTTGGCCGCTCTTGCGGGTAGCCGCTGGTGACGGCGGGATCGGCGCCAGGCGGATCGGCAGCATCCGATCCGGCGCCAGCCGGATCCGTCGCATCCGGTTCGGCAGGCTCGGCGAGTTGCGCAGCGAGAGCGGCCAGCATCGCATCCACGTCCTCCATGCGGTAGCCGCGCAATCCCACCCGGAAACTCATCTGCTGCACATCCGCAGCGGTCCACGGAGCCGCGGGCAGTTCCGGCGCGGGCGGCCGATCCGTGCCGGACATGCCGGGGTCCAGCCGCCCGGCCAGGGCCAAGCCCACCCCGAGGAGCACGAGCGCCGCCAGAGCGATGAACAGGGCAGCCATCAGCACACCCCCTTCCCGGCCCCCTGCGGGCCCCGCATCGGTCCCAGTATGCCCGTGCGGCCGCGGGCAGGCTGGCATGTGGCCCGCCCATTGCCTAGCGTGAGCATGTGGCCCCCATCAAACCGCCGCGCCGACAGATCGGCCCCATCAGCGCCAGGCCGGAACGGTTGGGGTCCACCACCTCCGACCAACGGCTTCTGGATTCCCGGGCGCCCGGCAATGAGTGGATCACGGCGGACCCGTGGCGCGTCCTGCGGATCCAGGCGGAGTTCGTGGAGGGTTTCGGCCTGCTCGCCGAGATCGGCCCAGCGGTCAGCGTCTTCGGCAGTTCGCGCACGGCTGAGGACCACCCGGACTACGTCCTGGCCCGGGAGATCGGCCAGCTTCTTGCCGAAGCGGGCTATGCGGTGATCACCGGCGGCGGCCCGGGGATCATGGAGGCCGCGAACCGGGGCGCCGGCGAGGTCGGCGGCACGGCCGTGGGCCTCGGAATCGAACTGCCCTTCGAGCAGAAGCTGAACGACTACGTCGATGTGGGCATCAACTTCCGATACTTCTTCGCACGCAAGACGATGTTCGTCAAATACGCCCACGGGTTCATCGTTCTGCCTGGGGGTTTCGGGACTCTCGACGAACTCTTCGAGGCCCTCACCCTCGTGCAAACCCACAAAGTGACCCAGTTCCCGGTGGTCCTCATGCGCTCTGGCTACTGGTCGGGTCTGCTGGACTGGGTGAGGCAGGAACTGGTGGGCGAGCACATGGTCAGCCCCGGCGACCTCGACCTGCTGGAGGTCACCGACTCGCCGTCGGATGCCGTGGCGATCATCGCCGCCGCGGACAAGAGGCGTGCCGAAGAGGTCGCATCGCGCAGCACGACCCGCGACGGGCTGGTCTGGTCGCCGTGACCTTCGGCGCCCCGGGGCCTCAGGGCGCCAGCCAGGCGCGCAACCGCTCCTCGCAACTGAACAGTTCCGCCTCCGCCACCCGTTCGTCGGCAGCGTGGGCGACGGCGGGATCGCCCGGCCCGTAGTTGACCGCCGGAATGCCGAGCGCGCTGAACCGTGCGACGTCGGTCCAGCCGAACTTGGGCTGCGGCTCCCCCCCGACTGCCACGATGAAGTCGCGGGCCGCCGGCAGGTGAAGGCCGGGCATCGCTCCGGCCGCCAGATCATCGATGACGACGTCGAACCCCGCGAAGACCTCGCGCACGTGCTGTTCGGCGCCCTGGGGCGTGACCGTGGGCGCGAACCGGTAGTTCACCGTCACCACACATCCGTCCGGGATCACATTGCCGGCGATCCCTCCCCCGATTCCCACAGCGTTGAGCCCTTCGCGGTATTCCAGGCCATCGACCAGGACACGGCGGGGCTCGTAGTCCGCGAGGCGTTTCAGGATCTCACCGGCGCTGTGGATCGCGTTGCTTCCCATCCAGGAACGGGCGCTGTGCGCCCGAACCCCGCCGGTGCTGACCAGCGCCCGCAGGGTGCCCTGGCAGCCGGCCTCCACACGGGCGTTGGACGGTTCCATGAGGATCGCGAAGTCGGCGGCCAGCAGGGAGGGGCGTTGACCAGACAACCGGTACAGACCGTTGCTCTTCTCCTCGATCTCCTCGCATTCGTAGAAGACATAGGTGACATCCCTGTTCGGCGAATCCAGAGCCGCGGCCAGGCGCAGGGCGACCGCCACCCCGCCCTTCATGTCGCACGAGCCGAGTCCGTGCAGATAGCCGCCGCGACGGGTGTGAGGCAGGTTCCCCGACGAAGGAACGGTGTCCAGATGCCCGCCTATCAGCACACGCTCGGACCGGCCGAGTTCGGTGCGGGCCACGATGGTGTTTCCGCTTCGTTCCACCGCGAGGTGCCCGAGGCTGTCCATGGCCAGCCATACGGCGTCGGCGATCTGCTGCTCATGCCGTGACTCGCTGGGGATATCGACCAATTGTGCGGTCAGCGCCACGACGTCGCTGTTCAGGTCCAGGGTGGGGTTGGTCTGCGATGCCACACAGGTACGGTAGCCGGATGAGCGACTCCATCCCCGCGCCGGTCCAGGGCGCCGCAGCGGCCATAGGTCTAGCCACCCACTCCGGCGGCGATATCCTCGATGTCTGGTATCCCGCTCCAGCCCTCGGCGCCACGCCGCATGATGTCTCGGATATCGCCACCGGCATCAACAGCGACAACGTCCGCGATGTCTCAACCCGGACGGTGGCGACGGTCATTGCGGATCTGCAATCGCCACCGTCGTCGGTGGAAGACGTCTATCTGCGGCTGCACCTGATCTCGCATCGGCTCGTCCAACCGCGCACCATCAATCTCGACGGTGTCTTCGGGCTGCTGCCCAACGTGGCCTGGACCAGCCTCGGGCCGATTGCGCTGGAGTCGCTGCCCACGACCCGCATGCGCGCCAGAGCGCACGGTGTCCCGCTCACGGTGCTGTCCGTGGACAAGTTCCCGCGGATGGTGGACTACGTGGTGCCATCCGGGGTCCGCATCGGTGACGCCGACCGGGTCCGCCTCGGAGCACATCTGGCTGCCGGCACCACTGTCATGCATGAGGGCTTCGTCAACTTCAACGCCGGGACGCTCGGCGCCTCGATGGTGGAGGGGCGCATTTCCGCCGGAGTGGTAGTAGGCGATGGCACGGACATCGGCGGCGGGGCGTCCATCATGGGCACGCTGTCCGGCGGCGGCAAAGAGGTCATCTCGATAGGCACCGGCAGCCTGATCGGCGCCAACGCGGGCTGCGGGATCTCTTTGGGGGACAACTGCGTCATCGAGGCGGGCTGCTACATCACGGCGGGGGCCAAGGTCACGCTCCCCCACGGCCAGATCGTCCGCGCGCGAGAACTGTCCGGCGCCCCTGGACTGCTGTTCCGCCGCAACAGCCTCACCGGGGCCGTGGAGGTCGTCCAGCGCTCCGGTTCCTGGGGCGGCCTGAATGACGCGCTCCACAGCAACTGAGGCACACGAGGCGTCGATCCAGGCGACCCAACCGCCGGCGGGAACCCGACATGCTGCGGCTCAGGAGGATGATGCGCCGCGGAGCAGTTTCTCCCCCGTACCTTGCGGGTAGCAGGCCGCGACCAGTCGTGGCAGCCTCTTGCCATTCAGGCGAGCGTCGTAGTCGATCAGCTTCGGATACCGCTTGATGGAACGGGTGACCGGCTTGTATTCCGCCGCGGCGAAACCTTCCCTGAGCCGCTGCGAGAACTCCCGGTAGTCGGCGAGGAAGCGAAGCCATTTCTTCAATCCCGCGCGGCATTTGGGGTGATAGCCGCCGCGGGCCGGAGTGATGTTGGACAATCGGTCAAGGGTCTTGTCAACGTTTGCGGTCACCGTCTTGAAGCAGGTGACGTCGTTGGAGTCCAGCGCCCGGTTGCAGCGGTTGATCGTCGCCGGCTTCACGGCGGCAGCATACGCGGAGCGGTACCTGTTGATGGCGGGATTCAACACGCGCGTCTCCTTGCCCGTGAAGTAGACCAGGCGCGCGTCTGCGGCGGTGGTGGGCTCCTCGGGTTCCGGACTGCTGCATCCGACGGCGGCCACACCCGCAATCGCCACAGCCGCGATGAGTCGTTTCAGCATTCCGTCCCCACACCCCTTCGTCGCAGAAGGATACTTCAGCCACCCAGTCGGTCCGGTGCACCGGGGGCGACCTCGGAGCGCCGCACGCCGCCCGTACCGACGACCCGCACGACCTCGCCGTCGCCGGGCACAACAGCGGTCACGCCCAGTTCCCGGCGGATCCTCGTTGCCAAGACCGCCGAGGCATCCGGTTCACCGTGGACCACGTACACGACTCCCGGCGGCTCCGGCGCCCGCGACAACCACGAGATGATCTCGTCGCCGTCGGCGTGGACACTGAAACCGCTCAGATCCACGACCTCGGCGCGAACCGGGACGTAGATCCCGTGCATCTTCACCTGTGACGCCCCTTCCAGGAGGGCCCTCCCGCGCGTGCCGGCAGCCTGGAATCCCACGCAGGCCACGGTGTGCCTGGGGTCGGGCAGCATGTGTTTCAAATGGTGCAGAATGCGGCCGCCGGTGGCCATGCCGGAAGCCGAGATGATGATGCACGGCTGTCCCGGGTTGTTGAGCCGCGCCGAGTCGTCCGCGGAATGGGCCTCACGCAGCCCGCCCGGATCGAAGATGTCCCGCGCCGTGTCCAGATCGCCGCGCAGATCGCCAGCGCCGTCCCGCAGTGCCCGCCGATACACCGCCAGAGCCCGCAGGGCCATCGGGCTGTCGACATAGACCGGGACATCGGGGATGCTTCCCTCAGCCTTGAGGCGGCGCAACATCAAGAGCAGCACCTCGGTGCGGTCCACGGCGAACGCGGGGATGAGCACCGACCCGCCCCGGGCCACGGTGCGGTTGATCGCCGAGGCGAGGGCATCGCTGGGCACTTCCGAATGGGACCGGTTGCCGTATGTGGACTCGACCACGATGGCATCGACGGCCGGCGGTGGCTCCGGCGGCCGAAGCAGCGGATGGGACGCTCGACCGAGGTCGCCGCTGAACAGGACCGATTCGGCTCCCATGCGGATCCACGGCGATGCGGAGCCGAGGATGTGCCCAGCCGGGCGCAACATGAGCCGGACGCCTGGGATGGCAGGGACTTCGTCATCGAAATCGATCGGACGCAGCAGTGGGATTGTGGCCTCGACGTCATCGGCGGTGTAGAGCGGTTGTGGCCGGGCGTGTTTGGAGTACCCGCGCTTGGCGGCGTAGTCGGCGTCCTCCTGCATCAGTTTGGCGCTGTCGGACAGGATGATCTGCGCGAGTTGCGCGGTCGATCGCGAACAGTACACGGGGCCGGCGAAGCCCTGTCGGACCAGAGCCGGCAGATAGCCGACGTGGTCCAGGTGGGCATGGGAGACAACCACCGCGTCGATGGTGGCACCGGGAACGGGGAGGGGTTGCCAGTTGCGCAGCCGCAGCCGCTTCAATCCCTGGAACAGTCCGCAGTCGACGAGGACCCTGGCGTCCGGGCCGCTGAGCAGGAATTTGCTGCCGGTCACGGTGCCGGCCCCGCCGAGGAAGGTCAGAGTCGTTCGTCGCGTCACTTTCTCAGTGTGAACCTCGCACCGCCGCGCAAGACAGCAGGGTCACACGCCACATTCCGCGGTGAACCGCCGATACTTGCGGGTCGTGATCGGGCGGAGGAACAGTCGGGGCAGCGCGGGGATCTCCGCCCACGTGGATCGCATGACATCGGCCGGAGCCCCATCGCACACCCAGGGAAGTACCAGGTCCGAATCGGGGGCGGCGCGGGCGTGGGCGACGAGCTCTTTCATGTCGTCGGGGCTCAGGTACTTCGCCAGGATCGGCACCGCATCCCTCTCCTCATGCACACAGTGCCCGTTCAGGACTGCCGCCAGATCGGTGATGTGGGCCGCAACCGTGTCCACATCGGTCCCGGGGCCGAGTCCGGCGACGTCTTCGCCGGCGGTGGCCAATGCGGCGGCCAGAGACTCGTGCTCGGATTCCATCGAGTGCAGTATTGCCTTCTCCGCAGGGCTGGCTCTGGCTTGGGCGACCGGCCAGACGAAACGGTCCTCGCCCACGTGATGGGTGTGCAGCGTCTCGGCGAAGAACCGGAACCGCCGCTGGTAGCCGGCCACCGCGCCGGCATCTGCCAGATCAATGGAGTCCAGGGCCGAAGTGAGTCGGGTCAACTCCCGCTTGAAGGCGCCGTGCAGGTTCGCGTTCATCTGGAAATCAGCCGCGGCCATCATCAGCGTTCTCCGATCGGGGTGTAGTCACGCTCCCTGGAACCGACGTACACCTGGCGCGGCCGGCCGATCTTCGTGTGCGGATCGTTGATCATCTCGCGCCACTGCGCGATCCA
>JAQAZZ010000038.1:0-7771 GCA_032127075.1 Micrococcales bacterium | reverse complement strand
ATCTCAGCCTTCTTCCTGGCGTCGCTGGTGTTCTCGATCCCGGCCGGGATGGTGTCCGAGCGCCTCGGCCCGCACCGGGCGATGCTGGCCGGGACAGCCCTCACCGGCCTGGCGCTGATCGGGGTCGCGATCACAGCGACCAGCTGGCTGCAGTTGGTGGCCTGGCTGTTCGTCGCCGGGGCGGGCAGCACGATCGGGCAGATCGGCATCAACCACCTGCTGGCCACCGCGGTCCGGCCGGGACGCCAGGGCCTCGCGTATGGGATCAAGCAGTCCGCGATCCCGCTTGCCGGTCTCCTGGCCGGGCTTGCGGTTCCGGTCATCGGCCTCACCATCGGCTGGCGATGGGCGTTCGTCCTGGGGGCGGGGGGCGCGGTCCTGGTGTTCTGGTTCGTCGGCCGGCCACTGCCGTACAGCCGCCCGATCGATCGCTCGCCCCGCGAGGGCGACGCGCCGATCCCCGCATTGCTGGTGATCGCCGTCGCAGCCGGGCTGGGCGCGGCGGTAGGCAACGCCCTGGCGTCGTTCACGGTCGAGTCCGCTGTCGACCACGGGTTCGACGCGAGCACCGCCGGACTCCTGCTCACGTTCGGCAGCCTGTGCGGGGCGTCGATGCGGATCATCAGCGGCTGGGTGGGCGACCGGCTCGGCCGTGGCTCGCTGAGAGTTGTGGTCGCATTGCAGGCGGTGGGCGTGATCGGCTTCCTCATGCTGGCGCTCGCGGGAGGCAGTGCGGTGATGACCGTGCTGGCGATAGTGCTGGCCTTCGGCGGAGCCTGGGGGTACCAGGGCTTGGTGCTGCTCGCCGTCTCCCGGTCCAACCCGACCTCACCCGCGACCGCGATGGCGATCGTCCGCCTGGGGCCGTCCACGGGGGCGATGCTAGGCCCCGTCGCCGCGGGGGCCCTGATCACCTTCGGCGGCTACCAGATCACCTGGCTCGCGATGGCGCTGCTCGCGACGTTGGCGATGATCCTCATGGCGACCGGTCGGATGCTGCTGCTGCGCCACATCCGGGCGACGGGTGGCAGCCATGGGCGCTCCTAGGACGTGAACGGGCTGGCTGGGCCAGCACATCCCTCGGGCCAGCTCAACCCTCGGGCCAGCTCAACCCCGTGCGCCGTCTGCGGCGGCTGCCGCCGCGGCAGGTGCCGGTCCTGGGGCTGGCGGCGGACCCCTGATCGCCCGGTCAGCCCGGCCCGCCCGTTGCGGCTACCGGGACAGCAGCACTGTCCGGCTCGTGGCCCCGGTGTAGCCGGGGCGAGCCTTCACCTTCACCCGGTACACGCCCTTGCGCGCGTCGATCGTCCGGATGTGCCGCCAACCGCCGGCCCGCTGGGTCGCACCGATCTGGCGCCAGGTTCCGCGCTTGTTCTTCTGAACCACGAAGCGGCGGCTGGGACCGCCGTCGGGGCCGACATCCACCCGCAGCTTGCTGCGGCGCTGCACCGGCTTCACCCGCACCCACGTCCGCTTCCGCGCGGTGCTGGTCGTCGGGACGGTGGTCGGTGCGGTCGTCCGGACGGGCGCGGGCCGGTCGGCGGTGGCCAGAGGGGCCAGGTAGTAGGGGGCGCTCGTCGCCGACTTTGTGAAGCGGTCCCCCGCGTAGCGCGCCTGGAAGGTCGCGCCGGGGCTGTGAGAGGAGGTGAAGTCGGCGTGGAAGGTGTCGTTGATGATCCAGGTGTCTTCCACCGAAGTCAGGGTGCCACCGGAAAGCACGCCCACCTCCACGTCGGTGCCTGTGGTGTAGCAGGCTTGCTGCAGCAGCGAGTCGTAGCAGCTGATCTGGCCGACGACCTCGACACCGCCGCGGGAGACCCGCTGGGCCGAGGTGATGGTCAGCGAGATGGACCGCGAGGGGCCGGTGTAGGAGCCGCCGCCGCTCGTCGCTCCGCTGCTGGAGCTGCCGGTCTCGCAGGCGATGCCATCGCCGTCGCGGTCGAGGTGGGAGGCGTAGCCGTCCTGCCCCCGGTAGATCGGGGCGACGCCGGCGGTCCGGGCTGCGTCGCAGTTGGGGTAGTAGGTGGCGTGTGCCGCGGTCGGCGTCGCCAGCGGTAGCGCCAGGCCCACTGCTCCGACGAGGAGGGAGCCGACCCGGATTCGGCGGACAGCGGTCGTCTGGATCTGGCGTTGGGACATGGCTCCCCTTGGTAGGCGTGGCGGGACGTGTACGAGTGATACCCCGCGGCCCGTACCCCGCAACTGAGGCGTGCGTCACATGGGCCGCCGTGGCACGGATCCGCTTCGGCCCATCTTGTCGGCAGCGACGGAGAACGCAGGATTCGACGGCCATGAGTTCGCGGTCCTTCATCCGTCGGCGTGGGGTCGCTGGTGTAGTCAACACGGATGCTGCGGGAGCCGGGAGTTCAGCGACAGCTTCTCCCGCACCTCTCCGTGTCGTCGACCGGCAGCACCTTCATCACGCGCACATCGCAGTCCATGTCCCCGGCGACCAGTGCGCGCACCCAGGCCCGCACGTCGAGCAGGAACCGGCCGTGTTCACCGCCGATGGCGTCGGCGGCGACCTGCCGGTCGGTGAAGCACTCGCCGTCCCAGCCCGGAGCCGGAACCCCGGCAGGCGCTGCGGCGCAGGCACGCACCCCTACCGGGCCTATCCGGATTGACCTGGCTGTCGGGGAGGTCGGGGGCGCCTGCCTTTCGTGCAGGGACGATTCGCTCCTGATGACCACCCCCGCGACGGCGTCGTCGTGGTGCTCCCGTGCCATGGCACCCGCTGTCGGCGACGGGCGGCGCCTCAGTGCGGCTAGGTAGTCCGCATCGGCGCGCCGCAGCTCAGCGCGGGCCTCGCCGCGCCACTTGCGGGTCTCCTTGACCGGCTCCCCCACTCCCTTTCCTGCCGACTCTCGGGCCTTGCCAGGACGGTTCCCGGTTCACCCGGACGCTGGGCGGGCTCAGCGCCGCCCGCCGCAGGGCGGGGTCGCGGTGTCCTCCTGAACCACCGCCACGGGCAGCCAAGCCGCGCCCGACGCCGTCCCGGCCAGTGGGCGGCTCGGCGTCGGGCGCAGATGACGGCGCGGGGATTGCGGGCTGTCCGCCCACGGCTCTGGTGCCGGGTGCGGCGGTGCGGCGGTGCGGCTGCTGCGGGTGTCGGTCACTGCTTCTCCTCTCCGATGTGCGGCGACCTGCGCTTCAGGTGGGCCTGCAGCAGTTGGCTGCCGTCGGGTGGCTGGTTGCGGGGTGGCTGGCTACCCCGTCTCGATGCCGGGGCCGATGTCGGTGGGGAACATGGCGTCGCTCCAGCCGATCCACCTGTCCCGGTGGCCGTCCTGCCACGCCTGGCGTCCGATCGTGGTCCAGTACTGCTCCCAGGCGGGCAGCACGTTGCCGTCGGGATCCATGAACCCGAAGTGCAGCAGGAAACGCCAGATGCAGGAGAACTCGGGATGCTCGAAGACCTCCTCGGTGGCGGTCAGGGCAGCGATCAGCTGGACCTGATCGTCAGGGCTGTTCAACTCGAGCTGCTCCATCATCATCAGGCGCTCCATCCAGTCGTGGGAACGCTCGTACTTCCTGCGGTCGTGGGCCAAGGTGACTCCGTTTCGTCGGTCGGTGGTGAACGGCTGCGGGTGCCGCAGTCGCATGGTCGGGCACTCCCCCGACACGGATTGGGCCGTGCGGAGGCCGATGGGCAGCGGCTGCATGGGCAGCGCTGCGTCAGGGAGGGGCGATTTCCCGCCGTCAGTCGGGGGCGGGGCCGTCGAGACGGCCGGGGACGGCGCGGCAGCATCGCCCGGGAGCGTGCTGCCGTCGTCCCGCTACGTGGTACCGGAGGTCACGCCGGCACCGTTCCCAGGGCGGCCGCCGGCAATGGCGGGCTGATCCGGACCGGTGAAATCGGGCGCGGCACGGCCGTGGGCGGTGGAGATCTCGTCGAGGAAGACCGCGCGGATGTTGCTGGATTCCGACACTGCTGCTCCCCCCAATCGTGGTCTGCGCCGGTCGAACGCAGGTACTGGACGGGAGACCGCCCCAATCCGCCGCAGCCGCACATCAGCTTGATCATCAACTTCCTGGGCCACGGCACTATTCCCGCTTTCGCCACGAACTCGGCCCACGCGGCGAACCCGCGCTCCCGGCACGGATCCCGCCTGCGCCGGTCGCCGCCCCGGACGGACAGATCAGGTCGATCCAGGCGGTGTCGTCGCAGAACGACCCGATCACGGATCGGGCGGTGCGTTGGTCCGCCACCACCGAACGAATCCCCTCCGATACGAATCCCACGGCTTCACCGCCGGCGGCCGCACGGCGATGCGGGAAGGGGCAGTCCCCCACCCACAGCAGCGGGGCGATCCTGATGCCGCCGGCCGCCTCGGCACCCGGACCGGATCCGCCACCGGCGGGTACGGAGTCGACGGGTACGGAGTCGGCGGGTACGGTTCCCCCGGCGGGATCCGGTTCCACCCAGACCACTTCAACCCCCTCCCCGCGCAGCAGGGCGGCGGTAGTGCGGTGGTGGCCGGACAGCAGCAGCGGGCCGCCGGCGGCGGCCGCCCACACCACAACCTCGCGGTTCAATGCACTGGACTGGTCGGCCCACGTCCAGCCGGTGCGGGGGTAGCGCAGTTGGTGCAGGTAGTAGTCGAGCCCGCTGCGCGTCACCCCGTACTGCGACGCCTGCAGGGTGCGCGGATCCACCAGGCGGCGGGGCCGTGGATCTGTGCGCAGCACTCGGCGAACACGGTCGGTGTCCACCAGCGAACGCAGTGGCGCCGTCACGGCACGGGTGAGTGGGATGCGCGCCACAGTGGCGGGTTCCGGCTCCCCCCAGATCTCGAAGAGGCGCCGGAAGCCCTCGGTTCCTCGGCCGAACCACCCGCTCGCCGGGGATCGGCGGTCACGACTGTCCAACATGATGCTGACTGCTCCTTCCTGGGCGCCGGCGCCGCAGGGGCGCACGACACCATCGGTCGTGCAGCCAAGAAGCGCCCACGAACTGCGGGCGGTTATTCCCGTCCTTCCCCACCGCCGGCGGCGGCGGGGCGGATCCTCACCGGGGGCACCGTGTCGGTAACGCGGTTGCCAGACGCTCAGCCCGGGCTGACGAGTCGTCTTTCGTGATCCTGGACCAGAATACGCAACCCCTCCGACATGTCTGCGCGCCGATGGGAACCCCGCAGCTGCGCGCAGCGGTCGCGGCTCGGGCCTGCAGGACTGACCCGCTGAACGGTCCCCGGGCCGACAAGGCGTCGGACGGCGGCGTGGTCCGACTGCCGGTCCACGTCAACGAAGTCGTGCTGCGGGCCCGGCGGCCATTTGCCGACGCCGCCCGGAATCCGAGGAAACTCCGACCGGTTGCGGTCGTCAGGCGGCAACCAGGTCCAGCAAGCGCCGGCTGGCTGCGGCGCGCACTTGCTCGTCGGGGTCGCGGGCCAGCCGCCGCAGCAGCGCGGCGTCGGGCACGGCGTCGGCGACCGCCCGGCGGAATCCCGGATCGGGGTCGCGGGACATCGCCGCCAGGCTTTCCCGCGGCAGCCTGCCGACGAGCTCCCTCCAATCCTGCGGCGCCAGGAGCGCGACGGCCGGACGCACCTGGGCCCACTCCCGCCGAGCGATGTTATGCAGCGCCTTAGACCTCGTCTTCGGCGGCACGCGCCGCAACAGGCGCACCAGCACCCACGTCGGGGTGCTCCGGTTGTACAGCACCGGCAGGTGCAGCTGGTCCTCGTCCGTCCCATAGCGGGTCAGCACGTCGGACGGGCAGTTGCTGTTGCCCAGGACCGTCCACAGCTCGGTGCGGTCCACGGGCGAGTCGGCGACGCTGCGCAGCACGTCTTGGGGGCACACGGACCGGACCAGGAGGTTGTTGGCGATCGCCTTGTGCCGGAAGGCGTCGGGATCGGCGCGTACCGCCGCCAGCATCGGCGCGAACAGGTCCGGCGGGAGCCGGGGGTTCAGCGACAGCCTCTCCCGCACCACGTCGTCATCGCCCGAAAGCATCCTCATCACGCGCACATCGCAGTCCCGGTCCCAGGCGACAAGCGAGCGCACCCAGGCCCGTTCGTCGAGCAGGAACCGGCCCAGCTGCCCGCCGATGGCGGCGGCGGCGACCTGCCGGTCGGTGAAGTACCGACCCTCCCAGCCGCGAGCCGGCACCCCCGGCTGGTACTGCGGCGTATGCTCCTGATTCGTCACGGCATCACCTTCCCTGGACCGAATTGGCTGGATTGCCCACCGACGGCGCAGTCGGTGTTGGGGCACGTCCGCGCCGACGACTTCTGCGCCGAGGGCACTGGCCGCGCCTGCCGCCTTGACGGGCCCCCGCCCCACTTCCACCGTGCCCGACACCCCCGACACCAACCGCCCTCCTCCCACCACACAACCCCGCCACCCCCGCACGCCTGACATTGCGGAGCTGGGGCACAACTCGCGGTCCCGATGCCCAGGTCCACCACTACTGCGGCCTCCAACGCGGCGCAGCGGGCGTGGTGCTGTTCGGCGGCGCAGGCAGGCACCCCTGCCCAACTACCCCGGATTGACCTGGCTGTTGGAGAGATCGGGGGGTGCCGGCCTTCCGTGCGGAGCCTCGGACGGAGCCAGCGCCAGCAGCACCATCAGCGCGACCGCCGCAGCCGCCAAGACCTTGGCCCAGCGGGGGAACTGTTGCTGCTCGCGCTCGGTCAGCGCGGCCCAGGTCCAGCCCGCGGGCACACGGCTGGCCCGGGGGGTGACTGCCTGCGCTGGCGCCGCCGCCGAGTAACCGGTGCTGCCGGGCGGGTCGCGGAGGTACGCCTTGGCCTCCTGAAGGGCGCTGGCGAGTTCGGTGGTAGAGGTGTTCACGGCCGCGAAGTCCCGCCGCTGCAGCGCACGACCCAGCCGGGCGAACGCACGACTGACACGGGTGATGTGACGGGCCCAGGTACCCCCGTCGATTCCCCGCACGGCCTGCTGCAGGGACGATGCGCTCCGGATGGCTACGGCGGCCACCGCCTCGTAATGGTGCTCCCACGCCATGGCGTCGGCCGTCTGCGACGGGAGGCGCCCCAGCGCGGCGAGGTAGTCCGCCTCGGCGCGCAGCAGCAGCGCCCGGGCCTCGCCGCGCCAGTTGCGGGTCTCCTTGACCGGCGTCACCATCCCGACACCTGCGACATGATCGCGAGGACGACGAACACGGCGAACATCACTTTGACGACCGAGGCGAAAGGCTCGGCCAGCCACCCCTCCAGCGCATCGACCGGACGCGCCTTTCTGCTCCTCACAAACACCCGGCCTTCCACTGCGCCACCGGGTTGTCCCAGGTGCACAGATGCGCCACTGCACGGTCGAAGGCCGGTTGCCACACCCAGGCCCCCGCCGCGACCAGTGCCGTGACGATCAGGATTCTCATCTGTCCCTCCGCACTTCTGTTCTGTCCCTCCGCGCTTCTGTTCCTGCTACTCCTGCGCTCTCGCTGGGACCGCGCTCTTGCCCCCAATGCGCCACGGTCCGCGGGGCCACTCCCCCCGCTTGCCGTGTGGTCGCGCCTCTTCTGAGACCCGCGGTGGGTGCCCTCCCCCGCCCCGCCTGCCTGCCGATCACCGCCACCATGCATCGCCGGGTACCTCACCTCGGTCGGTGCGTGCTGCTGGTGCAGGACCGCCCGCGCCTGGCCCGTCGCCAGCCTCGGTTGCCGGTGCCGGGCAGTGGCGGGTTCATCGGCACTTTCAACCGACGCCCGGCACCCCGACGCCCGGCACTCGGCAAGCCCTCCTCTGCGGCCACACCCGTCGCTGAGTCCCGGGCAGCGGCGATACCGTCACGATCCCACCGGCGT
>JAQAZZ010000037.1:0-38159 GCA_032127075.1 Micrococcales bacterium | reverse complement strand
CAGCGGCGCGCGCCGACCCGACCCCCGGCAGTCCCGAGCGGCAGGCGCCTGCGGCTGGGCGGGATTTGCGGGGTCATCTGTTTGCGGGGTTGTCGGCGTGTTCCGGTGGGGCGCGGGCGGTGGCGGAGGCGCTGGGGGGGCTGGCCGGGGAGGACACCTGCGGCCGGGCCGTGGGCGCCGGCGCCGGCGCCGGTCTGGGGGCGGGGGCGGTGCTGGCCGATGATCTGGTGCTGCTGGCGCGGGTGATGCACGTGTTGGAGGCCGAGACGGGCCGCCGCGCGGCTGCCGCGGACCGGGTGGACGCCACCGCGACCGGGGTGCGGCCGGCGCTGCGGGCGGCGGGCTGGACCGAGGCCCGCTCGGCGGTGCTGCTGTCCGCGGCGCGGCTGGCCGAGGACCATCCGGACCTGGCCGGGCTGTGGCGCACCGGGCGGGTGTCCGCGCCGCAGCTGGCCGCGATCACCACCGGCACCCGGGTGCTGACCGGGCAGCAGCGCCGTGCGCTGGTGGGCACGCTGACCCCGTACCTGCCCGACCTGGGCGCCACAGCGACACGCACAGCGGTGGATGCGGCGGTGGATGCGCTGGCGCCGCAGCAGGCCAGGGCGCGGGAGCGGTTCGCCCACGACCGCCGCTACCTGGCCTGGTCGCGCTACCGCGACCACATCCTCCTCGACGCCCGCCTGCCCGCGCTCGAGGGCGAGGCGCTGGTCGCGGCGCTGCACGGCTACGCGGAGAAGCTGCGCGCCGACGGCGACGGCCTCACCGCATCCCAGCGCCACGCCGACGCGCTGGCGGCGATGGTCGCCGCCGCCGCCGCCGAGAGCCGCGTGCCCGCCGCCGCCGGCCTGCCCGCCGCCGCCACCATCACCATCCCCCTGTCCGAGGCCGACCGGCTCACCGGCCACACCCACACCCCCGCCCGCACCCCCGGCAGCGGTGACCAGCCGCTGCCGCCGATCCGGCCGGGCGGGCGCATCGGCACCCGCCACACCCTCGGCGAGGCGGCGGGACGGTTCCTGATGTGCTGTGCGGACCTCACCGGCGTCGTCGTCGACCACCCCGAAGGCGCCACCCCCCTGGCCGCCCTGCTCGGCGCCGCCCGCGAGGAACCCCTCGCCGTCGGCCGCGCCCAACGCCTCGCCACCACCCACCAGCGCAAAGCACTCGCCGTCCGCGACAAAGGCTGCATCATCCCCGGCTGCGGCATCCCCGCCGGGCAGTGCCAACCCCACCACGTCACCGACTGGGCCCACGGCGGCACCACCGACCTCGACCAACTCGCCAGCCTCTGCTGGCCGCACCACCGCCAAGCCGACCTCCACAGATGGCGAATCGAACCCAACCCCCACCCCCACGGACCCCACTGGACCATCACCCACACCTGGACCCGACGCCGCGAATAGACCCCGCCCCGAACAGCGGCAGCGGACGCCTCGATCGGTACCCTGCTGCGGTGATGGCAGAGATGCACGTAGCGCTGCTGCGCGGCATCAACGTCGGCGGGCGCAACAAGATCGCTATGAAGGATCTGCGGCGCACCTTCGAGGACGCCGGCTTCGAATCGGTGTCCACCTACATCCAGTCGGGCAACGTGCTGTTCTCCTCCGACGCCGACCCCGCGCGGCTGGAGTCCAACATCGAACACGTACTGGCGACGCGGCTGGACCTGCCGGTCGTCGTGGTCGTCCGCTCCCACGCGCTTCTGCGGCAGATCGTTGCGCAGGCACCACCGGGCTTCGGGGCCGATCCGGACAAGTACTACAGCGACGTGGTGTTCCTGAAGCATCCACTGACCAGCGACACGGCGATGGGTGCGGTCGGCCTCCGCGAGGGCGTGGATCGGGCCTGGCCGGGACAGGGGGTGCTGTACTTCCAACGCCTCGGCGCCCGACGGACCCAGAGCCGGTTGAGCACCATCGTCGGCAAACCCGAGTACAGGCGGATGACCATCCGCAACTGGGCCACAACGTCCAGACTGCTGGCACTGCTCGACGGCCAATCCGGCTGACCGCCCACTGACCACCCCCCGGAAGCGGGACAATGGGGTGTGACTCCCGTGATCACCGTGGAGCGCTTGCGCAAACGGTACGACCAGCTCCCCGCAGTGGACGACGTGTCCTTCGAGGTGAATGAAGGAGAGATCTTCGGCGTGCTGGGGCCCAACGGGGCGGGCAAGACCACAACCGTGGAATGTGTGCAGGGGTTGCGTCAGCCGGACGCCGGCCGGGTACGTGTGCTCGAACTCGACCCGCGGACCCAGGCGCCCCGTCTTCGATCCCGGATCGGCGCGCAGCTGCAGGAATCCTCGCTGCCGCCCCGCATGAAGGTCGCCGAAGCGCTGCGGCTGTTCTCGTCATTCCAGTCCGCCGGGCCGCCGTGGCGCTCCGTGATGCAGCAGTGGGGGCTGGAAGACAAGTCGCGCTCCTCCTTCGCCAGCCTGTCCGGCGGCCAGAGACAGCGGCTGTTGGTGGCCCTGGCACTGGTGAACGACCCGAAGGTCGTGTTCCTGGACGAGATGACCACCGGACTCGACCCCGCAGCCAGGAGGGCGACCTGGGAGCTCATCGAGCGGATCCGGGACGGCGGGACCACCGTGGTCCTGGTAACCCATTTCATGGACGAGGCGCAGCGGTTGTGCGACCGGCTGATCGTCGTCGACCACGGCCGCATGGTCGCGGCCGGCACACCGGAGGCACTCGTCGCCCAACACGCCGACGGTGTGTCCGTACGGTTCACGCTGCCCCCGTCGGCGCACCCCGACGCCGAGCCGCTGCTGGCCGCCATGCGGCAGTTGCCCGGTGTGCAGCAGGTGGCAGTGGAACGGGACCGCGTGACGGTCCATGGCCGACCGGCGATTGTGGCGCATGTCGGCAAGGCGCTGGTAGACGCCGGGTCGGCTCCCGAGGACATCGAAGTGATCCGCCCTTCCCTGGAAGACGTGTACCTGCGTCTGGTCGAAAGCGGTGCACCGTGAAGGGCCTCGGCGCCATGACTCGCACCGAGTTCCGCCTGTTCCTGCGAGAACCCGTCACAGTTGTCTTCACCCTGGCGCTGCCGCTGATGGTGCTGTACATCCTCAACGGCGTGTTCGGCGGCGACGCGCCAGCAGCCAGCGAACCCGACTTCCCCGTGTACGGCGGGTACAGCGCACCCGACTGGTACACCCCCGCCTACGTGGCGTTGGCCGTCGCCGGCTTCGCAATGATCGCCCTGCCCGCACACTTGGTGGACTACCGCGAAACCGGGGTGCTGCGGCGCTTCCAGGCCTCGGGTGTGCCTCGGGGTGCGGTGCTGCTGTCCCAGCTTCTGGTGGCGCTGGCGATCGTCACCGCCGGGGTGGTGCTGCTGCTCTTCGCCTCGGTGGTCCTGGGCAGCGCCGCGCCGCCCGAAAACCCGTGGCTCTTCCTCGCCGCCTACCTGCTCGGCGCTGTCGCCGTGGCCGCTTTCGGGATCATGCTGGGAACGGTGCTGCCGACCACCCGTTCCGCGCAGGCGGTCGGTCTGCTGCTGTGGTTCGTGTTCCTGTTCCTGTCAGGCGCAGGACCGCCGCCGGAGGTCCTGCCCGACAACCTGCAGGCCATCGGGGAATGGTTGCCGTTGACTCCGATCATCCGACTGATGCAGGAGCCCTGGCTGACCGGAGGCTGGGCACCCCTGGAGTCGTTGATTGCCGCGGGTATCGCCGCCGCCAGCGGGCTGATCGCGTGGTTCGCCTACCGTTGGGAATGAGGCGGCGCGACCGAGGAACCACCGGTCCGACGAGGGGCGGTGAACTCCTACTGCTCGCGCAGGATCCGGCGCAACCGCTGCACCGCCTCGCCGGCACGCTGCTCCGCCCCGTGGGGGGTCGGCTGGTAGTAGTCCCGGCCGTGCACCGCATCGGGGGCGTACTGCTGTGCCACCACGCCGCTGGGGTGATCATGGGGGTAGGTGTAGCCGCGCCCGGCGCCTTCGGTGCGAGCGCTGGCGGTGGAGGCGTCCCGCAGCGCCGGCGGCACCGGACCCGTGCGACCGGAGCGGATGTCCGCCTGCGCCGCCTGGATCGCCCGCTTCACCGCGTTGGACTTCGGTGCCAGTGCCATGTGGATCGTCGCATGGGCCAGGGTCAACCCTGCCTCCGGCAGCCCGATGAACGACACCGCCTCATGCGCGGCCGTGGCCATCAGCAGGGACGTGTGATCGGCCAGGCCGATGTCCTCGCTGGCCAGGATCACCAGCCGCCGCGAAATGAAGCGGGGGTCTTCGCCCGCCTCCAACATGATCGCCAGATAGTGCAGCGCCGCGTCCACGTCGCTGCCGCGGATGCTCTTGATCAGCGCGCTGGTGACGTCGTAGTGGCGATCCCCGGCACGGTCGTAGCGGGGGGCCGACTGCTGCAGCACCCGCTCGACCTGCGGTGCGGCCACCTCGTCGGCGTCGGCTGCTGCTGCTTCCAGCGTGGTCAGTGCGCGGCGGGCGTCACCGCCGGCCATCCGGGCGATCAGCTCTGCGGCTTGCTCCGCCACCTCGACTTTGCCAGCCAGCCCACGCGGATCCGTGCGGGCGCGTTCGATCAGTGCCAGCAAGTCCGGCTGCTCCAGCGGCCGCAGCGGCAACAGGAGGCTGCGGCTCAGCAGCGCGGGGATCACCGCGAAGGACGGGTTCTCCGTCGTAGCCCCGACCAACGTCACCCAGCCGTTCTCCACCGCCGGCAACAGCGCATCCTGCTGGGTCTTGCTGAATCGATGGATCTCATCGATGAACAGCACAGTGTCGCGGCCGTATAGCTGCCGGTCGTTCTTGGCTGCGCCGATGACCTCGCGGACGTCCTTGATCGTCGCCGACACTGCCGACAGTTCCCGGAAGGATGCGTCGCGCCCGGTGGCGATCAACCGGGCCAAGGTGGTCTTGCCGGTGCCGGGCGGTCCCCAAAGCACCACCGACGCCCCCGCTCCCCCTGCGATGAGCGCCGCCAGTGGCGTGCCGCGTCCAACCACCTGCTGCTGCCCGACGACCTCGTCGAGCGAGCGGGGCCGCATCCTCGCCGCCAGCGGCTGTCCGGCAGCGTCCTGGGCATCGAACAGCGACATGCGTCAGTTGCGTTTTCGGTCCGGCAGCACGCCTCGGCCCGGGTAGTTGGCGGTGGCCGCCTCGTCTTCGTCCTCGGGGACCACGTCGATGCCGGCATCGTCGCGCTGCTCCGCGGTGATGGGCGCCGGCGCCCCGGTCAGCGGGTCGCTGCCGCCGCCGGTCTTGGGGAACGCGATGACCTCGCGCAGGCTCGTGGCTCCCGCGAGCAGCATGCAGATCCGGTCCCAGCCGAAGGCGATACCACCGTGCGGCGGCGGACCGTAGCGGAAAGCCTCCAGCAGGA
This sequence comes from Micrococcales bacterium, assembly GCA_032127075.1. Lineage (GTDB taxonomy): Bacteria > Actinomycetota > Actinomycetes > S36-B12. The sequence goes on along the minus strand of JAQAZZ010000037.1, from coordinate 32,803 downwards.
AGCCGAACTTCTCGTGGGCGTCGTGCTCACCGATGCCGAGCACCTCGAACACCCGCTGCTGAACGTCGCGGCGGTGGATACGGATCGACCCGCCGCCGATCTCGTTGCCGTTGCACACCAGGTCGTAGGCCCATGCGAGGGCATCTCCCGGGGATTCCTCGAACCGGTCCAACCATTCATCCGTGGGGGACGTGAACGGGTGGTGGACCGCCGTCCAGATCGACCCGCCCTTGCCGTCGTCGATCTGTTCGAACATCGGCGCGTCGACGACCCAGACGAACGACCAGTCGGCGGGGTCGAACAGTTCCAGCCGATGCGCGATCTCCGCCCGCACCGCCCCGAGCAGCGCTCGCGATTCGGCGCGCTTGCCCGCGGCGAAGAAGATGCAGTCGCCCGCCGAGGCGCCGGTGGCCATCACCAGGCCGTCGCGCTCGTGTTGGCTGAGGTTCTTGGCCACCGGTCCGCCCAGGCCGCCTTCCTCGTCCACGAGCACATACGCCAGCCCCTTGGCGCCGCGCTGCTTGGCCCATTCCTGCCAGGCGTCCAGAGTGCGGCGCGGCTGGGAGGCGCCGCCGGGCATCACAACGGCCCCGACATACCCGGCCTGGAAGACCCGGAACGGTGTCGTGGCGAAGTAGCCGGTGAGTTCGACCAGTTCCAGCCCGTAGCGCAGGTCAGGCTTGTCGGTGCCGAAACGGGCCATGGCCTCGGCGTAGGTGATTCGCGGGATATCACCGATCTGATGGCCGCCGGTGCCCTCCCACAGGGCTCTCACCACCGCTTCGCCGACCTCGATGACGTCCTGCTGGTCCACGAAGGACATCTCAATGTCCAGCTGGGTGAACTCCGGTTGCCGGTCCGCGCGGAAGTCCTCGTCGCGGTAGCAGCGGGCTATCTGGTAGTAGCGCTCCAGCCCGGCGACCATCAGCAGCTGCTTGAACAGCTGCGGCGACTGCGGCAGCGCATACCAGTGACCCGGCGACAGGCGGGCGGGCACAAGGAAGTCGCGGGCGCCTTCCGGGGTGGACCGGGTCAGCGTCGGGGTCTCCACCTCCAGGAACCCCCGTTGCGCGAGGACGTCCCGCGCCAGCCGGTTGACCTCGCTGCGCATGCGCAGCGCGGCGGCCGGCCCCGGGCGGCGCAGGTCGAGGTAGCGCCACTTCAGCCGGGCCTCCTCGCCCACCTGAATGTGGTCGTCGATCGGGAACGGCAGGGCCTCGGCTTCGCTGAGGACGCCCACAGCGTCGGCGAAGACCTCGACTGCGCCGGTGGCGAGTTCCGGGTTCTCGTTGCCCTCCGGGCGGCGGTGCACCGTGCCGATGACCCGGATGCAGAACTCGTTGCGCAACGGGTGGGCAACCTCGGGGTCGTGCACCACCACCTGAACGACGCCAGAGGCGTCCCGCAGGTCCAGAAAGGCGATGCCGCCGTGGTCGCGGCGGCGGGCGATCCATCCCGCCAGTGTGACCTCGTGGCCTACGGCGGCCTCGCCGAGGTTTCCCGCGTCATGGGTGCGCAGCATGGGTGGTCCCTTCCGATTGGTGGCGTGCCACGTAGCCGGGCACGTCGCTTGCCGGCATCTCTGTCTGATGGCCGGCTTTCAGATCCTTCAGCTGTACGGTCCCCGCGGCTTCTTCCGCATCGCCGATGATCATCGCCCAGCGGGCGCCGCTGCGGTCGGCTGCCTTCATGGCGCCCTTGAGCCCGCGTCGCCCGAAAGCCATGTCCGCGGCAACTCCTGCCGCACGCAGCCGCGCCACCACCGCGGTGACCTGCCGCCGCGCGGCGTCGCCGAGCCCGATCCCGAAGACCGCGACCGCCGCCGGGGCCAGCGGCGCCAGTCCCTCTGCTTCCCGGGCGAGGAGGGTCCGGTCGGTGCCGATGCCGAACCCGATGCCGGACAAGTCGGGCCCGCCCAGCGCGGCCATCAACCCGTCATAGCGCCCCCCGCCGCCGATGCCGGACTGTGCCCCGAGCAGTTCGTGGGCGAACTCGAACGTGGTTCTCGTGTAATAGTCCAGTCCGCGCACGAGGCGCGGCGCTTCGACCCACGAGATCCCGTGTTCCCGCAGATGCTCGCGCACCTCGTCGTAGTGGGCCCGGCATTCCGCGCACAGGTGGTCGGCCATCAAAGGGGCGCCCGCCAGTTGGCGCTGCACCTGTTCCCTCTTGTCGTCCAGAACCCGCAGCGGGTTGAGTCGAGCCCGTTCCCGGGTGGCCTCGTCGAGGTCGAGCCCGGCCAGGTAGTCGGTGAGCAACTGGCGGTAGTCCGGCCGGCACGCGGCACATCCCAGCGAGGTCAACTGCAGCTCGTAGCGGGTCAATCCCAACGCGCGGAAGCCCAGATCGGCCACGGCGACAACTTCGGCGTCCACAGCGGGGTCCTCGGACCCGATCGCCTCCAGCCCGACCTGCTGCAGCTGCCGGTACCTGCCCCGTTGCGGCCGCTCGGCGCGGAAGAACGCTCCGGCGTAGTACAACTTCACGGGGAGCTGGCCGCGGAACAGTCCGTGTTCGATGACCGAGCGCATGACCCCGGCGGTGCCCTCCGGCCGCAGCGCGAGCAACCTGCCGGCACGGTCGGTGAAGCTGTACATCTCTTTGCTCACCACGTCCGTGGACTCCCCCACACCGCGGGCGAACAGGGCGTGGTCCTCGAAGACGGGCAGTTCGATGTACTCGTAGCCGGCCAGCCGGGCCTGCTCGGCGAGTCCTTCACGCACGGCGAGGAACTCCCCCGAGGCGGGCGGCAGATACTCGGGCACCCCCTTGGGTGCGGTGAACGTGCCCCTCACATGCCCTTCCTCGGCGGTGGCGGGCTGTCGGCGACGTCCAGCAGGAACGGGTTGGCGGTGCGCTCCTGGCCGATCGACGTCTGCGGCCCGTGCCCGGGGAGGACCACCGTGTCGTCGGGCTGCGGCAGGATCACATCCCGCAGGGAGCGCAGCATCATGGCGTGATCCCCGCCCGGCAAGTCGGTCCGCCCGATGGAGCCGGCGAACAGAACATCTCCGGAGAACATCAGCGGCGGCAACTCGGCGTCCGCGGTGCGGGTGAAGACGACCGATCCGGGCGTATGGCCGGGCGCATGGGTGGTGGTCAGCGTGATCCCGGCGAGGTCGAGCACCTCTCCGTCGCGCAACGGCCGCAGGTCGTCGGGTTCGAGGTCGATCTCCCCGTCGGTCGTGAGCTGGCCGATCATGTGTCGCATGTCCGGGGACAGCGCCGAGATCGGGTCGGTGAGCATGGAGTCGTCGTCGGGGTGGATGAACGCCGGGATCCCGTAGCCGCCCGCCACCGGGACCACCGACCACGTGTGGTCCAAATGGCCGTGGGTGAGCAGCACAGCAACGGGGCGCAGCCGGTTGTCGCGCACAACCTCCTTGATCGGTTCGACAGCGCCCATCCCCGGGTCGATGACGATGCATTCGCTGCCGACCGCAGGAGCTACGACGAAGCAATTCGTCCCGAAGGGGCCAGCGGGGAATCCGGTCACGAACACACCGCAAGCCTAACCAGTGCCGCGGCGGGGCACGACAGCCATGCGGACGGCACGGCGTGACTACACTGGCGTTCGACTCAGGAGGTGCCATGGCAAGCAGCAACGAGCGGGAGCGTCGACTGGCCAGGGAGAAGTACGAGCGTCAGCAAGCGCGCCGGTCGGAGGAGAAGAAGACCGATCGCACGCGGATCATCGCGATCGCTCTGATCGTGGTGATGGTGCTGCTGACCACGGGCGGCTTCCTGCTGTCGCAGATCTTCTTCTAGGCCGCGGATCGTCGGTGACTTCGGTCGCTGCTGCAGGGGCGGACTGCCGCACGCATGGGAATGGAGCAAGTGATGGGTGACGTCGAGGCAGGGCGGATCGCGGACGACGGGACGGTCTACGTCCGGATGCCCGACGGGTCGGACAAGGCGGTCGGGCAGTGGGCCGCGGGCGACCCGGCGGCCGGCATGGAGCACTACCGGCGACGCTACGACGATCTTGTCGTCGAACTGGACCTGGCCCGCAAGAGGTTGAAGAGCGGCAACACGAGCCCCGCACAGGCCGTCGCGGTTGCCAACCGGATCAAGGAGGCTCTGGAGCAGCCGACCTTCCTGGGTGACATCGCGTTGCTCGCGCAGAAGGCCGATGCCGTGATCGAGCTTGCCGATGCGCGTCGGGTCGAGCTGGCCGCGGCGAAGAAGCAGGCGAAGGAAGACGCCTTGGCCCGCCGGACGGCGATAGCCGATGAGGCCGAATCGCTGGCCGGATCGACGAAGTGGAAAGCCACAGGGCAGCGCTACCGGGAGCTGCTGGACGAGTGGAAGGCGCTGCCGCGGTTCGACAAGGCGGCCGAGCAGGCCCAATGGGAGCGTTTCAGCGCCGCGCGTTCCCGCTTCGACAAGATCCGCAAACAGCACTTCGCGGAACTGGACGAGGCGCGCGGACAGGCTGTGGTGGTCAAGGACGAGTTGATCCGGCGGGCCGAAGCGCTGTCGTCGTCAACGGACTGGGGGGAAACCTCACGGGCGTTCCGCGACCTCATGGCCGAGTGGAAGGCAGCACCCCGCGCCGGCCGCGATCAGGAGGACCGGCTCTGGGCCGCGTTCCGAGCCGCGCAGGACAAGTTCTTCGACGCCCGCAATGCCGTCTTCACCGAGCGCAACGAGGAGGAGGTGCGCAACCTGGCGGCCAAGGAGGCGATCCTGGCGGAGGTGGAGGACCTGTTCCCGGTGCGCGACTCCCGCGCGGCGCGGGCCCGCTTCAGCGCGCTGATGGGGCGCTGGGAGCAGATCGGGCATGTCCCCCGCAACGACAAGCCGGGGCTGGACAAACGGCTGCGCTCGTTTGAGAAGCGGATCCGCGAATCCGAAGCGGACCACTGGCGGCGGACCGACCCGGCGGCGCGCGCACTGGCTCAGAACACTGTCGACTCATTCCAGGCATCGCTGGCCAAGCTGCAGCGGCAACTCGAACAGGCCCAGGCCGGCGGGGACGATCGGCGGGCGGCGAAGATCAGCAACTCGATGGAGTCCACGAAACTGCTGCTCGCGGCGGCGGAACGGGCGCTGGCGGAGTACTCCGCGGCGGACTAGGGCCACGCAGACGCGCGGGGTCAGAGGCGTTGGGCGTCTCAGACTCGGTAGGCGTCATACACGCCCTCGATGCCGCGGACTGCCCGCAGCAGCGCGCCCAGGTGGTGGGGCTCCGCCATCTCGAAGGCGAACCTGCTCATGGCGATGCGGTCTTTGTTCGTTGTCACGGCGGCGCTGAGGATGTTGACGTGCTGGTCGCTGAGGGTCCGGGTGACATCGGACAGCAGCCCGGCTCGATCAATGGCCTCCACCGAGATGTTCACCAGGAACACCGATGACTGCGACGGCGCCCACTCGACGCCGACCATGCGGTTCTCCTGCTTGCTGAGGTTCTCCACGTTGACGCAGTCCCGGCGGTGCACCGACACGCCGGAACCGCGGGTGACGAACCCGACGATGGAATCGCCGGGCACGGGGGTGCAGCACCGCGCCAGCTTGACCCAGACATCCGTGTCACCCGCAACGACCACACCCGGGTCCCCAGCGGGGCGGGTGCGTGTCGTGATGGCCGCTGGCTGGTCCTCCTGGACCTCGTCGATGCCACCCCCCTGGTCCACCAGCCGCTTGACCACCGAATCGGCCGATATCCGGTTCTCACCGATCTCGGCGTACAGCGCAGTGACGTCGGCGAGGTGCAGATCATGGGCGATCTCGGCAAGGACCTCGGGGCTGAGCAGCTGGCGCATGGGCAGCTGCCGCTTCCGGATCGACTTGTTCAAGTTCCCCTTGCCGCGCTCGACGGCTTCCTCCCGCCGCTCCTTGGAGAACCATGCCTTGATCTTCGTGCGGGCGCGGGGGCTCTTCACGAACTGCAGCCAGTCCTGGCTGGGACCGGAGTTCTCGTCTTTGGACGTGAAGATCTCCACCGTGTCGCCGTTGGCGAGAGCCGACTCCAACGGCACGAGCCTGCCGTTGACCCGGGCGCCCACACACCGGTGGCCAACCTCGGTGTGGACGGAATACGCGAAGTCGATGGGTGTGGCGCCGGTGGGCAGCGAGATGATGTCGCCCCGCGGGGTGAAGACAAAGACCTCGCTCCGGTTCAGGTCGAACCGCAGGTTGTCGAGGAAATCATCGGGGTCCTCGGCCTCGCGCTGCCAGTCGAGCATCTGCCGCACCCAGTCCAAGTCTTCTGGACCGCTCTTGTCTCCTACCGTCCCGTGCTTGTAGCGCCAGTGGGCGGCGACACCGAATTCGGCCGCATGGTGCATCTGCTTGGTACGGATCTGCAGTTCGACCGGCTTGCCCTCCGGCCCGATCACGGTGGTGTGCAGCGACTGGTACATGTTGTACTTCGGCATCGCGATGAAGTCCTTGAACCGGCCTGGGACCGGGCTCCATCGCGCGTGGATCACTCCGAGGACCGCATAACATTCGCGAACGCTCTCGACCAGGATCCGAACCCCGACGAGGTCGTAGATGTCTTTGAACTCCCGGCCCCGCACGATCATCTTCTGATAGATCGAGTAGTAGTGCTTCGGCCGCCCGGTGATCACCGTCTTGATCCGTGACGCGCGCAGATCCTCGTCGAGTTCTGCCACGACGCGGTTCAGATGTTCGTCGCGCGCCGGGGCGTGCTGCGCCACCAGGTTCACGATCTCCTCGTAGACCTTGGGATGAAGCGCGGCGAAGGCCAGATCCTCCAACTCCCACTTGATGGTGTTCATGCCCAGGCGGTGTGCCAGCGGCGCAAATATCTCCAGGGTCTCCGATGCCTTCTTGTGCTGCTTGTCCGTCGGCAACCAGCTGATCGTGCGCATGTTGTGCAGCCGATCGGCGAGTTTGATGACCAGCACCCGGATGTCGCTGGCCATGGCCACGACCATCTTGCGCACGGTCTCCGCCGTCGATGCCCTGCCGTAGGTGACCCGGTCGATCTTTGTGACGCCGTCCACCAGGCGGACGATCTCTTCGCCGAAATCCTCCCGGAGGGACTCCAGCGTGTACTCGGTGTCCTCGACGGTGTCGTGCAGCAGCGCCGCGACCAGGGTTGACCCCGTCATCCCGAGTTCCGCGAGAATCGTCGCCACCGCCAGGGGATGGGTGATGTACGGCTCCCCGGAGCGGCGCACCTGATCCTTGTGCAGCAGTTGGGCGGTCTCGTACGCCCGCTCGATGAGCCGGAGATCCGTTCGCGGGTGGTACTGCTTCACCGTCCGGAACAGCGGCTCCAACTCCGGGTAGCCGCTGCGCGGACCCACTGTGATGCGCGCCAACCGGTCACGCAGGCGGGACACCTGCTCCGTGGCAGCCTGGACCGACGCCACCGGATCGAATCCGCTGGACGAGGTCGTCGTCGGTTCAGCCACGGCACCTCCTGGCAGAAGTGTACGCAGATGGCAACGCCCGTGGCGGCCCCCGCAATCCCCGGCGGTACGGTCCGACTACCTCTTGCGCCTCGACCGGCTGGACCGTTTCGGCTGCTGCCGCTCGGTGGACTCGCTCACATTCCGGGACACGTCGCTTCTGCTCGGCGACACCGCAGCCGCCACCGGCGTCGGTGAGTCCGCCTGTGGCTCGTCGGACCGCCGCCGACGGGCGTTCACGCGCCGTTCGAGGGCCTGTACCTCCGGCTCGCGTTCCTTCAACTGCACCAGAATCGGAGTGGCCACGCAGATGGACGAGTAGGTGCCCGCTGCCATTCCGACGAAGAGGGCGAGCGCCAGGTCCTTCAACGTCCCAGCGCCGAGGATCCACGAGCCGACGAAGAGGATCGCCCCCACCGGCAGCAGCGCGACGATGGAGGTGTTGATGGATCTGATGAGGGTCTGGTTCACGGCGAGGTTCGCCGATTCGGCGTAGGTCAGCCTGCTCTGCCCCAACACCCCCTTGGTGTTCTCCTTGACCTTGTCGAACACCACGACGGTGTCGTACAGCGAATAGCCGAGGATCGTGAGCACTCCGATGGCCGTGGCCGGAGTGACCTCGAAGCCGAGCAACGAGTAGATACCGATGGTGATGATCAAGTCGTGCGCCAGCGCGACCAGGGCCGCGACGGCCATCCGCCACTCGAAGTAGATCGACAGGAAGATCGTGACGAGGATCAGGAATACGATCAGACCCTGCAGCGCCTTGCGGCTCACGTCGGAGCCCCAGGTGGGTCCCACGAGTTGGATCTTGACGTCGCTGGCCTCGACCCCGCACGCCGACCCGAGCTGCGATGTGACCTGGTTGCTCACCTCGGGCGGGACGTTCTGGGTCTGAATCCGCAACGTGCCGTCGCCCAGTTGGGTGACCAGTGCCTGCCCCTCGACGACCGAGTTCGCCGCGGTCTGGGCCGCGTCCACAGAACACGTCGGGTTGGGCACCTGGAACTCCGCCCCGCCCCTGAACTCGATGCCGAGGTTCAAGGGACGGAAGAGCAGCGAGGCGATCGTGATGGCGAGGATGACGCCCGAGATGGTGTACCACAGCTTGCGCCGACCGACGAAGTTGTAGCTGACCTTGCCCGAGTAGAGTCCGTGGGCGAAATTGCCGATTCCTGACATCGGTTCAGATCTCCGTTCCGGGTCCGGTGCTTGCACCGCTGGCTGTGGCGGCCGAGCCGACGTCAGCGGCAGCCCGCTTTCGCCGGGCCGTGGGTTCCCGCCTCGTGCCCGCCAGCGACGCAACTCCCAGGCGCTTCGGCGACAGGCCGGTGAATCCGCCGCCCTTCTGCATCCACTTGGATCGCGCCATGACAGTGACGCTCGGGCGGGTGAACCAGAACGCGACGATGATGTCCATGACGGTCGTCAGGCCCAGCGCGAACGCGAATCCGCGGACGTTGCCCACGCTGAGGAAGTACAGGACGAAGGCCGCCAGGATCGACACGAAGTCTGCGGCGAGCAGGGTGCGGCGCGCGCGGATCCAGCCCTCGTCCACCGCGCGGCGCAGCGACTTGCCGTCGCGGATCTCGTCGCGGATGCGCTCGAAGTAGACGATGAACGAGTCCGCGGTGATCCCGATGGAGACGATGGCGCCTGCCACACCGGCCAGGGTCAGGGTGAACCCGATCGTGTTGCCGAGGATGACGAACAGGCAGTACGTCATCCAGCCGGCGATCACGAGGCTGAGGGACGCGATGATGCCCAGTGCTCGGTAGTAGAAGACCAGCCATGCGCCCACGAGGATCAGACCCAGGATGCCCGCGAGGATGCCCGCACGCAGATAGCTGTCGCCCACGGTGGCGGAGATGCTCTCCACCTGCTGCACCTGCAGCGTCACTGGCAGCGCACCGAACTTCAGCACGTTGGCCAGATCCTCGGCCTCTTCGACGGTGAAGTTGCCGGTGATCTGCGCTTCGCCGCCCAGGATCTGCGACTCGAACGAGGGGGCGGACACGACCACGCCGTCCAGGACGATGGCGAACTGGTTCTGCGGCGGGGTCTTGCTCACCAACTCCCCGGAGATCTCGGCCAGCTTCCCCGCGCCCTCGGAGTTGAAGCTCAGCGTCACGATCCAGCCGCCAGCGCCCTGCTGCGGCAGTTCGGCGGCGGCGGCGGTGATGTCGGTGCCGCGGATGAACGCCGGCTTCAGCACGTACTTGCCGGCACCGTCCTGATCGCAGGTGCCCAGCCACTGCTCCGGATCGTCGGGGGTGCCGCCGGCCTGGTTCTTCGGGTCGGTGCAGTCCAGCTGCAGGGTCTGCTCCTGGAAGGCCCGGTCGCTCTCGGGGGACTGCACGATCTCGGCACCAGTGACGCCCGTGACCGAATCGTCCTCGGCGGCGTCCGGCAGCGTCGCGTTCCCGGCCGCCGAGTCGTCGCGGTTCTTGCCCTTCCTGTTCCCTGTGCCGCCCTGGGAGTCGGCGCCGTTGGCCTGCCCCGCCTCCGGCGGCGCCGGGTCGAGGATGGCCTCCACCGGGCGGAAATTGAGCAAGGCGGTGCGGCCGACCAGTTCCACGATGCGGTCCTGGGTCACACCGGGGACTGCCACCACGATGACGGCGTCGTTTCCGGAGCCCTGGATGGTGATGTCGGCTTCAGCCACGCCGATGCCGTTCACCCGCTGGCGGATGATGTCGACCGACTGCTGCAACTGTTCCTCGGTGACTTCGGCGCCCTGTGTGATGGGCTGAGGGTCCAAGATCACCTGGGTGCCGCCCCGGAGGTCAAGGCCCAGGCGGGGGGTACGCGAGGAGCCCTCAGCCGGGAAGAATGCCCAGACGGACAGGCTCACCACCAGCAGAGCCATCAGGAGCAGATACCTCATCGGGCGGTACTGCGGTGCAGCCACCGGGCCTCCAACGGTCGAGCGATCCGCACCACCCTACCCACTGCCCTGTCACCCGTCGGTGAGGTCCCCGTCCTCGAGAGCGAGTTGTGACCCGCCGACCGGCTGCGGCGGTGCCACTCCCAGGTGGTTCCAGCCTGCCGCGGTCGCCTCGCGGCCGCGGGGGCCTCGGCTCAGGAACCCCAGCCGCACCAGGAAAGGTTCGGCCACGGTCTCCACCGTCTCGCTCTCCTCACCGATCGCGATTGACAAGGTATTCAATCCGACGGGACCGCCGCTGAAGCGCCTGACCACCGCATCGAGGACGGCGCGATCCAGCCGGTCGAGGCCAAGCCGGTCCACCTCGTAGAGATCCAGCGCGGCCAGGGCGGTGGCCAGATCGACGCGTGAGTCGCCATGAACCTCCGCGTAGTCCCGCACTCGGCGGAGCAGCCGGTTGGCCACGCGGGGGGTGCCTCTGCTGCGGCTGGCAATCTCACTGATGCCGGCGGCGTCGGCTGTCACGCCGAGCAGGCCCGCGGAGCGCCGCAGGATGTGGGCGACGTCGTCGGAGTCGTAGAAGTCGAGGTGGGCCGTGAAGCCGAACCGATCCCGCAACGGCCCCGGCAGCAGACCCGCGCGGGTTGTGGCGCCCACCAAGGTGAAGGGCTCCAGCTCCAGGGGGATCGCGGTGGCCCCGGGGCCCTTGCCCACGACCACATCGACCCGGAAGTCCTCCATCGCGATGTACAGCAACTCCTGGGCCATGCGGGACGTGCGGTGGATCTCGTCCAGGAACAGGATCTCGCCCGGCTGCAGACTGGTCAGTATCGCTGCGAGGTCACCCGCGTGCTGCAACGCGGGCCCGCTCGTGATGCGCAGCGGGGCACCCATCTCCGCGGCGATGATCGCTGCCAGGGTGGTCTTGCCCAAACCGGGCGGTCCGGACATCAGCACGTGGTCCGGCTCCCGTCCGCGGCGGCGCGCCGCGGTCAGGACGAGGTCCAACTGATCTCGCACGCGGGGCTGCCCCACGAACTCGGCCAGACTCGTGGGCCGCAGGGCGGAGTCCACCGCCGCTTCACCAGGTTCGGCCTCGGGGTTCACCAAGCGGTCGGCCGTCATCGCTGCAACTCCCGCAGCGCTGCTCGCAGCGCCACCGCCACCGTGCCGGATGCCATCAGCTCGGGCTGCTTCTCGGCGACCGCCCGCACCGCCGCCTCGGCTTCCTTGGCCGACCAACCGAGCGACTCCAGCCCGGATGCGACAGCGCGGTGCAGCTCGCCGCCGGCGTGTGCGCCGGCATCGGGGGCCCCGGCCACGGGGGCACCGATGCGGTCGGCCAGTTCCAGCAAGATCCGCTGCGCACCCTTGCGCCCGATTCCGGGCACCTTCATCAACGACGCTTCGTCGTCCGCGGCCACGGCGCGGCGCAGTCCGTCGGCGGTGAGAGTGCCCACCAGCGCCAGCGCCGTGCGCGGACCCACACCGGACACCGACTGCACGGTTTCGAACACTTCCCGCTCGTCGTTGTCGGCGAAGCCGTAGAGGGTCCAAGCGTCTTCCCGAACCATCAACGACGCCGGGAACTGCCGCGTCTCGCCCTCACGAAGCTCTGCGATGGTCGCCGGGGTCGCCTGCAGCCGCAGGCCCATTCCCCCCACATCCACCACGATGTGGGTTGCTGCCACCTGTCTCACATCCCCGCGGATGAAGTCGATCACCGCGTCACCCCCTCCAGCCTGCGGCTCATCGGCGAGCGCCAAGCGTGGCATATCGCCAGTGCCAGGGCGTCCGCCGCGTCGGCAGGTGTCGGCCGAGCCGGCAGGCGCAGCAGGCGGGTGACCATGGTGGTCACCTGTGCCTTGTCGGCACGGCCGTTGCCGGTGACCGCTGCCTTGACCTCACTGGGCGTATGCATCTGCACGCGCACCCCCGCCTGGGCGGCCGCCAGAATGACCACGGCCGCTGCTTGGGCGGTCCCCATGGCGGTACGCACGTTGTTCTGGGCGAAGACCCGCTCGACGGCGACGACGTCGGGCCGTGATGTGGCCAGCAGGTCTACTGCGGCACGGTGGATCTTGTCCAGGCGGTCGGCGATCCCGGCATCCGCCGGAGTGCGGATCACGTGGACCTCGACCAGTCGCACCCTGCGGTCCGCACCAGCGTCCACGACGCCCATGCCGCATCGGGTCAGGCCGGGATCAACCCCCAGGACTCGCACGGCGCCTCCCAAGAATCGAACGTGTGTTCGCTCAACTTATCGGGTGGTGGCGACACTGCGGGGGTTTCCCCGCGGGCGTGTCCGTCAGGACTGCTGCCCGGCGCCCTCGGCGGTTGTCGGCGTCGCCGCCTTCCTGTCCGCGGTCTTGGCTGTGCTCGTTGCGGTCTTGGCTGTGCTCTTCGCGGTCTTGGCGGTGCTCTTCGCGGTCTTGGCTGTGCTCTTTGCGTTGGCTGCGGCTTTCTTGGGGGCAGCCTTGGCTGTGGCGGCGGCCTTCTTGGGGGCAGCCTTGGCCCTGGCGGCCGCCTTCTTGGGGGCAGCCTTGGCAGCAGTCTTGGCCGTAGCGGCACCGACTGCGGCGGTGCTGGCCGGCGAGCCCTGCTCGTCGTGATGGCCGTCCCCCGGCACCGACGTCAATCCCCCGTCGGCCTCACCGCCCTCGATCACCGTGTCGAACCCGGAGCGCAGGTCGGCGATCAAGTCCTCGAGATCCGGCACGGCGACTTCGTCGGCGGAGACCCCGACGAAGGCGATGCGGTTGTACGTCACCAGCGTGATGTTCGCAGCCGCACCCACCGTCGGCACCAGCGGCCATGTCCCGGCGACTTCTGCGCCCGCGAGATAGATGGGCACCGGAGGCCCCGGAACGTTGCTGACGGTGATGTCGCTGGCACGCGCGGCCGACACGAGCAGCGGCACCGGCAACAGCCAACTGGCCTCGGCCAGCGGGTTCGCCAGGGCCAGCGCCGGTTCCTCGCGCCAGCGCCGGACCTCTTCATGTGCGGCCTCGATACGTTCCGCCAGAGTCGCGCCGTTCACCGGCAGGACGAAACGGGCAATGGTCACGGCGTTGGATGCGCTGCCATCCTTGACCGTTTGTCGCAGGCTGATGGGGATGTTGAAACGCAGTTGCTCGACCGGCTGGCCGTGGCGCTCGTGGTAGGCGGCCAGACCCGTGGTGACCGACCCCAGGAACAGATCGTTGACCGTCCTGCCGTTGCGCTTGGCCGCGGCCTTCATCCGGTCGAAGGGCAGTTCGAACGTGCCGAAGCGGTACATGTCGCTGCGCTGGCTCATCACCGGGGACAGCGCCGCCTCGGGCACCGACGCGAACCGGCCCAGTGAACCGGCCATAGTGACCGCATCGCCCCAGGTCTCCACCGGTGACTTGACCGTCCCGATGGCGAGGTCCGCGAGGACTTTCACCCCGTTCACCGCGAAGTCGAAAGCCCGCGTGACGTTGTCCTGGATGTTCGCGCGGGAGACCGAGGTGACGGACACCTCGCTGCCCTCGGGTGCGGCGGGTGCTTCCGGCTCGTTCGGCGTGCCTTGCGGGGTGAACTCGAACAGGTTGAGGCCGATGAGCACAGCCGCCTGCCCGTCTGCGATCGAGTGGTGCAGTTTGACGATCAGCGCTGCCTGTCCGTCGGGGAGTCCCTCCACCAAGACCGCTTCCCACAGCGGCCGGGCGTGGTCGAAATCGGTGAGGCTCATCCGGCGCGCCTCTGCCAGCACCTCCGACCAGCCGGCGTCGCCGGGCAGCCGGTACCGCCGCAGGTGGATGTCGAGATCGAAGTGCGGGTCGACGGCCAGCCGCGGCGACGAGACTCCGACCGCTCCGAACAACGGGCGCTGCCGCAGCACCGGCACCATCAGGGTCAGCCGGTCGAACCGCGCCCGCAGCCGCCCCCAATCCGGAGTGGACTTGAACAGCGACACGGCCACCACCGTGGAGCGCATGGCCCGGTCGCCGCTGGAGGTGCGCCAGGTGGCAGCGTCCCAACCGGTCAACTGCTGTCCCACAGAGCGCAGGTCGTTGACACTGCGCACGGCTTCGTCGAGTTCGCCCACAGCCGCCCCTTCCGCTTCGTTCCTCAGCGCGACGTTACCGACAGTTCCCCGGTTTGGCGCGGCTGGCGGGCTCAGCCGACCGCGGCCATGACCTCATCGGACACGTCGAAGTTCGCGTACACGTTCTGCACGTCATCGGAGTCCTCCAGCGCCTCGATGAGGCGGAAGACCTTCCGGGCGCCGTCTTCGTCCAGCGGCACCGTGACGCTGGGCAGGAAGGTGGCCTCCGCGGACTCGTAGTCGATCCCCGCCGCCTGCAGGGACTGCCGCACGGCAACAACATCCGTCGGCTCGCTCACGACCTCGAAGGACCCGTCGAGATCGTTGACCTCCTCTGCGCCGACCTCCAGGACGGCGTCGAGGATCTCGTCCTCTCCGACGCCTTCCCCGCCGACGATCACAACTCCCCTTCGGGCGAAGAGGTAGGACACCGAACCGGGGTCGGCCATGGAGCCGCCGGCGCGGGTCATCGCGGTGCGGACCTCGCTGGCGGCACGGTTGCGGTTGTCGGTGAGGCACTCGATCAGCACCGCCACGCCGCTGGGCCCGTACCCCTCGTACATGATCGTCTCGTACTGGGCGCCCCCGGCTTCCTGCCCCGACCCCCGCTTGACCGCGCGATCGATATTGTCATTGGGCACCGAGTTCTTCTTGGCCTTCTGGATGGCGTCGTAGAGCGTGGGGTTGCCCGCCGGATCGCCGCCGCCCTGTCGGGCCGCAACTTCGACGTTCTTGATCAACTTCGCGAAGAGTTTGCCGCGCTTGGCGTCGATGGCGGCCTTCTTGTGCTTCGTGGTCGCCCATTTGGAATGGCCCGACACAGTGCCTCCTCGCTAGATCATCGACAGAAACCGCCGGTGGATCCGATCGTCACGGGCCAGTTCCGGGTGGAACGCGGTGGCCAGCAACCCGCCCTGTCGCACTGCCACGATCCTAGTCGCCGATCCGGCCGGTATGGTCCCCCACACGGCTACGGTGTCGCCCACCTGTTCCACCCAGGGTGCGCGGATGAACACGCCCGGATAGTCGGGCGGTCCGAGTTCCGCCATTTCGACGGGGGCCTCGAACGACTCGACCTGTCGTCCGAAGGCGTTGCGGCGCACCGTGATGTCGAGCCCGCCGAAGGTGCGCTGGTCGGCACGCCCGTCGAGCAGGCGGTCGGCGAGCATGATCATCCCGGCGCACGTGCCCAGCGTCGGCATCCCTGCGGCGATGGCGTCGCGGACCGGGTGCAGAACATCGAGATCCACCGCCAGCCGGGACATGGCTGTGGACTCCCCGCCGGGGATCGCCAACGCGTCCAGCCCTGACAACTGCTCGGCGGCGCGCACGGTGCGGGTGCGGGCACCGAGGTGCTCGAAGATCGCGCGGTGTTCCCGGAATGCCCCCTGCAGCGCCAGAACGCCGATCGTCGGCGGTGTCACCACCCGCGTTCTGCCAGCCGGTGGTCCACCGGCAGTTCCTCGACGTTGATCCCGACCATGGCGTCGCCGAGGCCGCGGGAGACCTTGGCCAGCACGTCGGGATTGTCGAAGTGGGTGGTCGCCTGCACGATCGCGTGTGCCCGCAGCGCCGGATCCCCCGACTTGAAGATGCCGGAGCCCACAAACACCCCGTCGGCGCCGAGCTGCATCATCATGGCGGCGTCGGCCGGGGTGGCGATGCCGCCCGCGGTGAACAGCACCACCGGCAGCCGGGCCTCCCGGGCGACCTCCGCCACCAGGTCATAGGGCGCCTGCAGCTCTTTGGCCGCGACGTAGAGCTCATCGGGCGCCATCGACCCCAACTGCGCGATCTGGCCGCGGATCTTGCGCATGTGGGTTGTGGCGTTGGAGACATCCCCGGTGCCGGCCTCTCCCTTGCTGCGGATCATGGCCGCGCCCTCGGCGATGCGCCGAAGCGCCTCCCCCAGGTTCGTCGCCCCGCAGACGAACGGCACGGTGAAGGCCCATTTGTTGATGTGGTTGGTGTAGTCGGCGGGAGTCAGGACCTCTGACTCGTCGACGTAGTCCACCCCCAGCGATTGCAGGACCTGGGCCTCCACGAAGTGCCCGATGCGCGCCTTGGCCATCACCGGGATCGACACCGCCTCGATGATCCCGTCGATCATGTCGGGATCGCTCATGCGCGACACCCCGCCCTGCGCGCGGATATCGGCAGGTACCCGCTCCAGGGCCATCACGGCCACCGCGCCCGCGTCCTCGGCGATGACCGCCTGCTCCGCTGTGACGACGTCCATGATCACGCCGCCCTTGAGCATCTCGGCCATACCCCGCTTCACACGGTCGGTGCCCACTGCGGGGCTGGGGCTCTCCTCGGTCATCGACTACCTCCAACGGCGGCGCGCCGGATTGCTGCGCCAGACCCTCATGGTATTCCGCCCGCGCGTATGCCCCCAATCCGCACAGGGCGCAGTCGCACTAACGGACTCCGAAGCCGGGCGGCGGGGTGTCGTCCATCTCGAACGCCCGAGGCCAGGGGGTGCGACCCGCCAACCGGAACGCCCGGACGAGCCACTGGTAGCGGACGTCGCGACAGGCCCGCACCGCGTCGTTGAGGAAACGCTTCGACAGCTGCACCCGCCGGGTAGCACCTTCCAGATCGCTCATCAGCTCGGGGCCGCCGGGCACCGCCCCGCACTCTGCGACGGCCTCGGGATCGTCGAACGCGGCCGCCAGCACCGCCGAGAGGTTGGACTCCGCCAGCCCGCGCTCCACACCCTCCGACATATCGGTGTGGCGTGCCGACCACACCGCGTCGGCGATCACCGCCGCCGCGGCCGGGTCCGGCATCAAGGCGCCGGCCACTTCGCTGGCGACGGTGTGACGCTCCAGCAGGGCCCGGTCCAGCGACACCCGGCCGGCGTCCACGCGGCGGTGCAGCCGATCCAGCCGCCCCGCCACCTGCGACAGGTAGAGCCCGAACGCCAGCAGCGCCAGGAGGAGGATCAGCAGCCAGACCCATCCGCTCATGACGGCTCCCGCGATCCGCGGGCGAGGCGCCCGACGAACTGCCCCCGAAGATCTTCGGTGACCTTCTCCCCCGGCATCCGCACGCTGCGGTACACGTCCACGATCTCGCGGGTGACCCGGCTCCAGTCGTACAGCCAGGCCCGTTCCCGGCCGATGGCGACCATCCGGGCGCGCTCATCATCGGCTGCGAGGGTCCGGTTGACCGCCTCGGCGAGGTCGGCGGCGTCGCCGTTGCGGAAGTGGGCCCCGGCGGTGCCGTGGTCCAACACCCGGCGGAAGGCTTCGAGGTCGCTGGCCACCACGGCCGTTCCGCTGGCCATGGCCTCCAGCAGGACGATCCCGAACGACTCCCCGCCGGTGTTGGGTGCCACGTAGATGTCGGCCGAATGGAACGCCCGCACCTTGTCCTCCTCGGACACCAGGCCCAGGAAGGTCAACCGTGCCGTGATGTCCTCGGGGAGCCTGCGGGTGATCTCCGCCGCATCGCCGGGGCCGGCCAGCAGCACCCGGATGTCGGGATGCCGCTTGATGATCGCCGGCAGCGCGCCGAGCAGGATCGACAGCCCCTTGCGCGGTTCGTCCAGCCGACCCAGGAAGAACAGCGCCCGTCCCGGTCCGGGCCAGCCCTCGAATGGCTCCGCCTCGGCGAAGTTGGCGCATTCGACGCCGTTGGGGATCAGCACGGCGTCGCCGCCGAGATGCTCGACCAAGGTGCGCCGGGCCAGTTCCGACACCGCGATCCGCCCCCGGGTCTTCTCCATGATCGTCTGTGCGATGTAGAAGCCCGCGGTGAGGGCGCGGGACCGGTCGATCGAGGAGTGCCATGTCGCCACGATCGGCCCGGTGGCCGCCCAGATGGCCACAACAGAGATTCCCGGGGAGATGGGTTCGTGGATGTGCATCACGTCGAAGCGGCCCTCGCGGATCCACTCGCGGACCCGACGGGTGGAGCGCACTCCCAGGTTCAGCCGCGCCACCGACCCGTTGTAGCGCACAGCCACGGGCCTGCCGGTGGAGGTGACGAACTCCGGCAGCCCCGAATCGTCCTCCGCGGGTGCCAGCACCGAGACGGTGTGCCCGTCCCGCAGCAGTGCCTCTCGCAGGTCGCGGACGTGGAACTGCACTCCGCCGGGGCTGTCCCACGCGTAGGGGCACACGATCCCGATGTTCAGCGGGGCATCGTTCACGCTCGTCCTTCGCGCAGGGGCCCACGGTCGCGGTCGAGGTCGGCGAGCCACAGCGGCTGCAGCATGTGCCAGTCCTCGGGGTGATCTGCGATGCCCACCGCCAGCTGGTCGGCCAGCCGCTGGGTGGTGACGCGCACGTCCTCGTGCTCGCTGCCCCCGGTTGCGACTTCCACCGGAGGGAAGATGCGGGCCGCTGCGCTCTCGGGTGTGTAGTAGAAGCTGACGGCCAGCAGGGTGGCGCCCGTGCGCCGCGCGATGACAGCCGCCCCCCGCGGAAACCGCGTCGGCTCGCCGAAGAACTCCACCGGGACACCTTGTCGGGACAGGTCCCGGTCCCCGACCAGACCGACCAGGGTGCCGGATTCGACCCGTTCGGTGAGGACGTCGAGGAGTCGGGGGGTTCGCGTTCCCAGTATCTCCATCCCGAGTTCGCCGCGGAACTTCACGAACTTGCGGAACAGCTGATCGGGTTTCAGGTTCTCCGCCACGGTGGTGCAGCTGCCGTAGCGCTGGGCCAGCCAGGCCGCG
Organism: Micrococcales bacterium; assembly: GCA_032127075.1. Taxonomy (GTDB): domain Bacteria; phylum Actinomycetota; class Actinomycetes; order S36-B12. The sequence goes on along the minus strand of JAQAZZ010000037.1, from coordinate 13,772 downwards.
CCGTAGTCGTAGTTGCCCGCGTGGGGAGTGACGAACACGACCCTTTCGCCGCGCGAAACGGGCCCGTCGATGTGTTCCAGACCCGAGACCGGCAGGCCGAGGATCTTCTCCTGCGGCCAGTCGGGCATGCGGAAGGCGTCGCACCAGTAACGCGCGTAGCTGCGCAGCCCGGCGCGGGAGGTCAAGCGGATCTCGCGCTGGGTTGCGTCAGGCAGGACTCGCCGGAGGTTCTTCTCGTATTGCTTCACCGATGGGCCGTGCCGCTGCCAGAACTGGTCGGCGAGGCGGTTGAACAACGCGTAGGCGCGCTTCTGGGGCATCAGGCGCACGGTGTTCCAACCGACCGAGTACGCCAAGTACGCGAAGGTGTCGGTGATCACGCAGCTTCCCCCGGGACATCGTCGGGACCGGGAGCCGCTGGTCGGACGAGTTGCTTGCGCACATGCGCGAACCGCTGGGCCACGGTGATGACCGTCAGCACTGCGAGGATCGTCAGCGCCGCCGGGAGCGCCCATGTCAGTCCCAGCCCCTGCAGGAACGCCGCAAGCAGCCCGATGATGAGCCGCTCGGCCCGCTCGGCGATGCCGACGTTGGCCTCCGCACCCACGCTCTCGGCCCGTGCCTTGGCATACGAGATGGTGAATCCGCCCACCAGGCACACCCACGCCGCTGCCGTGGCCAGTTGCCCACCCGGGACGGTGTCGCCGCGGGTGGCGAAGTAGATCAGCAGCGCCCCGAAGACCGCACCGTCGGTGATCCGGTCGAGGGTGGAGTCCAGGAAGTTGCCCCAGGAGCCGGCAGTGCCCTTCATCCGCGCCATCGTGCCGTCGAGCAGATCGCTGAACACGAACAGCAGGATCACCAGCACGCCGGCGACGAACTGGCCCCGCGGGAAGAACCACAGGGCCGCGCCGCTGGTGCCCAACGCCCCGATGTAGGTGATGGCGTCGGGCGTCACACCCCAGGAGACGAGCCTTCCGGCGACCGGGTCGACGGCCTTCGCCACTACTGCGCGCGCCTGTTGGTTGTTCAGCATCGGCGTCTCTTCTCCGATCAAAGCGGACGGCCCGATCCTAGTGGCACGCCGCCCCGCCATGCCGGACGCCGCACGCGGGGGATCTGCTGCCAGACTCTAGGGGGGGCGCGGGAACCCGCGTCCGTCTTGGGAGGCGATGCATATGAGGCAACCCGCAATCCGCAACGTGGTGCTCGTCGGCCACTCCGGCGCGGGCAAGTCCGCGTTGGCCGAGGCGCTGCTGCAGGCGGCCGGTGTGATCCGAACCCGCGGCGACGTGGCCGCGGGCACGACCGTGTCCGATCACACCGAGATCGAGCGGGAGTTGGGCCGATCGGTGTCATTGGCCCCGTTGTCGTTCAACTTCGCCCAGACCAGGATCAACCTGTTGGACACTCCCGGATACCCAGACTTCGTCGGCGAACTGCGAGCAGGCCTGCGCGGCGCCGACGCCGCCATCTTCGTGGTGGCTGCGATCGACGGGGTCGATGCCGGCACGCAGCTGCTATGGGAGGAATGCGCCGCGCTCGGCATGCCGCGAGCCATCGTCGTCACCAAACTGGACAAGGACAACAGCGACTTCACCGAATCGTTGGCCGTCTGCCAGCGGGTGTTCGGCGAGGAGGTGCAGCCCCTGTACCTGCCGCTGCTGGCCGACGACGAATCGGTCGCCGGGGTCATCGGTCTGCTCAGCGGCAGCATCTGCGACTACTCCGGTGGGAGCCGGCAGGTTCGGCCGGCGGAGGCGGAACACACCGAGCTGACTGCCGACGCCCGCGACGCGCTGATCGAGGGCATCATCACCGAATCCGAGGACGAAACCCTCATGGACCGGTTCCTGGCCGGGGAGCAGCTCGACATCGACATGCTGGTCGAGGATCTGGAGAAGGCCGTCGCGCGCGGCCATTTCCACCCTGTCCTGCCCGTTGCCCTGGGCGAAGCACCCGTCGGGGTGCTCGAGGTCCTCGAATTGATCATCGGTGGGTTCCCCACTCCCGCTGAGCACACACTGCCCGCGGCGACGTCACCGGACGGCTCCGCGACCGTGCCGCTGTCGTGCGATCCCGACGGGCCCCTGTGCGCGGAGGTGATCCAGACCACGTCGGACCAGTTCGCCGGGCGGCTGTCCCTCGTGCGCGTGTTCAGCGGAACGTTGACGGCCGACGCAACCCTGCACGTCTCGGGGCACTTCTTGGCGGAGCGCGGCCATGAGGACCACGACGCCGACGAGAAGATCGGAGCCATCTCCTCCGCCCTCGGCGCAACACTCACCCCGATCGGCAGCGGCCGCGCGGGCGACATCATCAGCGTGTCCCGGCTCGGGGCGGCCGAGACCGGCGACACCCTGTCCACGCCGGAGCGCCCGCTGCTGATCGAACCCTGGACCATGCCAGACCCCTTGCTGCCCATGGCGCTGGAGGCGGTCACCCGGCAGGACGAGGACAAACTGTCCACCGCGTTGGCGCGGCTGGCGGCCGAGGACCCCACTATCAGGATCGAGCGCAACCCGGAGACCCGCCAGGTTGTGCTGTGGTGCCTGGGCCAGACACACGCCGACGTGATCACCGACCGGCTGCGGCGCAGGTATTCGGTGTCGGTCTCCGTGGGCCCGCACCGGGTGCCGCTGCGGGCGACGATCGCCGGGCCCTCGCGGGGCCATGGCCGGCTGGTCAAACAATCCGGCGGGCACGGCCAGTACGCCATCGTGGATATCGAGGTCACACCGCTGCCGACCGGCGACGGCTACCGTTTCGTGGACCGCATCGTGGGCGGGGCGATTCCGCGCCAGTACATCGCCTCGGTAGACAAGGGGCTGCAGCAGGCGATGGCCGAAGGCGCGGCGCTGGGTTTCCCCCTGGTGGACCTCGAGGTGGCGGCGGTGGACGGCAAGTCGCATTCGGTGGACTCCTCCGACATGGCCTTCGCAGCCGCGGCCGGTTTGGCGCTCCGCGAGGCGGCTGCCGATGCCGGCGAGGTGCTGCTCGAGCCGGTGGACGACGTCAGCATCGAGGTGTCCGACGAGTATGTCGGCGCCATCATGAGCGACCTCGCGTCCCGACGCGGCAGGATGACCGGCTCCGAGACGCTCGCCGGCGGTCGGACCCGCGTGGGGGCGATAGTCCCGGCCGCCGAGCTCACCCGCTACGCCATCGACCTGCGGGCGCTGAGCCACGGCGCCGCGAAGTTCACCCGATCACCCGCGGGATACGAGGCGGTGCCCGCCCGGCTGGTGGACAAGCTCCTGGACCAGTCGCGGACGTGACCACCGACAGGGCGAGCGGCCGATCTCGGCACGGGGCACACTGGGGCCATGTCCGCCGCTGACGAACTACGCGACCCCTGGGGCTGGTTGCTGGCCGGAGTGGCCGGTGGGGTGGGCTGGGCCGCCATCGCAGCCGCCGCAGGGCCGGTGGCGCTGCCGGTGGGTCTGGGCATCGGCGCCGCCGTGCTCGGGACCAAGGTTGCCCTGGGTTCGCGCGGCCGACACACACCGAAGCCCCGCGGTCGGCTTCCCGAGCCGCCTCCCGGCTCGGAGCAGTACCGGTTGCTCAACCGGGCCGCGGCGGCGCACCACCGGGTGCGCACGTTGGCGGAGTCGCCCGCCGACGAGTGGGTCGCGGGGCACATCGGTGGATTCGACACCGAAGCGCAGACCGTGGCCGACCGGCTGGCCGAGCTCGCCGGCAGGGTGACGGTGGTGGACAACTCACTCATCGCCGCTCAACCCGACGTGTTGGCCGCAGACCGCGCCCGGATCGCCGCGGAGATTGCCGGGGAGTCGGATCCGTCCCTGCGCGCGGAGCGGGAACTGACCCTGCGTGCCGTCGATTCCCAGGCACAGGCGGTGGAACGGCTGGTCCGGCTGCGGGAACGACTCCTCAGCCGCATGCGCACAGCCGTCCTGGGGTTGGAGGGGTTGGGCGCGCGGATGGGGGAACTGGTCGCGCTGGGATCCGATCCGGTGTCCCACGATCGGGCCACCGAGGTCATCTCCGACCTCACCGGGGAGTTGGAGACCGTGCGCAGCGGACTCAACGAGGCCGAATCGCTCAGCCAGCAGATCCCGGGGATCGCACCCGGGGCCTGACGATGCCGGCGCCCGGGGCAGCCGGACCCGCGGGTGGCGCGATCAGAAGTTCGACAGCACGCTGACCATGACCTTGTCGATACTGGCCGGGTCGGTGGCCTCGTAGTACTGGCCCCGCGACGCCTCCGCTATCGCCTGCAGCGACTCCGAATCGGCTTGGCTGCCGTAGCCGATGGTGAAGATGCGGACGCTGGTGTCCACGCTCTCCCCGGAGATGTCGCGCAACAGGCCGTCGAGGTCGGTGTCAGCCGGGTACTCGTTGCGACCGTCGCTGAGCAGCACGATGGCGTTGATCCGCTCCGGGGCCAGTTCCGCCAGGCTCGTCTTGTAGGCCTGGCGCAGCGTCGCATACAGCCCGGTTCCGCCGTCTGCCACCATCCGGGCGATGTCCCGCTTGATCTGGGGCACGGTTTTGGCTGCCGTGCCGACCGGCACCAGCTGCCGGTACGGCTCCCCGTTGCGGCCGAGGTCGGTGGAGAACACCCACAATCCGACTTCGTCGTTCCGGGCGAAGGCGTCCAAAGCCCCGATCGCGGCGTCCTGTGCCAGCGCCAGCTTGCTGGCGCCCGCCTGCGGCACCGATTCACCCATCGAACCCGACACGTCGAGCACCAGCAGGACATGGGCCCGCTTGCGCAGTTCGTCCCATGACTGTTGCACCTCGGCCAGGACCGCCGGCGCCGGCGGGGAGATGATCGCATCCGGTCCCTGCGGCAGGAGCCCGTCCTCGGGGCGGATCACGTCGCCGGGCTCGCCCTCGAAGGTGCGGAACCCGGCGTCGGTGAACCGGGCCTGCTGGTCGGACTCCCGCACCCATGACAAGAAGTCGGCAGCCGCCGCACGCTGCTCATCGCTGACCCAGGACGCGTCGAGGACCAACCAGGGGTTGTCCGACACCAGAGTGCCGTCTTTGGGGTAGACCGCCGCCAGCGGCACCGCGGGGGCGGGCTGCTGGCCTTCGGTGGCCGGGTCGCCGGTGGGGTTGCCCCGGTTGTAGTCGAGGACGGACTTCTCCTCCACTGTCACAGCGGACACATAGGTGAGGCCCTGGCCCTTCTCCGCCTCCCGGGCCATGTTCGCCAGGAAGGTCAACGTGGTGTCGCCGTAGTGCACGACGCTGGACTCGATGCGCTTTACGAAGGCCTTCGTCTTCGGCGCCTTGACGTCTTGGACGCTCAGGTCGCTCGACAGGCCCGTGGCCGCGTAGTAGCTGGCGATGGTCGCGTTGAGCCCGGAGGTGGAGAAGTACGGGTTGGTCTTGCCCAGTTTGAACCGGCCCCATTCTGGGTGCCCTTCGGCGCCCCAGCCGTCTGGCGACTTGGCCAGCGCCGCCAGGTCGCTCCAGCCGATCTGCTGGTCGGGCCAACCCAACGCCTCGGCCATGGGCCGGGGCATCGCCAGCACGAGCGGGGTCTGGGCGATGGACTCGCGCTCATCGGGGATGACATCGGGCTTGTCCTGGTCGGCGAGCTGCTGCTGGACCAGCGGAGCCCACGAGGAGGATGCGGGCGACCACACCGTGGGGCGCGGCCCGTCCACGGCCTCGTCCCAGCCGCGCACCAGCGCCTGGGCGGCGGCGCCGCTCGCCTTCGACTCGACCGCGACGACGACACATCGTCCGTCCACCTCGCGGCCCTGGCCGTTGTAGTCGTCGGCCAGAACCTGCAGCAGGCCGGCCTTCTCACTGGAGGCGGCGACGGCCACGGCCGTGCAGTCCCCCGGGTCGGCGGCGGTGCCGCTGCCGGGGCTGCTGTCCCCCGACCCGCCGAAAATCCACCACACGCCCACGATCAGCAGGGCACCGACGATCGCTGCGACGAACAGCGGGGACTTGGACTTTGTCTCGCTCACAGGCTCTATTGTCCCTCAGAGTCGGGCAAAGGCCGCCCATACAGGTCCGACCACGCCGCCGCGATCACCGCACGGGTCTCTGCGAGTTCCTGCGGCAGGATCTTCGTGCGGCCCACAACCGGCATGAAGTTGGCGTCGCCACCCCAGCGGGGCACAAGGTGCTGGTGGAGGTGCGCGGAGATCCCCGCGCCCGCGATGGCCCCCTGATTCACGCCCACGTTGAATCCGGCCGGCGCCATCGCCGTGCGGATCGCGGTCATCAGCTGTTGGGTGAACAGGTTGATCTCGGCGTATTCGGCGGCGGTGGCGTCGGTGAGGTCGGCGAAGTGCCGGTACGGGCAGATCAGCAGGTGACCGGTGTTGTACGGGTAGAGGTTCAGCACCGCGTACACAAGCTCGCCGCGGGCGATGATCAGCGAGTCCTCGTCCCCCACCCCGGGTGCCCGGCAGAACGGGCAGTGGTCCCCGGCGGAATCGTCCGCCGGTTTGTTCTCCCCGCGGATGTACTTCAGCCGGTGGGGGGTCCACAGCCGCTGCAGCCCGTCGGCCATGTCGGCTTCCGCGGCCGGGTCACGGTCGCCGGTGGGGCTGTCTGCATCAGACGTCACCGCCGTGCCGCCACCGCTTCGACGATCTCCGCCACGGCATCGGCGATCGGCACGCCGTTGTTCTGCTCCCCGTCCCGGTAGCGGAACGACACGGCATTGGCCGTCATGTCGTCGTCTCCGGCAATGAGCATGTACGGCACCTTCTGCCGCTGGGCATTGCGGATCTTCTTCTGCATGCGGTCTGAAGCGGCATCCACTTCCGCCCGGATGCCCCGCGAGCGCAACTGCGCGATCACCTCTTGCAGGTAGCCGACGTGGTCGTCGCCGACCGGGATGCCGACAACCTGCACCGGCGACAGCCACGCGGGGAACGCTCCGGCGTAGTGCTCGGTCAGCACCCCGATGAACCGTTCGATGGAGCCGAACAGGGCGCGGTGGATCATGATCGGCCGCTGCCGCGAACCGTCGGGGGCGGTGTACTCCAGTTCGAAGCGCCGCGGCAGCTGGAAGTCGAGCTGGATGGTCGACATCTGCCAGGTGCGCCCGATGGCGTCCTTGGCCTGCACGGAGATCTTCGGCCCGTAGAAGGCGGCACCGCCCGGGTCGGGGACAAGTTTCAGCCCGGAGTCCTCTGCCGCCTGGCGCAGCGCTTCGGTCGCCTCGTCCCACTCCGACGGTTCACCGACGTACTTGTCGGGGTTGCGGGTGGACAGCTCGAGGTAGAAGTCGTCGAGGCCGAAGTCCTGCAGCAGGTCCAGCACGAACCGCAGCAGCGACTTCAACTCGTCCTGCATCTGCTCGCGCGTGCAGTAGATGTGGGCGTCGTCCTGGGTCATGCCCCGCACCCGGGTGAGACCGTGGACGACACCGGACCGCTCGTAGCGGTAGACGCTGCCGAACTCGAACAGCCGCATCGGCAGGTCGCGGTAGGAGCGACCCCGGCTGCGGTAGATGAGGTTGTGGAAGGGGCAGTTCATCGGCTTGAGGTAGTAGTCCTGCCCCTGCCGCTTGATGTGGCCGTCGGCGGCGCGCTCCTCGTCGAGGTGCATCTTGGGGAACATGCCGTCGGCGTACCACTCCAGGTGCCCGCTGGTCTCGAACAGCGCCCCCTTGGTGATGTGCGGTGTGGTGACGAAGTCGTAGCCGGCCTCTTCATGGCGCCGCCGGGAATAGTCCTCCATGACCCTGCGCAACGTTCCGCCCTTGGGATGGAACACGGGCAGACCGGAACCGATCTCCTCGGGGAAGGAGAACAGGTCCAGTTCCGCGCCCAAGCGGCGGTGGTCGCGCCGCTCGGCTTCGGCGAGGAAGGTGAGGTGCGCCTGCAACTGCTCCTTGTCCGGCCAGGCCGTGCCGTACACGCGCTGCAGGTCTTCCTGGCTCTGATCGCCCAGCCAGTAGGCCGCCGAGCTGCGCATCACCTTCACCGCGTTGGCGGGGATGTAGCGGGTGTCGGGCACGTGCGGGCCGCGGCACAGGTCGTTCCACACGATCTCGCCGGTGCGGTCGAGGTTGTCGTAGATGGTCAGCTCCGCGCCGCCGACCTCCATGACCTCGGCACCACCTTCGCTGCCGATGAGCCGCAGTTTGTACTTCTCGTCGGCGAGCTCCGTGCGGGCGTCGTTCTCCTCCACCACGCGGCGGCGGAACTTCTGGCCGGACTTGATGATCTGCTGCATCTTCTTCTCGACCTTCTTCAGGTCGTCGGGGTGGAAGGGATGCGGCGCGTCGAAGTCGTAGTAGAAGCCGTCCTTGATCGGTGGGCCGACTCCGAGCATCGTGCCCGGATACAGGCCCTGCACCGCCTGGGCCATCACGTGGGCCGCGGAGTGGCGCATCACGAACAATCCGTCGTCGGAGCCGACATCGACCGGCTCCACCACATCGCCGTCCGCCAGCGATGTTGCCAGATCCTTCACCTCGCCGTTGATGCGCGCCACCACCACGCTGCGGTCCCCGGCGAAGAGGTCCAGCGCAGTGGTGTCCTCGTCAACCTGACGCTGCTCGCGCGAATCGGGGAATTCCACGGTGATGGTTGCCACGTGTGCTCCTGACCGGCCGACCCGAGTGTCGACCCTCCTTGCGAGAACCAGGGTATCGACCGGCGCGCCCTCCCGGGACCGCGCGACCCCAGGCCCGTCACGTCACGTCACGTCACGTCAGCCAGATTCCCGCATACAACATGGCCGCGATGAGCAGCCCCCAGCCGGAGATCAAGAGGATGTCGGTGCGCCCCGACGCGGCCGTGGCCAGACTGCGTGCGATTCGGCTGCCATTCGGATCCGCCGCCATCCGAGACGTTGCCAGCAGAGCCACCAGGGCGCTGGCCGCGCAGACGGTGCAGAACGGGCACAGCGAGCCGATGGAGAACGCCACCTGTTGCATGTACCAAGTCAGGAAGATCGTGAAGAACGCGGCCAGACCGACCATGGCGATGCGGTAGCCGGACGACAGCCGTCCGCCGGCGACGACAGCGAGGCCCGACGTCGCCAGGACGGCGAACATGATGACCCCGAGCAGCGCGTTGGGCGGCCCGAGGACGCTGGACTGCGAGGCCAGCAGGACGGGGCTGCAGCCCAGTCGCGCGTCGATGTCGCAGAACGCCCCCGCCGTGGGGTCGGCCACCAGGTCGATCTTCTCCACCACCGTGATGGCGCCCGAGACGATCCCCAGCGACGAGGACACCAACAGCGCCCAGGGCCACGGCCCCGGCTTGCGCGTGGGCGGGCTCGTGGCAGGGGCGGGATCGGTTGTCGGCGGGGTGGCATCTTCCAGAACCGTCATGGGGCCATTGTCCCCCTTGGCCAGGCCTGGCAAAAGCGTTCGACTGTTCTTGTAGGGGCCGGTCTTGTAGGGGCCGGCGAAAGCGGAGGAAGGAAGATGCGGCACACGACGCAGTCGCGGCGTGGTCGATACTGGGTTCGAACCAGTGACCCCTCGCGTGTGAAGCGAGTGCTCTACCGCTGAGCTAATCGACCGTGGCACGTTTTGCGCCGCAACGAGAGTACCCCACGGGGTCGGGGCAGGTGGCCTCCCCGGCCCCAGGTAACGGTTGGGCAAATCCTCGAGACAAACAGGACATTTCGCTACCTAGTGTGATGACATGCACAGTCTGGAGTGCCGCCAAACCCCCATCGGTGAGGGACCATCGAAGAGCAGTTGAGCAAGGGGCAGGGGAAATCCGGACTTATCGGCCGACTGTGGCGCGGAGCACACACGAGGAGCGTGTGGCCGCGTGCTGGAGGGGCAACACACTTGGGGAGAGGAGCCCAGCATGAAACCATCTGAAGCCGCACATGCTGTCAATCACGAGATGCAGATGCAGGTCGTGGTGGACGACGGCACCCGCGTGGCGCTGCCGGCCCGGCTGTCGTACAGCATCGAAGACCCCTACGCCGTTACTGCTACTTTCCGCACCGGCGACGGCCAGGTCAGCTGGACCTTCGCCCGCGAACTGCTGCGCGACGGGATACGCGACATGGCCGGCTACGGCGACATTGTGATCCGTCCCAGCCACCCGTCCCGGGGAGCGCAGGTGACTATGACGCTGAGTTCGCCGACCGGTTCCGCGGTCATCGAGGCGTCCCGCCATCAGATCGCCGCTTTTGTGTCGGAGGTGTACAACGCCGTCCCCGAGGACGCGGAATGGGTGTACCTCGACATCGACCGCACCATCGAGGATCTTCTGGAGGCCTGAGGAACACTCAGGGATCCAGGTCACGGGCCCGGGCTGCGAACTCGCGAGCGATCTCGCGGGTCAGCGGCCCGGGCTCGAGTTCTCTGTCGCCTTGCCTGTCCCCCACGCGGATCACCGGGTGCACATCGCGGGTCGATGAGGTGATGAACAGTTCCTCGCAGGACCGCAACACATCCAGCGGGAGGTCCTCCTCGGCTGCTCCGCACCACTCGACGACCAGATCGCGGGTGATACCCGCCAGGCACCCGGAGGACAGCGGCGGGGTCAGCAGCCTCCCGCCGGCAACAACGAAGACGTTGCTGCCCGTCCCCTCGCACAACTGCCCGGCCAGGTTGCCCAGCAGCGCCTCGGAGAACCCGCGCTGCTTCGCCCACGCCAGCGCCACCGCGTTCTCGGCGTAGGAGGTGGTCTTCAGCCCGGTCAGCGGCGAGCGCTCGTTGCGGGGCCAGGGCGCCAGCACGACGGAAGTTGCCGTCGGCCAGGGCTTGCCCCGGCTGGGCACAACCGTCAACGTGGCGGGACCGGGACCGCGGTCGCTGCCCGCCGGCCCGGGTCCGGACGTGTAGGTGATCCGCATCCGGGTATCGCCGCCGAGCTGCTCGGCGTTTGCGGCCACGGCCGCTGAGACCGCCTCTCGCACGAGTTCTGCTTCGGGTTCCGGCAGCCCCAGGCCAGCTGCCGAGCGGCGCAGCCGCGCCAGGTGCCGGGTCAGGGCGAATGGGGTGCCGTCGACGACCTTCAGCGTCTCGAAGACCCCGTCCCCGACGGTGAAACCGTGGTCGACCGGGGAGATCGCGGCGTCAGCACTGTCGATGATCTGGCCGTTGCACCACGCCTTCATGCTCGCCGTCATGGTCCCTTCCCTTGCATCGCCAGGCCGATCAGCCGCCGTGCCTTCAGTTGGGTTTCGCGCCATTCGGCTGCCGGGTTGCTCCCCCAGGTGATCCCGGCGCCGGTCCCGAAATGAATCTTGCCGGAGTGCAACCAGAACGTGCGGATCGCCACGGCCAGTTCGGCGGTCCCGGCGTCCGCGTCGATCCACCCGAACGCGCCGCAGTACGGGCCGCGCGGCACCGGCTCCAAATCCGCAATGACGTCCAGCGCAGCGAGTTTCGGCGCCCCGGTCACTGATCCCGGCGGGAACACCGCGGTGAGGATGTCCGACCAGGATGTCGCGGGCTCCATGTCGCCGGCGACGTAGGACACCAGGTGGAACAGGCCGGGATGCTGCTGGACCCGCATCAGCTCCGGGACAGTCACCGAACCCGTGCGGCAGACCCGGCCGAGGTCGTTGCGCACGAGGTCCACGATCATCAGGTTCTCGGCGCGGTCCTTGTCCGTGAAGGCATCCCGCCGGCCGGCCGTGCCCTTGATGGGACCGCTGGTCAGCAGGGGGCCGTCTCGGCGCAGAAACAACTCGGGAGAAGCCGACACCAGTGCGGTCCCCGGGACCCGCAGGAAGCCGGAGTACGGCGCGGGGTTGCCCGCGGAAACCCGGCGCCACAGAGTTCCCGGGTCCGATTCGGCGGGGATCGTCGCGCTCAGCACCCGGCAGAGGTTGACCTGGTAGACATCCCCGCGGCTGATCCTGCGGCGGATTTCGGCCACGCCGTTCTCGTAGTCGGGCTGCGGCACGCTGTCAGCCCATGGCCCGCCCGGTGGCGCGTAGTCGCCCAGTTCGCGTTCCGTCGGCCGATCCTGCGTCCACGAACCGAACCTGGCCAGGACTGCTTCGCCCTCGAAGCCGACGGCGACAGCCCAGCGGCCCCCCGATTCCAAGTCGCCCAGATCCTGGCTCACCGCCTCCAGGCCTCGCGCAGTCCACTGTGCGAACTGCGCCATCGCGGGCAGGTCGGCGAGATGCGGGGCCACAGTCGATCATTGCAGCAGCCCCGGTGCTTTTGGCAGCCCGTTCCCGGTGGGCTATGGTTTGCATGCACAATGTGCGGGGGCACCCCATGCGGACGTGGCTCAGTTGGTAGAGCATCACCTTGCCAAGGTGAGGGTCGCGGGTTCGAATCCCGTCGTCCGCTCGGAAGAAGTCCGGGACTACAAGCGGCCCGACTTCCTCGGTGGCGTGGCCGAGAGGCGAGGCAACGGACTGCAAATCCGTCTACACGGGTTCAAATCCCGTCGCCACCTCGATGGGTCACCCCATCAGAAAGGGCGATTGGCGCAGTGGCTAGCGCGCTTCCTTGACACGGAAGAGGTCACAGGTTCGATCCCTGTATCGCCCACCCTTCGTACCCCCGACCCGGCGGGCGGCCGGGGGCCCCGGACGGCTTTCCGTGTTTCCGGACCTGCTCGGCCACGCGTTCAGGCACACTCAGGCGGTGATGGACCTGCCCGAGATCCCGGCGGAGCGCAGGACCGGCGACGAACCGCTGATGTCCGGCGGACGGCCGATCGGGACTCGGTTGGCCGACTTCTGGTCGTGGAGCATGTCCGACCTGATCAGCAACACCACCCGCGGAGTGCTGGCCGAGTACATCGTGGCCACCGCCCTCGGCGCCGCCGGGCAGGTCCGCAGACTTTGGGATCCGTGGGACCTCACCACTGACACCGGCGTGCGCGTGGAGGTGAAGTCGGCGGCCCACCTCCAAGCCTGGGACCAGCAGCGGCTCTCCCATCAGCTTCACCGTCCGCCGGACCCTCGATTGGGCCGACACCGCCCCCGCCGAGGCCCGCCACCACGCCGACGTGTATGTCATGGCGCTGCTCGCCCACACCGACAAGACCACGGTGAACCCGCTGGACCTGGACCAATGGCGGTTCTACGTCGTGTCCACCCGGCAGCTGGATCGGGCGGTCGGTGCCGGGCACTCCATCGGACTCGCCGCCCTGGACCGCCTGTGCGACCCGATCGGGTTCCCCCAACTACCCTCCCCAGTCGCCGCCGCCGCCCCCGAACCTCCCCCCAACGGCCCCGGCTCCCCCCGGCCGGGGTGATCCAGGCCATGTGTGCATCCGACCAAGGGTCGCCCGGATGCGTGAGACGGTCCGCTGTCCCGTGAGACCGCCGCCGCTAGCACCCGCTGCGCGGCTCACCCGCCGGTAGTGCGTGCCCGGCGCCGGGCACACCGGCCGATTCGCTCGGTAGGGTGAAGGCAACGCAACTCGGTGCACCCTCTGGAGGTGCGGTGACCAGCCTCGGCGGCCCCGGGCCCGGCCCCGGCCGCGGCGACGACGCCGGCGGTGTCCGGCTATCCCGGCGCGGGCTGCTGGGACTGACCGCTGGCGCCGCTGCGGTCGTGCTCGCTGGTGGTTCAGTCCGGATGTGGCTGTACGAGAAGTTGCGCTGGGGGGAGGATTTCCTGCCCGGCACTCCCCCGGATGTGGCGCTGCAACCGCAGGCGTGGCGCACCACCGGCCAGTCGATCACCTTCGCCGTGCTGGGCGACAACGGCAGCGGTGGGCGCAACCAGATGGACGTCGCCGCCCAGATGGCCCGCACGTATCAGGACACCCCCTACGGTCTGGTTCTGCTGGCGGGGGACATCTCGTACTACGGCAGCATCGACGACCGCTACGAGGAGGTGTTCCTCGAGCCCTACCGGCCGCTGATTGAGGCAG
>JAQAZZ010000036.1:0-9103 GCA_032127075.1 Micrococcales bacterium | reverse complement strand
GCCACGGCGGGGCCCATGTTGGTGGAGTAGACGCGGATCCGGTGGGTTCCATCCCACTGCTTCGCTGGCGAAGTGGCCGCAGGTGGTGCGAAGAGATCCGGTGTCGCCACGATGCTCGTAGGCCCGCGTTGTCCCGGTGCGGCCACTGCGAGGAGCGCCATACCCAAAGACCCGAACACAAGAACTCTCGTACCCATAGCCGCCCGTGCCGACCGGTCCCGTAGTTTTTCGGCTCCGGTGCCACCCCTTGGCCGACACCATCACCCGGTCGGACGAACCCCCGTTCACTTCCAGGATACTCCGCGGTCTCGAAGGGGTCCGCGATGCGGTCGCCCCAGATCAGCCCCAGTCGGGAGGTGGCTCGCAGCGTGGTGGTCGTGGTTCGCGGTCGAGGGGTGGTGGGGGTCGGTCGTGGATGGTGATCCCGGCGGGGGTGGTCCAGGAGTAGCCGCCGGAGCCCTGGGTGTCGGGGTCATCGGGATGGTCGGGGGTGATGCGGAGGCGCCATCCTCTGTGGGTCTTCAGGTTGTGGTGGCGGCGGCACAACGGCCCGAGGTTGCGTGGTGTCGTGGGGCCCTCGGGGTAGGCCACGGCATGGTCGAGGTCGCACTGCCGTGCGGGTCGGGTGCAGCCGGGCATGCGGCAGACCGGTTCGCGGGCTCGTACGAGGCGGGCCAGTGCCGGTCCGGGGGTGTAGCTGCGGGTGCCGGTGGCGGTGACCTGTCCGGCGGCGTCGGTGATCCAGGCCCGCCAGGCCCCTTGGGCGGCTAGGGTGCGTGCGAGTTCGGGCGCGAGGGGTCCGACGCCGGGGACTTCGGCGGGGTCGTCGGCGAGGCCCAGCAGGGTCTCCATCGACACCACGACGTTCACCTGCGCCGCTTCTCCCGCCGGCAGTGGGGTGGCCGCGCACGTGTCGCCGCCGCAGGTGCCTTGGCAGCCGGGGGTGTGGCGGGAGTGCGGCGTTGCGAGGAGAAGGTCGGCAAGGGTGTCGGCGCGCTTCTGGTCGCTGGTGCGGGTGGCGTCATCCAGGCCCGCCGCCAGGGCGGTGAGACGGCGGTGGATGCGTTGGGCGTCCAGAGTGGGCAGGTGCGCGGTGATCCGCGACATACCGTGAGCGTCGTGGTCGATCTCCACCCGGCGGCCGGCTTTGGCGCGGCGGCGGGCGGCGGCGGTGTGGCCCGGGGCTAGCCGGTGGGTGATCCGGGCCGCGGCGCGGCGAGTTTCGGTGCCGGTCCAAGGCCGAAGGCCCGTGATGTGCCGCTGGCGGACCTTGCCGGCCAATTCGACGGCGATGTCGGCCGCGGTGTCGGCGGGGCAGTCCTGGAGGTCGGCGGCGATGAGTTGGGCCGTGGTGCGCGACCAGGCGCCCGCCTCGGCGCCGCTGCCCAACAAGGGGATGCGGGCGGACTGCCGGGCGGCGTGGATGCGGGCGGCCGTCGAGGCGGGGGAGCCGCGCAGGGCTGCGGCGATTTCCTCGCGGGCGGGATCGACTACCCGGGGGGCGGCCCCGGCTGCGGGCAAGACGATCGGCTCGCTGCCGGCGGCCGCAGTCAGGGCGCGGCGGGCCCGCTCTGCGCTCCACGACGTCTGGGCGTCCCAAGCAGCGGCGACCACCACCATGCACGCACACGGCGAGCCGGGCACTCCGATGGGTGGGTCGGCGGGTCCAAGTTCACCGCTGTGGTCGGCGGGGCAGGCATCGACGGTATCGGGGATTGTTGCCAGAGCTGCGGCCAGTTCGGGGCCCGGCGGCAGGCTCAACAAGTGGCGGACTGCGGGGCGCAGCGGGGCGTCGTACCACCCGGGCGCCACCCACGCAGGCCGGCTGGCCAGCCACCACATGTGCGTCTGGGATTCGAAGGCCCGCTCGGCCGTGGAGTGGGCAACCCGTCGGAACACCACCCCCGGCTGTCCGCATGCCATCCGCGATGCTCCCGGGACGGTGATCACCCATTTCGAGCCGCGCGGTCTGCGCAGTGGCGGTGATGGTGACGAACCCCTGGAACCCATGGCCCGAACATAGCCCCAGGGTCCGACGCCGGGGCCGCACCGAACTGGTGCCGCGACTGCATCCGAGACCCGGCACAGGTCCGGAGGTTCTGCGCGCATGGGTGGGTGGAATCGGTCGAGGAATCCACCCACCCAGGTGTCGAAATCTCTCACTGGGACTCTAAGTTGGGACTATGCGCAAGAAGGTGCTGGTCCTCGGAGGCAACTTCGCCGGTCTGAATGCGGCGATCCACATCAAAGACGCGTTGGAGGGCGACGTCGATGTCACGGTGGTGTCCGCGTCGTCGCGTTTCCTCTTCAACCCGTCGCTCATCTGGCTGCCCTTCGGCAAGCGGAAGGCGAAGGACATCACCTTCCGGCTGGAGCCGACCTTCGACAAGGAGGATGTGAACTTCATCCACGCCGAAGCCACGGCAATCGATCCGGGGGCGAAGAAGGTCACCCACACCAAGGGCAAGGAGTCCTATGACTACCTGGTGATCGCCACTGGCTACAAGAACAACTTCGACATCGTGCCGGGGTTCGAGAACACCACCACCATCACGACCCTCGAAGATGCCATCGCGGCGCGGAAGGCCTGGAAGAAGTTCCTCGAGAAGCCGGGGCCGATCGTCATCGGCGCCACACAGTCCGCCGGGTGCTTCGGGGCAGCGTACGAGTACTTGTTCAACGTCTCCCACCAGCTGAAGAAGAACAAGATCAAGAAAGACGTGCCGTTGACCTACGTCAGCAGCGAACCGTGCCTCGGGGACTTCGGAATCGGCGGGATGCCCGGTGGCGAGAAACTCTTGGGCATGTTCTTGAAGAAGGAGAAGATCGGCTACCTGATCAACGAGTCGATCGAGTACATCGACACCGACCACGTCAAACTGGGCGACGGCAAGGAACTGCCCTTCGCGTACTCCATGATCGTGCCGCCGTTCGTCGGCCAGGAAGTTGTGAAGAACACCCCGGGCTTGTCGGACGACAAGGGCTACATCCCCGTTCACGACACCTACCAGAGCAAGGCCTATCCGGACATCTACGCGGCGGGAATCGCCGCGCAGGTGGTCGCCCCCTGGACGACTCCGACGCCCGTGGGAGTCCCCAAGACGGGCTTCCCGACGGAGGTGATGGCCAAGGTCGCGGCGAAGAACATCGTTTCCGCGATTCGCGGCGAGCCGCAGCTTGCGGAGAAGAACTTCGCCGACATGCCCGCGATCTGTGTCATGGACGCCGGCAACAACGGTGTGCTCATCCTCGGGGACAAGATGCTGGCGAAGAAGAAGAAGGGTGTCATGATCCCCGGGCCACAGAACCATGCCATGAAGCTGGCTTTCGAGAAGTACTTCCTGTGGAAGATGCGCACCGGCCGGGTGGAGTTGCCGTAGCCCGCCGGTTGGCCGCGGTCAGGCCTCGGTGTCGCCAGGCGGCGAGGGTGGCGCGAATTCCTGCGGCAGCGAGAACCATTCGGCGTAGCGCCGCGTGAAGAGGGCGGGCAGCCCACCTGTGTGGACGAACACGATTTCGGTGTCGGGGAGATGGCCTGCCGCCGCGAGCTCGATCAGGCCCGCCATCGCGCGTCCGGTGTAGACGGGATCCAGTGCCAGGCCAGTCGTGCGTGTCGCCAGCCGGATGGACTCTGCCACCGCGGGGAAGGGTTTGCCATACGGGATGTCGGTGTAGCGGGTGTCTACCGACCAGCGCCCGCTCGGCTGGGGCCGGGACAGGCGGTTCGCGCATTCCGCGACTACCCCGGGTACATGGCCGTGCAGGTCGGGAACGGCCGCGACGTCGATCCCGATGACCCGGTCGTAGCTGCCGAGCCCGACAACGAGGCCCGCCTGGGTGCCGCCGGTGCCGACCGCGCACACCACAGCGGCGCCGCTGAGGTCTCGATCGATCTCCTCCGCCGCCTGGACGTACCCGCAGGCACCCAGGGCATTCGTGCCACCCAGCGGGATCACGTACGGGCGGCGCCCGTTGCGCCGCAGCACGTCGGCAGACTGCGCGAGCGCCTCGTTGCGTCGCTGCGGTGTTGTCCAGACCACCCGCACACCGAAAAGGTCGTCGAGGACAAGGTTGCCCTCTGGCTCGTGGCGGGCTCCCAGCGTCGACAACACCGCGACACACTCCATGCCCACCGCGCGGGCGGCTGCCGCAGTGGCCCGCACGTGGTTGCTCTGTGCCGCGCCGGCGGTCACCAGCACGTCGCAGCCGGTCGCCAAAGCGTCAGCGACGAGGTACTCCAGTTTGCGTGCCTTGTTGCCGCCACCGGTCAGGCCGGTGAGGTCATCGCGTTTGACCCAGAGTCGGCCTGGGCGCAGCCCGAGGGTCTCCCCGAGGCGGTCCACACGCTGCAGGGGTGTGTTGCGGGCGGCGAAGTCGATCCGTGACCCGTGACCAGACATGCCGAGACGCTAGCAGCGCCACGGGACTGGCGACTCCCGCGCGACGGATCTTGCTGCTGCGAGTGCCTAGGATGGGCGCCGTGGGAGAGGGTCACCGTCATGGGGATGTTGCGACTCCCCGCTATGTGCGCCGCTACGTGCTGTGGGCGCTCATCCCGCTGGTCGTTGCCACTGTTGCGGGGATGGTGTGGCTCTGGCCCCGCGACGAGGTGCCATCCCTGGGTCCGGTGACAACGGTCGCGGGCGACGTGGAGCGCATCGTCGACTGCGATCCGCCCGATCCGGCCTGCCAGCGCATCGAGGTTGTGGTGACCGAGGGGGAGTTCACCGGCGAACGGTCGGGCATCGATGTCCTCGCCGGGGACGGCGGTCCCATTCTGCGGGAGGGTGGCGGCGTCTGGGTGAGCGTGGATACCACCACGGGTGACGCCATCTTCGGTTTCGTCGATGTCAAACGGGACCGCACGTTGCTCTACCTGGTCGCTCTGTTCTCAGCGGCCATCGTGGCGCTGTCGCGGTGGAAAGGCGTGGCAGCACTGGGTGGGCTCGCGGTCTCGGTGCTGATCCTGGCCCTGTTCATACTGCCCGCACTGTTGGTGGGAACACCGCCGACGGCGGTTGCGGCGGTCGGCGCGTCAGCGATTGCGATCGCGACGATGGGTCTGGCGCACGGTTTCAACCTCCGCACCGGGGTCGCCCTGATCGGCACCGTGGGGGCGCTTCTGCTGACCGCGCTGCTGGGCTCGGCGTTCACTGCGGCTGCGCTGTTCACCGGCGTGGGCACCGAAGACGCCTGGTACCTGCAGAACTCCAGCCTGGACTTGAGCATCGACTTCCGCGGACTGTTCCTTGCCGGGCTGGTGATCGGTGCCCTGGGGGTGCTGGACGACGTCACAGTCACCCAGGCGGCCGCGGTGTGGGAGATCCGCCGGGCGGACCCCCGGATACCTCTGCACCGGCTGTGGTCTGCGGGAATGCGCGTGGGCCGCGACCATGTGGCCGCAACCGTCAACACCCTCGTCCTTGCCTACATCGGCGCCAGCCTCCCGCTGTTCCTGATCCTCATCATGTCCGAGGCTCCGCTGGCGCAGTCCCTGACCAACGAGCTGGTCGCACAGGAGATCGTGCGCTCGCTTGTGGGCGGGCTGGGAATCATCGCGGCGGTGCCGATCACGACGTTCCTTGCCGCGTGGGTGCTCACCCGGCAGCCGGATGGGGATGGGGTGGACGGCGCAGTGTCCGTCCGCGGGGCGAATCCGGCAGACTGATCCCGTGACTGGATGGCGCTTCTGGATCGACAGGGGCGGGACGTTCACCGATGTTGTTGCGGCCGACCCGCGCGCTCGCACGCATGTGGTCAAGCTCCTTTCGGAGGCTCCGGGCGCCTACGAGGACGCCGCGATGGAGGGGATCCGGCGGTTGACCGGAGTGCGCGAGGGCCCGATACCGGAGGGTGTCGTCAGCTCGGTGACCATGGGCACCACTGTTGCCACCAACGCTCTGCTGGAGCGGACCGGGGATCCCACCGCGCTTGTCATCACCGCCGGATTGGCCGACGCGCTGCTTCTCGGCTACCAGAACCGCCCACGCCTGTTCGACCTGGCGATCCACCGTGCCCAGCCGCTCTACCGCGAGGTCGTAGAGGTGGACGAACGGGTCGCGGTGGACGGCACGGTCCTGCGCCGTCCGGTGCCCGAGCAGCTGCTGGCCGACCTGCTGCGTGCGCGGCAACGGGGCTGCACCAGCGCCGCGGTGGTTCTGCTGCACGGCTATCGGTTTCACGACCACGAGGAACTGGTGGCCGACATGGCGCGGGAAGCCGGGTTCACCCAGGTCTCGACCAGCCACGACTGCAGTTCGCTGATCAAGTTCGTGAGCCGGGGAGACACCGCGGTCGTGGACGCCTACCTGTCGCCGATCCTGCTGCGGTACACCCGCCGGATCGCCGCCGAACTACCCGGGGTTGACCTACGGTTCATGCAGTCCAACGGGGGGCTTGCCAGCGCCACCGCCTTCCGCGGCAAGGACGCGATCCTTTCCGGACCGGCTGGCGGCCTGATAGGCGCGGTCCGCACGAGCCGGGCCGCCGGTATGGACAAGGTCATCACCTTCGACATGGGCGGCACTTCCACCGATGTGGCCCACTTCGGCTCGGAGTTGGAGCGCTCCTTGGAGTCAGAGGTGGCCGGTGTCCGACTGCGGGCGCCGATGCTGGACATCCATACCGTCGCCGCGGGCGGGGGTTCGATCTGTTCTTTCGACGGCAGCCGCTACCGCGTGGGTCCGGCGTCGGCGGGTGCCGACCCGGGGCCTGCCTGCTACGGCAGGGGCGGACCCCTGACCGTCACTGACTGCAATGTCCTGCTCGGGCTGATCCCACCCGGCTTCTTCCCCACCACGTTCGGCCCCCGTCGTGATGCGCCGATGGATGTGGCGGCAGCAGTTGCCCGGGGGGAGGAGGTGTCGGGTGAACTGCTGCGCGCCGCCGGAGAGACCCGTTCGACGGCATCGATCGCCGACGGCTTCCGCCAGATCGCCGTGGCGAACATGGCCAACGCGATCAAGAAGGTGTCGATCTCCCGCGGCCATGATGTGACCGACTACGCCCTGGCCTGCTTCGGCGGCGCCGGGGGCCAACACGCCTGCGCGGTGGCCGACGAACTGGGCATCAAGTCGGTGTTGATCCATCCCCTTGCCGGGGTCCTGTCGGCGGTGGGTATGGCGCTGGCCGACACGCGACTGCTTCGCGAGCGCAGCGTCGAGGTCTCCCTGTCCGAGATCTCCGACGCCGAACTGGCCGATCTGCTGCACGGCGCCGCGCAGGAAGCGGAGGAAGAGATCCGCAGACAGGGTGCCACCGGGGGCATCGAGGTACAGCGGCGGGTGCATCTGAAATATGTGGGCAGCGACAGTGCGCTTGCAGTGGAGCATGCCGATTCGGCCCGGCTGCGCGCCGAGTTCGCCGCCGCCCATCAGCGGCGCTTCGGGTTCACCATGCCCGACCGTGCCGTCGTCGTGGATGCGATCGCGGTCGAGGCCATCGAGCGTGGTGATGCACCGGATCTCCGGCTCCCCGTGCCATCCGGCGCCGAGGCCGCGCCGGTGGACCGGGCGCAGGTTCATCTCGGCGGGCGCAGCATCGACGCGCCAGTCTTCCGCCGCGACGATCTGCCCGCGGGCCAGCACGTCGCGGGGCCCGCGATCATCGCCGAGTCGGTCGCCACCACAGTCGTGGAGCCCGGGTGGGAGGCCACGGTTCTCCCCGGCGGCGAACTGCACATGAGGCGCGTCGTGGACCGGCCGCGCAGGGTGTCAGTGGGCACGCAAGTCGACCCGGTGATGCTGGAAGTGTTCAACAACCTCTTCATGTCGGTCGCTGAGCGGATGGGTGTCACTCTGCAGCAGACCTCCCGGTCGGTGAACATCAAGGAGCGGCTCGACTTCTCCTGCGCGATCTTCGACCCCGGCGGCGGTCTGGTGGCCAACGCCCCGCACATCCCGGTCCACCTGGGCTCGATGGGGGAGAGCGTGCGGGCTGTCATCGATGAGCACGGGCAATCGTGGCGGCCGGGCGACGTGTTCGCCACCAACGATCCGTTCCACGGTGGGACGCACCTGCCCGACGTCACCGTCGTCACGCCGGTATTCGGCGATACCGGCGAGAGGCCGCTGTTCTTCGTGGCCAGCCGCGGCCACCACGCCGACATCGGCGGGATCACACCCGGTTCGATGCCGCCGACGAGCCGGACCATCCACGACGAGGGTGTCCTGCTGCGCAACGTGCGAGTGGTGCGCGACGGGGCCTTCGACGAAGAACTCGTGCGGGAGCTTCTGGGGCGGGAGCCCCACCCCGCCCGCACACCGGACCGCAATGTGAACGACCTGACGGCGCAGATCGCCGCCAACGCCAACGGCGCGCGGGAGTTGCGGGCGCTCATCGAGCGGTTCGGGCTGCCGACCGTGCGGGCGTACATGGGCCATGTGCAGGACAACGCCGCCGAGTGCGTGCGCAGGGTGATCGACGATCTGCACGACGGGCATCATGTCGTCCACACCGACGACGGTTCGAACATCGAGGTCCGGGTGCGGGTGGACCACGCTGCGCGCCGGGCGGTCGTGGACTTCGCCGGAACGGCGCCGCAGCGCGACGACAACTTCAACGCTCCCCGGGCCGTCACCCGCGCCGCGGTGCTGTACGCCTTCCGATGCCTCGTCGATGACGAGATCCCGCTCAACGACGGCTGTCTGGAACCGGTGGAGCTGAGAATCCCGGCGGGCTCGATGCTGGACCCCGCCTACCCGGCGGCCGTGGTCGCCGGCAACGTGGAGGTCAGCCAGCTGATCACCGATGCGCTGCTCGCGGCGCTGGGTGCCTGTGCAGCTTCGCAGGGGACCATGAACAACCTCACTTTCGGGACCGAGGAGTTCCAGTACTACGAGACCATCTGCGGCGGCACCGGTGCCGGTCCCGGTTTCGACGGCACCGACGCGGTGCACAGCCACATGACCAACTCGCGGCTGACCGACCCGGAGGTTCTCGAACGGCGCCTCCCGGTGCGCGTGCGCCGGTTCGGAATCCGCCGCGGCAGCGGGGGCGGGGGGCTCATCGGGGCGGCGCCGGCGCGGTCCGGGAGTTGGAGTTCCTCGTGCCCATGAAGGTGTCGCTGTTGTCAGGGCGGCGCACAGTGGCGCCCTTCGGCCTG
>JAQAZZ010000035.1:0-4183 GCA_032127075.1 Micrococcales bacterium | reverse complement strand
CTTCGTTCGAAGACATGCATCGTGCTGTCGGGGATCCCCGCCGCGAGTTCCCGGGAGCAGGGCAGGGGGGTCTGGGGGTCGTGGCCGCCGACCAGGATCAACGTCGGCGCACGCACCTCGCCGAGCCGTTCGGCGTAGTCGATCGCGCGGACCGACCGCAGCCAGCGGGCGCGCGGCGGGGGTGGGCGGCGCCAGTCGCCCCGCTCGACCAGCCGGCTGGTTGCGAAGCTGGTGTCCACGTATGATGCGGCGTCGATGAGGTTGTCGAGGCGCTTGTGCACCGCCAAGGAGCCCGTTGCGGTCATCTGGCGGGAACCCCACCAGATGGCCTGCCACCACTGCCGGTCATGCCACATGCTCCAGTTGTGCGGCACGCTCCACCGCCGCACGGCGGGGAACCCCGAACAGCCGCCGATCAGGACCAGGCGCCGGACCATCTCAGGACGTTCCACGGCGAACGCGAGTGCGCACAACGCGCCCATGCTGTGCCCGACAACGTCGACCGGTGTTCCCGCGCCGCTGACCGACAGCGCCTCTTCGCCGCAGGTGAGCATCTCGGCGAGGTCTGCGCGCATGGTCCGGGTCGATCGGTAGGCCCCCGGCGGATCGAATGTGATCACGCGGCGGCCGATCCCGGCCAGCACCTCGGTCAAGCGGTCCTCGCCCATGGGCCGCAGGGTGGAGGCGTGCGGGTAGGGGAACACCAGAGTCGCCGCGCCCTGCGGACTGCCGACGGCGTAGACGGCCAAGCCGTCTCGCACGACCGGTCCAGTGCTCACCCCTCGATTGTCGGGCGAGAGCCTGCCGCAGGTCCAGCGGCCCGTACTCGGCAGGACGACCGCAAACGTTCGAAACGACCGTTCCGGATCGGTCGTTTCGAGCAGTTGCGGTCGTTTCGTGGACCCGCACGCCGAAGCCAGGGGCTTCGCCGGACCCGGGCCCGGCGAAACGGCCGTCGGTCAGCTCGGGTGGGCTCGGCGGGCGACCCGGGCGGCGTGAACGCCGGCGCCGTAGCCGTTGTCGATGTTGACCACCACCACGCCCGGGGCGCAGGAGTTCAGCATCGCCAGCAACGCAGCCAGGCCGCCGAACGAGGCGCCGTACCCGACACTCGTGGGCACGGCCACGAGCGGGACCCCTGTCAGGCCGCCGACGACGCTGGGCAGCGCACCTTCCATTCCGGCGGCGACGATGAGGCAGTCGAATTCCTGCAGCCGCTCCCGCGCGGACATGATCCGGTGCAGGCCGGCGACGCCGACGTCGGTGATGCGTTCGGCGGCGCTGCCGTGGGCGCGGACTGTGAGTGCGGCCTCTGCCGCGACCTGCGCATCCGAGGTGCCGGCGCTGACGATCCCAACACTGCCGACGGCCGCTGGCAGGGGGCCCAGCACCAGGGCGTGGGCATCGTCGTCGCGGTGCAACTGCTCCCCCGGCAACTGCGGGCACACCTCGTCCATGACCTCGGGCGTGGTGCGGGTCGCCATGATCGCCCGTTCCGGGTGCTCGGTGTGCAGGCGGTTGAGGATCGCCGCTATCTGCTCGGCGGTCTTCCCGGCGCCGTAGACCGTCTCGGGATCTCCGGTTCGTTTCATCCGGTCGGTGTCGAGCCGCGCGTATCCGAGATCGGCGACCCCGGGATGTTCTGACGGCACGGGAAGCACCCTAGTCCGCCGGGGCAGGTTGCGGAGGGCTCTGGGTGTGCTTCGGGGTCATTCCGTGGCTGGATGGCGGTCGATCACAGCGGGTGCAGATACCCTGAGCGGATGGAGATCGTCGCGCTTCTTGTGGCCCTGGTGGCGCTTGCGGTGGGGGCGCTCGCGTTGCGTCGCGCCGATGTGGTCGAGCGCAGGGCGCGGCGGTGGGCACCCGGGCAACAGGAGGCAGCCACACAGGGTGCGGAACGCCCGGCGCCGGCGGGGACGCCCCCCGCTGGGGTGAGCCCGGCTGAGATGGCGGCCCTCCGCAAGCGGGTCGACGAACTCTCCGAGGCAACGACGGAGGCGGCTTCGGCAGCGGCATCGGCAGGGGCGGCCGGGGGCTTCTCTCGGGTATCCGTGGTCCGCTACGACGCTTTCGAAGACTTGGGCGGCCGGCTCTCCTTCAGCGCTGCGGTGCTGGACGACCGCGGGAAAGGTTTCGTGTTGACCGCGATCCATGGCCGCAGCGAGACCCGTTCCTATCTCAAGCAGGTGCCGCCGCCGGATGACGGCACCCAGCGGGAACTGTCCCCAGAAGAGTCCATGGCGATCACGCAGGCGATGAAGGGCAAGCGCTCATGACTGGGACCGGGACTGGGACTGGACCTGGGACTGGGACCGGGGCAACTTCGAAGTCGGGACAGTCGTGAGCGACGCCGGGCTGGTCTACCTGGGGCCGCCGGGGACGTTCGCCGAGATGGCCGTGCACGCCATGCCCGAGCTGGCCGACCGCGACGCGCAACCAGCCGGATCGGTGGTTGCCGCGCTCGACTTGGTGAGGTCCGGTGGCGCCACGACCGCGGTGGTGCCGATCGAGAACTCGGTGGAGGGCTCGGTTTCGGGCACTCTCGACGAGCTGGCCGCGCAGCCGCCGCTGCGGATCACCGGGGAGATCGCCATCCCCGTGCGGTTCGTGCTGATGCGCCGCCCCGACGCGGGCGAAGGTCCAGTGAGGGTTGTCGGCACCCACCCCCATGCGGCGGCGCAGTGCCGCCGGTGGATCCACGACAACTTGCCCGGGGCCGATGTGGTCCACACGGGTTCCACGGCCGCCGCCGCCCAATCGCTCGCGGAGAACGTCGATGTCCCCTTCGACGCTGCCATCGGCACGGCAGCGGCCGCGGTGCGGTATGGGCTGAAGAGCCTGGCCGAGGACATCGCGGACAACCGCGAGGCCGTGACCCGTTTCGTGAAGGTGGAGCGCCCCGGGGGGCTGCCCGCCGCCACCGGCGCCGACAAGACCAGCCTGGTGCTGTTCATCAAAGCCAACCGTTCCGGCGCGCTGATGGAGATCCTCACCGAACTGTCCGTACGCGGAATCAACATGACCCGCGTGGAGTCCCGGCCGACCCGTCATGCGTTGGGTGACTACTGCTTCTCGGTGGATGTGGAAGGCCACGTCAACGACGTCCGGGTCGGGGAGGCGCTGCTGGGCCTGCGCCGGGTCTGCGCGGATGTGTTGTTCCTGGGCTCCTACCCCCGCTGGGACGGCCAGCCGACCGACGTGCCCCCGGGCCTCTCTGATGCCGACTACGCGGACGGCGGCGACTGGCTGGACGCTATCCGCCGCGGCGAATCGTGACCGGTCAATCGGCGGAGGTACTGAGGCCGGGCAGAGTGCGCGAGTAGCCGCCGACGTCGGAAGAGTCCACGAGTAGCCGCCGGCGGCGGCTGGGCGGATGCCGCGGAAACCCCGACCCAAGCCGGACGCGCATACCCGACGCGAACAGCGCGAGCCAGACCTCCGGTTCTTCGCGCCTCCGGTTCTTCGCGCAGGTAGTGGACTGCTGGCGGCCCCGGGCGCGGCCTCTTGACCAGTACCTGGAACACGCGGGCTGCCCAAGTGACCTGTGAGCGCGCGGGCTTGTGGTGCCCGGACGCCAGCAGGTCGGCCGTGTTGCCCAGATCACAGAGCGGCTGGGTTTGTCGTGTGACCCGGGGGGCAGTTCCTTGTTGTGCCGCGTGGAGCACGGAGGATCACATCCGAGGCGCGGCCACGGAAGGAGCCCCATATGAAGAAGTCCCTGTTGGCCATGGTCGGCGCCGCCGCACTGGCCTTGACCGCAGCCCCTGCCGCCGCGGGTCCCGGCCAGGCCAAGGTTGACCTGTGTCACTTCGAAGGCAACGGCAGCTACCACATGATCAACGTCGCCGAGGCCGCCTATGCCAAGCACCTGGAGCACGGCGACGGCAAGGTCGGCGAGTTCGTCCCCGGCACCGGTGAGACCAAGGTCTTCGACGAGACCTGCCAGGTCGTCGACGCGCCGGCCAACGACCCCGTCGTGACCCCTGGCTACTCGGGCCTGACAGAGGCTGCGGGTGTGCGGTTCAAGGGTGCCAACTCTGGCAACGAGATCTACCTCGGAATGTCGGACCTGGGCAACGGTGGCAACCGCGCCGAGACCGGCTACACGTGGTCGGCGGGCACCTACAAGGTGACCTACGCCTACGACGCCGTGGCGAACTCCATCTCCACGAACATCGTG
>JAQAZZ010000034.1:0-5632 GCA_032127075.1 Micrococcales bacterium | reverse complement strand
TCCCTGCTGAAAGAGGTTTACAACCCGAAGGCCGTCGTCCCTCACGCGGCGTCGCTGCGTCAGGCTTTCGCCCATTGCGCAATATTCCCCACTGCTGCCTCCCGTAGGAGTCTGGGCCGTGTCTCAGTCCCAGTGTGGCCGATCGCCCTCTCAGGCCGGCTACCCGTCGTCGCCTTGGTAGGCCATTACCCCACCAACAAGCTGATAGGCCGCGGGCCCATCCCTCGCCAGAATCCTTTCCACGTCCCCAGATGCCTGGGGTCATGAATATCCGGTATTAGCTCCGGTTTCCCGGAGTTATCCCAGTGCGAGGGGCAGGTTGCCCACGTGTTACTCACCCGTTCGCCACTATCCACTTCCCGAAGGAAGCTTCTCGTTCGACTTGCATGTGTTAAGCACGCCGCCAGCGTTCGTCCTGAGCCAGGATCAAACTCTCCGTGTATGTTTCATGGTTCCGGCCGTAGCCGGGAAACGACCCGGAGGTCGATCTGGCAGGCAGTGATCCGTCCGAAGACGTTCACTGCCACCAAAGGAATCCATCTCGGAAACCGACCTTGCGGCCAGCCCCAGAGACGGGGTTTTGCTTGGCATTGACTTTCGGCACGCTGTTGAGTTCTCAAGGAGCGGACGCGCACCGAGATTGAGCCTTGCGGCTGTTTTCTCGGGGCAACCCCTCTAAGTTACGTCTCGAACTGACCGAAGTCAAATCCGCTAAGCAACCTTCTTGGGTGGCCGGGAAGAATCCCGACTGGTGGCTCCGCCGATCCGGTGTGACCCGTTTCTTCGGAACGAGCCCAACTCTAGGCGGTCGATCCGAGTGGGTCAAATCCCGCCCTTCGGACATGTCCACAGGCGTGGAACAGACCGATCTTGAGCGGATGACGGACTCTGGCGGCGATCGCCTCCATGGGGTTCATCGCAGTCGGCCCGTGGACTGTTCCCGACGGCTGCAACGATCCGGGCCCGGCCTCGAGCCGTGTGGCGCGCGCCCGGCCGGACGGGTGCCCGCCGACCCGCCGAGGCCCTTCTTGTCGCCCGCGGGTGACAAGAAGGGCCTCGGATCGAGGTCAGTCCCCAACCGGTGCCGCGGTCCCATAGCCGAAACGCGCCGCCACGATCCCGGCGCCGATGATGGCAAAGGCCAGGGCGGACAGCGCCAGCGAGTTCGTGCCCGTGTAGGCCAAGGCTCCCGATCCTGCGGCCGCGCCGCCTGCACCGCCAACTGGGTTGTTGTACATGACACCTGCTCCTCTCAGTTCCCCGCCGCCCACCCCCTTGAGCGGGTGGTCACGGCGGCCTCGAGTAGGGGCTTCCCCCATGAGAGCCGGCCCAACATGTTGAGCGAGTGATACGCATCACCGCCGCCACTGTGATGCGATACGCGCAGAGGACGACTCAGGTGCGGACCGACCGCAGCCGATGCCCTGACTGGGAGATGCCCTGGCTGGGAGTCGTCAGGGTCGGAATGCGGGATTGACATGGGACTGAGGGCAAGCGCGACGGGTGTCCTGGTGGGCACTGTGGGTCTCCTGATGCCCACAGTCGCGTTCCCGACGACTGCGGCCGTTCCCGAAGTCGACATCCCCGCCGCTGGTGCTGGTGCGGGCCAAACAGTCGGGAAGTCCCGAACACTGCGGACGAAGGTTCGCACCGTCAAGCGGCACAATGCCGGTGCTGCGGGCTATCGGGCCCGGGCGCGCGCGGTGGTCCGTCACCGGATCGTCCTACGTGCGCCGGACGCCGACAACCCGATCATCGCAACGGCGCGTGCAGCCCGGGTTGGCAAGGCCAGACAGTCCGCACGCAGGGCGGCAGCCCGCAGCGCGGTGCACCGGGCCGTCGTGCGCAGCAGCGCCGCCGCCCGCCGAAAGGCGGCGCGGAAGTTGGCCGCCAAGGGGGGTTCTGCAGTGGGCGCGCCGGCGGCCGGCGGCTCGTTCACGTGGCCGGGAGATACGGGACCCGACGGGAATCTGCCCGCATCCCTGTCGCCCACGGCCCCCGCGTCGCCGCCCACAGCCCTGGGGGCCGACCGCCGCGCAGCAGTCGTGGGACTCAACGTCTGGGACGAGGACTCCTGGGACCGGGCGGAATCACAGCTCGGCTTCCGCGCGGGGGTTGTGGGCCTCTTCGCCGATTTCGCCCATGCCCCCGACTTCCCGCGCCGGATGGCCGACCTGATCGTCGAGCGGGGCGGCTCCCCGCTGATCGCCTGGGAGCCCTGGGACTCCTGGACCGGCGGTGTGGACCAGCCCGACTACCGACTGCGCAGCATCATCGCCGGCGAACACGACGGCCTGATCCGGCGCTGGGCGGCCCAAGTGGACGACTTCGGCCACAAGGTGCTGATCCGTTTCGCACCCGAGATGAACGGCGATTGGCGGCCGTGGTCGCCGGGGGTCAACGGCAACACTGCAGCGCAGTATTCGGCGGCGTGGCGGCACGTGGTCGGCCTCTTCGCCCAGGAAGGCGCCCACAACGCCGTCTGGGTCTGGAACCCGATAGTCGAATCGGGCGGGCAACTCCCCATGGCCGAGGTGTACCCCGGCGACGACGTCGTCGACTTGGTCGCGCTCGACGGGTACAACTGGGGCTCCACCCGATCCTGGGGCTGGCAGGGATACGACGACGTCTTCGCCCCGTCCGTGGCGGCTCTGGGCCGGATCGCCCCCGGCAAACCCTGGCTGATCGCGGAGGTGGGATGCGCTCCCGGCGGCGGGAAGGCCGACTGGATCGTGGAGCTGTTCGCCCGCGCCAGGGCCGATGGCGCACGGGCCGTCGTGTGGTTCGAGTTCGACAAAGAGACCGACTGGCGGCTGTCGGAGAACCGGTCCACGTCGGCAGCCGCACGGGAGTCCGCAACCCGGGACGGCTGGCTCACGGGCGGCGACCACGCACTCATCGAATCGCAGTGGTGAACGTCCTGTGGCGACGCCGCCGCCGTTCGCGCGACTGCGTCAGTCCACCCGGACCGGTGCCCGGCGACGCCGGGTGCGCTTGGCCCCGATCTTCATGGAGCCGAGGAACGCGTAGACGACTGTGTTGGCCGCCACGATGAACTGGAGGCCGGCGAACAACCCCGACTCCCGCACCTGCGGGAATGCCCCCGCATTGAGTACCAGCACCACCAGCGCCACCATTGCGGCCGCCACGAGCAACGTGGGAACCATGCGTCCGCGGGTGAACAGCTCAATAGACCTGCTCATGCCATCGCCTCCCTCTCCACGTGGTGCCAGTCGGCCGACCTGCCGATCAGCGCATCGGCAACACACTTCACGAAGACCGCTTGGATGAATACGTCATAGACGATCTCCGCCAGAAGAACGGCCGCCAACATCCGTGCCCGCCGCCCGCCGGTCCAGACCGTCACCACCCGTTCCAAGACGAAGGCGGCCGAGAGCGTCAGCCAGAAGGGGCTGAAGGCCACGGCATCGACGGACAGCACCATCAGGACGGTCATCAGCAGGAAGAGGTTCAGGGACAGCACCCCGTAGGCGATGCCGAGTTGCTGCAGCCAGTACTTGCGGGTGGTAGACGTCCACCCGTAGGCCCGCAGGTTCTCGATAGCGCCGCGCTGCCAGCGCTCGCGCTGCTTCCACAAGTCGCGCCAGGTGGGCATGACCTCGGTCACGTTGCGGCACCGCTCCGGCGACACCATGCGCCAGCCGAGGGTCTTCAGCGCGAGGGTCAGCTCGTTGTCCTCCGTCAGGGCAGCGGTGTCGTACACCTGGCCGAACAGTCCCGGCAGCGTGGAGCCGCGCTCATGTGCCACAGCCTTCAACGCGGCGGCCCGGAAGACCGACGCGGTGCCGGACAGGACCATGACCCGGTCCTCGTGGAGTGCCATGTCCCGCTGGTAGCGCAGGTACTCGTTGCGCTGCAGGGCGCCGACGATACCCCCGCCCTTCTCCCCGAGGAAGAGTCCGCCGACCGCACCGAGATCCGGATCCGCCACCAGTTCCGCGCGAGCCGTGGCAATGAAGGCCTCCTCCAGCACGGTGTCGGCGTCCATGATCATGAACAGGTCGTCCGCACCGGCGATCGGGAGCAACTTCCGCAGCGCCTGGTTCAGTCCACCGGCCTTCTTGTCTGTGTTGCCAACCGTCGTGAACACCTCCGCGCCGCAGTCGAGCGCGATCCGGACGGTGTTGTCCGAGCAGTTGTCCGCCACCACCATGATCCGTTCCGGCGGGGAGGTCTGGTCCTGAAGACTCTTGATCGCCAGCGCAATGGTCGCAGCCTCGTTGTGGGCGGGTAGCAGAACAGTCAGCGGCTCAGTCCCGGGACGCGAGTGGGTCATTGTGGAATCACCTCCGGACTTCTGTCTACCCGGACCCGACGGCGTCTAACTGCCGTCGATGGTGATCCGCGTCATGCTCGACCGTGACCGTGGCCGAGACATGGGGAACTCCACCTCGGCGGGTGTCAGTCGCCCAGCACTGCTGCGTCCACCCCGGCCATCGACTTGCGGCCGCGGCGCAGAACCAGCCAGCGGCCGTGCAGGAGATCGTCGCGGCTGACCCGCTGCCCGATGTCGGTGATCCGTTCGTTGTTGAGGTACGCCCCGCCCTCGCCGATCGTCCGTCGGGCGGCACCGGTTCCCCTCACCAGCCCGGACTTGGCGAACAAGTGGGCGAAGGACGCCGAACCATCCTCGACATCTTCGGCGGTGGCCGTGTAGAGCGGCGCCTCGGCGAGCGCCGCGGCGAGAGTCGCAGGATCGGAGGCGGCCAGGTCGCCCCGGCCGAACAGTGCCGCCGATGCCGCGATCACCGATTCGGTGGCCGCCGCGCCGTGCACCATCGTGGTCATCTCCGCCGCCAGCGCCCGTTGCGCCTCGCGGGCGCCGGGACGCTGCTCGGTTGCGAGGGCAAGTTCCTCGATCTCGGCGCGGGGCTTGAAGCTGAACACCTTGAGCCAGCGGATGACGTCGCGGTCGTCGGCGTTGAACCAGAACTGATAGAACGCATATGGACTGGTGCGGTCGTCGTCCAGCCACACCGTCCCGGATTCGGTCTTGCCGAACTTCTGCCCGTCCGACTTCACCAGCAGCGGTGTCGTCAGCGCGTGGACATGCCCGCCGGTGACCCGTCGGATGAGGTCCACCCCCGCCGTGAGGTTGCCCCACTGGTCGGACCCACCGGTCTGCAACTCGCAGCCGTGCGCGCGGAACAGGTGCAGGAAGTCGTAGGACTGCAGCACCTGGTAGGAGAACTCGGTGAACGAGATGCCGCTGCCCGCGAGCCGTACGGCAACCGCCTCCCGGTCCAGCATGCGGTTGACCGAGAAGTGTTTGCCCACATCACGCAGGAACTCGATGGTGCCAAGGCTGCTGATCCAGTCGTAGTTGTTCACCACGCGCGCAGCCGCCGGACCGTCGAAGTCGAGGAAGCGGCGCAACTGCCCTTCTATCCGGCCGGTCCACTCCCCCACCGTGGCCGGGTCGTTCAGGACGCGTTCCCCGGTCTCCTTCGGGTCGCCGATCAGTCCAGTGGCCCCGCCCACCAACGCCAGCGGCCGGTGGCCGGCGTCCTGCAGCCGCCTGGCGGTGAGGATCTGCACCAGGCTGCCGATGTGGAGGCTCGGGGCGGTGGGATCGAATCCGCAGTAGAAGGTCAGCGGTGCGGCGTCCATC